>JBMNVE010000014.1:0-35296 GCA_050946655.1 Anaerovoracaceae bacterium
ATACCTGCATTGGTACAATGAAAAACGTAGCAAGAAATCGTTGGGATATTTGAGCCCTGTGGAGTACAGACAGAGTCTTGGATTAGCCGTGTAGCCGGTCCAAAAAAATGTCCGCACCCCCTATCTGATATAAGGGGAGGATGTCAGGATAAAATCCTGACATCCTTCATCTTTAAGCTCAGCGTCAAGATTCTTCACTTTCACCCCCTAAAGTATTTTGTTGTTTTGCCAACAAACATGGCCATTCTTCCCAATTTTGCCTTGTGGAATCCTGACATTCAGGGGCAAAAAGGGCATTTTCTAAGATTTTATCGATCCCAAAGTCCGTAATACCAACTCTCCATGCTCCCAAAGCCTCTAGAAATAGAAAACAGGACACACCATAGGGTGGACAATACCTATCAATGATAAATAGTGCTTTACATGAAAATATTTTTGATTTAAAATCCAAATTAGACAAGGAGAATAGAAATTCTATGGTGCATTATACTGCGCCTGTGGTGAACCTGGTCACCTATATCGTTAAAAGTGGGTTTGTAATAGCGGACATGTGTTTGATTACCGCTGTACTACTTCATGGTTCAAAGGAGAGGGGAGGCCCCGATGATACAAAATAAACACAAAGCCGGAGCAATGATAATGGTGAGCAGTATAATCATACTGCTTATTATCTATGGGCTTTCATCTGCGGCATATGCCGCCAAAGGAGATATCGGTAACGGGAAGATGATACCGGATTACATGAAGCCGGGGACCATCATCAAGTATGTAGACGATGACAAATATGAAATCGTAAAGGGGGGCGAACCTGAAGGGGGAAAGTATAGAGACCGTGAGGAAATCCCGAAAGAAGAGCCCCTCTTAGGATATGAAGAATACCCCGAACCGGAGAAGGGGATGATCGTGTTTTATGCCGGTGACGGGCAGGTCAATAGGATCGTATTTGCAACGGAAGAGGCGGAAATGCAGTGGAGGGAGCAATCGCCGGAGCAGGAAAAAAAGCAGGATGAAACTTCAAAAAATGATGATTCCGGTGAAGAGGCTTCAGACACAAGTGTGGAATGGCTCATAACCAGATGTTCGTTTTCGTTAATTGTGGAGAAGGAGAAACTCTGATGGATATACTACTTATCATTCCCATTATCATGAACGTTGTGATCGTAATTGCTATTATCGGCTTGTCGGCATTTCTGATGGATAGAATTGTAGTCAGAAAAATAATCGACAAGCTGGACAAGATAGCGATGGAAATCCGGGACTTGAAAGGTGTGAATAAAGAAGACGGCAGTAACTAAGGGCGAAATCACCGCACTCTTTACTGCTCTATCAAAGGATACGTTGCATCCAATCGTTCGCTGCAGTTCGAATGAAAAAGGTTGAAGGTTGCACCTTGTTAGTATATAATACTTTAGATGTTATAAAATACTAAGGAGGAGAATCGAACATGAGATTTTCGGAAGAAGTCGGAATAGATCTGGGTACGGCTAACGTACTTGTATATATAAAAGGTAAGGGAATCGTTTTGCAGGAGCCATCGGTAGTTGCCGTGGACGAGGAAACCGATGAGATTTTGGCTGTTGGAGAAGAAGCCAGACAGATGCTGGGAAGGACTCCGGCAAACATTATTGCTCTTCGCCCCCTTCGCGACGGGGTCATCTCCGATTACGATGTGACGGAAAGGATGCTCAAGTATTTCATCAAGAAAACCTGCGGGACGGGAAAGTTCTTCCGGCCCAGAATTATGGTTTGCGTCCCTAGCGGCGTGACGGAAGTGGAAAAGCGTGCGGTGAGAGAGGCTGCCACCCAGGCCGGCGGAAAGGATGTCTTCCTCATGGAGGAGCCAATTGCCGCTGCCATCGGAGCAGGGCTGGACATCACTCGACCTGAAGGCATCATGGTGATGGATATCGGCGGCGGGACGACGGATATTGCGGTGATCGCACTGGGCGGCATCGTTGCCAGCACATCCCTGAAGGTCGCCGGAGACAGATTCGATGAAGTGATCATTAAGTACATGCGCAAGAAGCATAAACTCTATATCGGTGAGAGAACGGCGGAGTTGCTGAAATCCACCATCGGTACGGCTGCCCCCAGGGAAGAAGAAGTATCTATGGTGTGCAGCGGTCGTGACCTGGTGACCGGTCTTCCAAGAGATGTGGAGATGACAAGTACGGAGATGATGGAAGCTTTAGAAGAGCCACTTCATCAGATTTGTGAGGCTGCCCATGCAGTCCTGGAGAAGACGCCACCGGAACTGGCTGCGGACATCAGTTCATCCGGTATTGTTTTGACCGGTGGAGGCGCGATGATGAGCGGTATCGAGGAAAGGATCAAACAGCGTACGGGAATCAACGTGCGCGTTGCCGAGGACCCCATGTCATGCGTTGCTGTGGGGACCGGGAAGGCACTGGAAAATATGGACGTTATCGAGAGAAGCGACCTGAACAGACGAAAAAAATCATTTATTTAAGCATCGGGCTATCTCTATCGGAGATAGCCTTTTTGGAGAAATCATGAAGAGAGAACTGATTGCTACCGCTACCTTCGGCTTGGAAGCAGTAGTTAAAAGAGAGATACAGGCATTGGGCTATGAGATCATCCGGTCCGAGGACGGCAAAATCACTTTTGAGGGGGACGAAATGGCCATTGCCAGGGCCAACTTATGGCTGCGATGTGCCGACAGGGTCCTACTAAAAATGGGAGAATTCCAAGCACTGGAGTTTGAAGAACTCTATCAGCAGACAAAGGGGATCCCATGGGAAGAGCTGATTCCCATGGATGGAAAGTTTGTCGTAACAGGGACTTCCGTCAAATCCAAGTTATTTAGCGTTCCCAGCTGCCAAAGCATCGTCAAGAAGGCCATCGTGGATCGACTTGCGGATTTTTACTGTGTGGAGAATCTACCGGAGACCGGAAGTGAATACAAGGTGAAAGTCACCATCCTAAAGGACCGGGTCACCCTTACTGTTGACACCAGCGGAGTGGGATTACACAAGAGGGGGTACCGGATACGGGATGTCCATGCACCCATCAAGGAAACCTTGGCTGCCGCTATGGTCCGGCTTTCCTTTTGGCGTCCGGGAAGATTCCTGGTAGATCCTTGCTGTGGTTCCGGGACCATACCCATCGAGGCAGCGCTGATAGGGCGGAACATTGCACCCGGCCTTTTGCGCACCTTTGTTTCCGAGGAATGGGATATCATGAACCGGGGACAGTTTGAAAAAGCCAGGGAAGAAGCCCTTTCTGCTGTGGAAAAAGAAGGAACGTTGAACATCCTGGGAAGAGACGTGGACAGGAATGCCGTCGCCGCTGCCAGAGAAAATGCGGAAAAAGCCGGAGTTTCAGGGGACATCCGATTTGTGCAAGGGAACATCTCCCGTCTTGAGGCGGAAGAAAAGAGTGGGATCATCATTACCAATCCGCCCTACGGAGAGCGGATCGGGGAAGAAAAGGAGATAGCGGCTATATACAGGTCCCTGGGGGGATTTTGCCAAGAGAATAAAGACTGGTCTCTCTTCCTTGTGACCACAGATAAGGCTGCGGAAACAAAGATCATGGGCCGGCCGGCAAATCGCCGCAGAAAACTGTATAACGGTAGATTGGAGGTCTGCTATTATCAGTTTCATGGAGAGAAACCCCGCCTTGACAAAAGACAGTAAAAATGTATAATTATTCATTAGGGTGAATAAAACCCCCGACAGGGGAATCGAAATAAATGGCAATGATGCAAAGGAGTATAGAATGGCAAAAAACAACAAGAGGTCTTATCGGCCGGATATTCCGGCATACTTGTTCCTGGAAGACGGGACGATGTTTGAAGGATACAGCCTGGGTGTACCCGGGACTACCATGGGAGAAGTGGTTTTCTCCACATCCATGACCGGCTATCTGGAAACCTTGACGGATCCCAGCTACTACGGTCAGATCGTGGTGCAGACCTTTCCGCTCATCGGTAACTACGGCATCAATGAAGCGGACAAGGAATCCAGCAGAGTGTGGCTCAGCGGTTACATCATCAGAGAATGGTGCTACGAGCCGTCCAACTTTAGGAGCAAGTCGGACCTGGGAGAATATCTTACGGAGCATCGCATCGTAGGAATATATGATATCGATACGAGAGCTTTGACGAAAAGGATCAGGGAAAAGGGCGTCATGAACGGAGCCATCACTACGGAGTATCCCGAGGATGTGGATGCTTTCCTGAAGGAAATCAAGGCCTTTCAGATCAAGGATCCGGTGGCGGCGGTTTCCGACAAGGTGTCCACTGCTTATTCAGTGGAGGATGCCGCCTGCAGGGTAGCGATCATGGATTACGGATACACCCAGAACATCCTGCGAAGTTTGAACCAAAGAGGATGCAACGTGATGATCATGCCTCACGACAGCGTGCCGGAGGATCTGAAAGAACATGATTTTCACGGGATCGTACTATCCAACGGACCGGGGGATCCTCGGGAAGAAAAACAGATCCTGGAGAACCTGAAGGATATCCTGGCTACGGATATTCCCGTCATGGGTATCGGGCTGGGACATCAACTTCTGGCATTGGCACTGGGCGGAGACATAAAAAAGCTTAAGTACGGACATCGGGGGGCCAACCAGCCTGTGGTAGATGTGGGAAAGGATAGGGTCTTCATCACCGCACAGAATCACGGATACGCGGTGGACGGTGAATCGCTTTTGCCGGAAGTGGGCAAGGTGAGCCACTACAACATCAATGACGGAAGTTGTGAAGGAGTGGAGTACAAACGGGCAGGGACTTTCTCCCTTCAGTTCCATCCGGATGCTTCTGCCGGACCTCACGATACCCAGTATTTATTCGATAATTTTGTAGACAATATGATCGCTTACAAGGAGGGCAAATAATATGGGACTGCGAAAAGATGTAAAGAAGGTAATGGTCATCGGCTCCGGGCCCATCGTTATCGGTCAGGCAGCCGAGTTTGACTACGCCGGGACTCAGGTATGTCGTGCCCTGAAAGAAGAGGGCCTTGAGGTGGTTCTGGTCAACTCCAATCCGGCCACGATCATGACGGACAAGACTATGGCTGATCGAGTGTACATCGAACCCCTCACCGTTGAGGTCCTGAAGAAGATTGCCCTCATCGAAAAGCCGGACAGCATTTTGTCCACCATGGGCGGACAGAAGGGACTCACCCTGTCCATGCAGTTGGCCAAGGAAGGTTTTTTGGATGCTCAAGGAATCAAGCTTCTGGGTGCAGACCCGGAAACCATCGATAAGGCAGAAGACCGGCAAATGTTCAAGGATATGCTGGATGCCATCGGAGAACCGGTAATCGAATCCAAGGTGGTCAATGACCTAAAAGATGCTCTTGCCTACGCCGACGTCATCGGATATCCGGTGATCGTCAGACCGGCATTCACCTTGGGGGGGACAGGTGGAGGCATCGCGCAAAATGAAGAAGAGCTAAAGATCATCGGCGGAGATGGGCTTCGCCTTTCCCCCATCACCCAGATCCTGGTGGAGCGTTGCGTCTCCGGCTGGAAGGAGATCGAGTTTGAGGTGATGCGGGATGCCAAGAATAATACCATCACCATATGCTCCATGGAAAACTTGGATCCGGTGGGTGTCCACACGGGGGATTCCATTGTGGTGGCACCGGCAGTGACTTTGGCCGACAAGGAATTCCAGATGCTCCGGTCCGCTGCCATCAAGATCGTTCAGGAACTGGGAGTCGAGGGAGGATGCAACGTGCAATTCGCCCTGGATCCGGAGAGTTTTGCCTATGCGGTCATCGAGGTGAATCCGAGGGTGTCCAGGTCCTCGGCCCTGGCGTCCAAAGCTACTGGATATCCCATAGCCAAGGTGGCATCTAAGATCGCCGTAGGATATACCTTGGATGAGATCAAAAACAGCATCACCGGAAAGACATATGCATGCTCCGAGCCGGCCATCGATTATATCGTAGTGAAGTTTCCCAAGTGGCCCTTCGACAAGTTTGTGTACGCCAGAAGGACCCTGGGAACACAGATGAAGGCAACAGGAGAAGTGATGGCCATCGGCAGCTTCTTTGAGCAGGCGCTGATGAAGGCGGTCCGCTCCATAGAACTGGGGTTGGAAACGTTGAATCTTCCCAAGCTAAAGAGCAAGACGACGTTGGAAATCGAACAGCTCCTTCACAACTGTGACGACGAGCGGATATTCGTCATCTATGAGGCCTTCAAAAGAGGAGTGCCTTTGGACAGCATTTACAACATCACCAAGATCGACAAGTGGTTCCTGGCCAAAATCAACAATTTGGTCCACATGGAACAATTCCTCATGATGGGGAAATTGACAGAAGACAAGTATAAGGATGCCAAGGATCTGGGCTTTTTGGATTCCACCATCGAAAGGCTCAGCGGCGAAGTCATCACGGAAAAGAGGCATGCTGCCTTTAAAATGGTGGATACCTGTGCAGCGGAATTCGAAGCGGAAACCCCTTACTTCTATGCCACCTACGATGATGAAAATGAAGCGGCAGAATTCATTGAGAAACACGATACAGGAAAGAAGCGGATCATCGTATTCGGATCGGGGCCGATCCGGATCGGGCAGGGTGTGGAGTTTGATTACTGCTCCGTCCACTGCATCCAGGCAGTAAAGGAAGCCGGATACGAAGCGGTCATCGTCAACAACAATCCGGAGACCGTATCCACCGACTTCGACATTTCCCATCGCCTATATTTTGAACCTCTCACCCCTGAGGATGTAGACGGCATACTGGAAACAGAGCAGCCGTGGGGAGCCATCGTTCAGTTCGGAGGGCAGACGGCCATCAAGCTGACCAAATATCTTACCGAAAAGGGAGTCAACATCTTGGGCACCGATGCGGACAGCATTGATGCCGCCGAGGATAGGGAGAGATTCGACAAGGTCCTTGAGGAATGTGGAATTCCCAGGGCGGAAGGAAAGATGGCCTATACCACAGGAGAGGCGGTCAGACAGGCGGAAGAATTGGGTTTCCCCGTTCTCATCAGACCCTCGTATGTATTAGGCGGACAGAACATGATCATCGCCTACGGAGTAGACGATGTGATCGAGTACATGGACATCATCACTGCATCGGGGACACCGGAGAATCCCATTCTCATCGATAAATATCTCATGGGAACGGAGATCGAAGTGGATGCCGTTTGTGACGGTGAAGAATTCCTCATCCCCGGGATCATGGAGCACATTGAGCGGGCAGGAGTCCATTCGGGCGACTCCATTTCCGTCTACCCTCCTCAAGATATCCCCAAGGAGATAGTGGACAGGATCGTGGATTACACGGGTAGGCTGACTCGTGCCCTGAAGGTCAAGGGACTGATCAACATACAGTATGTCTACTATGAAAACAAGCTTTATGTCATCGAAGTAAATCCCAGGTCTTCCCGTACGGTACCGTATATCAGTAAGGTGACCAATGTGCCCATCGTCAAGTTGGCCACCCGGATACTGTTGGGAGAAACCCTTCGATCCATGGGATACGAGCCGGGATTGGTGCCGGATTCGGAATATGTTGCCGTCAAAGTACCGGTGTTCAGCTTTTCCAAGCTCACCGATGCGGACAGCATGCTGGGACCGGAAATGAAATCCACGGGAGAAGTTTTGGGTATCGATAAGGACTTTGAGTCCGCCCTTTACAAGGGCCTGCTGGGTGCAGGCTACGGACTGGGCAAGGTTTCCGACCTGGTGCTGATCACAGTAAAGGATGCGGACAAACCGGAAGCGGTGGGCGTGGCCAAGAAGTTCATGGAGTTCGGCTACAAGATCGCTGCAACAAGGGGGACCCATAAGTATTTGACCCAGCACGGCGTGGATGCTATGGAGATCAACAAGTTCGATGAAGAAGAACCCAACACCAATACCCTCTTTGACAGCGGCCAGGTGGACTTTGTTGTATCCACATCCCAGATCGGGAGGAAGCCGGCAGAACAAGCGGTGCAAATGCGCAGAAAAGCCATTGAGAGAAGCATCGTCACCCTAACTTCCATCGACACGGCTAACGCCTTGGTCAACTGCCTGTTGTCGGAAAAAAACCTGGATAATGTGAGCATGGTGGATATCAGTAAAATATAAGGTGAAAAAATCCCAACGAACACTTTATTTATCTGAAAATTCATGTAATAATAAATCAACCGGAAAAATGAGATGAGGAGGACGCAATATGGCCGTCAACTTAAAGGGAAGAAGTTTTTTAACGCTTATGGATTTCACGCCGGAGGAGATCCGGTATATGCTGGATCTTGCCCATGATCTTAAGGCAAAAAAGAGATCCGGCATCGTGGGAGAATCCCTCAAGGGAAAGAACATTCTGCTGCTCTTTGAGAAGACATCCACCAGAACTCGCTGCGCCTTTGAAACGGCTTGCAGCGATGAAGGGGGAAAAGCCGTATTCCTGGATCCCGGCAGTTCTCAGTTTGGCAAGAAGGAATCGGTGGAGGATTCGGCCAAGGTATTTGGCCGGTTCTTTGACGGGATCGAATACAGAGGTTACGACCAATCCTTGGTGGAAGACCTGGCCAAGTATTCCGGAGTCCCGGTGTGGAACGGCCTTACCGATGCGGATCACCCCACCCAGATCCTGGCGGACCTGCTCACCATGGAGGAGCACCTGAATAAACCCCTCGATGAGTGCAAAGTCGTATTTTGCGGAGATATCCGAAACAACATGAGCTATGCGTGGATGTACGGCTGTGCAAAGATGGGAATGCACTTTGTGGCTTATGGCCCTGAGGTTTTGGCGAAGGAAATCGATGAAGAGATCCTCCGCAAGGTCCGGGAAGTGGCTGATGTCACCGGGGCGAAGATCGAGATTTCTTCCCATCAGTCTTGTGTCAAGGGTGCCGATGTGATCTATACCGATGTGTGGGCATCCATGGGGGAAGAAGATGCCATCCCCGAGAGGGTCAAGATCCTGACCCCCTATAAGGTGACCGAGGAATTGATGGCGGCAACGGAAAATGAACATGTACTGTTCATGCACTGTCTTCCCGCCTTCCATAATTTTGAGACCGGCATGGCAGCTGCACAGAAGGAGTTAGGTTACGATATCCGGGAAGTCACCGATGAGGTATTCCGAAGTCGAAATTCTGTGGTCTTCGATGAGGCGGAAAACAGAATGCATACAATCAAGGCGGTAATGGTTGCTACCATAGCGTAGAGGAGGGCAGGGCATGAATGCCGGTATCCAAAACTATTCCGAGATCGGAAAACTGAACAAGGTATTGCTCCATAGGCTGGGGGAAGAAATCGAGGGCTTGGTGCCCGACAATTTTGAACGATTGTTATTTGATGACATCCCCTACCTCAAGGTGGCCCAGGAAGAGCATGACTTCTTTGCCGATTTGCTGAGGGAAAACGATGTTGAAGTAGTGTACTATGTGGACGAAACGGCAAAGGCCTTGGAGAATTCCAACGCAAAGAAGGACTTTGTCAAAGAACTGATCGCCGACAGCAACATCTATTCCCAGCCTGCCAGGGAGGCGTTGGAGGAGTATTTGATTTCTATGGAGCCGGTGGACCTGGTAGAGACGGTGATTGCCGGGATCAAGAAGAGCAACGTAGAAATCAAGTACAAGGATTCACTAGCCGGATATATCGCCTCAGGATACCCCTATTATACCGATCCCATGCCCAATCTGTATTTCACCAGAGACCCGGGGGCATGTGTGGGTAACGGCGTAAGCGTTCACCACATGAGTACCGTTGCCAGACGAAGGGAGTCTCTTCTCCTGAAATACATATATCTATACAACAAAGACTTCGCCCCCGAAGGGACGAACCTTTGGTACGATTACGACCAGGATTACTCCATCGAAGGTGGGGACATCCTGGTTTTGAATAAGGACCTGGTGGCCATCGGTCTTTCTCAGAGGACCACTGCCAGCGGTATAGAGACCTTTGCCAAGAACATACTGGAACACTCTCCCTTCCAAAAGATTTTGGTGTTCGACATCCCCAAAACCAGGGCCTTCATGCACCTGGATACAGTCTTTACCATGGTGGACTATGACAAATTCACCATTCACCCGGAGATCCGCGGCCCTTTGCAGGTTTATGAGATGACCTTGGATACGGCGGGGCGTCCTCACTTTGAAAGCATGCAGGGCAAGCTGGAAAAGATCCTCAGCTTGGAACTTGGTGTACCGTCGGTGGAGTTGATCCTCTGTGGAGGAACGGATGCTATGGCGGCCCAAAGGGAGCAGTGGAACGACGGATCCAACACCCTGGCCATCGCGCCGGGCAAAGTGATCACCTATGAGAGAAACTATGTGACCAACGATCTTTTGGATAAAAAGGGAATCCAGGTCATTACCATGCCTTCTTCCGAACTATCCAGAGGAAGAGGAGGTCCCAGATGTATGAGCTGTCCCATTCACAGGGATGAAATCTAGAAGGGAAAGAAGTTATGCACCAGACACCCAGAATCGTTGTTGCCTTAGGAGGTAATGCCTTGCAATCCAGAGGCGGGCCGGATACGGCAGAGGCCCAGCTGGAGGTAGTGAAACGAACCAGTGAGCAAATCGCAAAAATATCCACGGCAGGTTACGAGATTGCCGTGGTCCACGGAAACGGACCGCAAGTAGGGCGCCTTCTTCTTTCCTCGGAGGCAGCCAAAGACATCACTCCGGTGATGCCCTTTGATGTGATCGGTGCCATGAGTCAGGGCTATATCGGTTACCAACTTCAGCAGACTCTGAGGTTTGCCCTGAACTTGCAAAACAGAAATGTCCCGGTGGTGACCATTGAGACCCAGATGGTGGTGGAGGAAAGCGACCCGGCTTTTAAAAATCCAACCAAGCCCATCGGGAAATTCTATACGGAAGAAGAAGCGAAGGTCCTGGAAGAGGAGCAAGGCTTTCTCATGCGAGAAGATGCGGGAAGAGGATGGAGAAGAGTGGTGCCTTCTCCCATGCCCAAGCGGATCGTTGAAATCGATGCGGTAAAGGTCCTTTGGGATCATGCCATTGTAATCACCTGCGGAGGCGGAGGCGTCCCGGTAATCGAACGACCGGACGGTCACCTGGAAGGAGTAGCTGCCGTAATCGACAAGGACTTTGCGGCAGAGCTTCTGGCAGAAGAAGTAGAGGCGGATATCCTGATCATCTTAACGGAGGTAGAGAAGGTGTTCCTGGACTTCAATCAGCCCCAGCAAAGAGCACTGGATCACGTTTCCCTGGCGGAAGCGGCTGGCTACATAGAGGAAGGACAGTTCCCTCCGGGAAGCATGTTACCCAAGGTAGAGGCAGCCATGAAATTCGTCCGAGCCAACCCGGACAAGAAGGCCATCATCTCTTCCCTGGACAAGGCCATCGACGCTTTGGAGGGAAGGACCGGAACCTTATTTACCTTCAGTAAGCCGGCACAAGGGTAATAGAGGATGCTGCCATTCAGTACCGCAAATAAGTGTTTTAGAGAGGGCGGTAAGGAAATGGTCAAGCATTAACTAGCTTTTTCTCACACCCCAATATCGTTAAATATAGAGCATCTGCCTACGGCCCTGGCAAATCCCTATGGCCGTGGGTGTTTTATTTTAAAAAACTAATTGATACTTGATTTCAGCAAAATAATCACTCAAAAATGTTGGTGGAACAACGAACAAGAAAATGCCACCATGTTATCCTCTAAGATGGATTGATAGATAATTGACAAATCGGTTTCCGGATATGTATAGAGTATGATGTGCGAAATGTATCAAAATCAAAACCGGCGGGATAATCACAGAAAGAAGACAACGCTCCTTGTGTTGTTGGTTCTTGTGTTGTTGGTTTTTCTTTCTGTGGGTTGTAAAAAAGCGGAAAAAGTTCCCTTGGAAGAACCTAAGGGGGGAACTACCGTCTTTACCGACTCCTGCGGACGAAAGGTGGAGATCCCCAAAAACATCACAAGGGTTGCCCCCAGCGGCGCCACGGCACAAATGGTGCTGATGACCATTGCTCCGGAGACTCTAGTGGGCTTGACCAGCACACCATCCAGCAAGCAGATGGCTTACTTCCCGGAGAACATGTGGCATCTACCCACCTTCGGCCAGTTTTATGGAAGCAAATCCAATCTGAATATGGAAGCCCTCATTGATGCAAGACCGCAGGTCATCATCGATATCGGGGATCGAAAGGCCACCCACAAACGGGACATGGATGCCATTCAGAAGCAGACAGGGGTACCAACTATATTTATTGAAGCGACCTTAGATGGATTCCCTCAGGCATACCGGACCCTGGGTCAGGTTCTAGGCAAAGAAGCCGAGGCTGAAGAGCGAGCCAAATATATTGAAGGCATTCTTGCGATGACTGCGGAGAACACGAGGAAACTGGACGGAAAGACAAAGCCGAAGGTGATGTTCGGCACCGGATCCACCGGGCTCAATTGCAATGCTAAAGGATCGGTCCAGGCGGATGTCATTGAAAAAGTTGGGGCGGAAAACGCCATCGTACCGGAAGAAGAGGTAAGCAATGCAAATGGAGGAAACGTGGTGGGCATGGAAGAGGTCTACCGTTCCAAGCCGGATGCCATCTTACTGGCTGCCGGAGGACCTTATGATGAGATAAAAGCGGGTGACGGACAATGGAGCCGACTGGATGCGGTGAAAAAGGGGAAGTATTATGAGATCCCCGGCGTCCCCTACTCGTGGATGTCTTCTCCTCCGTCGGTGAACCGGATAATCGGCATTCTTTGGCTGGGGAATTTGCTTTATCCCGATATATACAATTATGACATGGTCGAAAAGACACAGGAGTTTTATAAGTTGTTTTGGAACTATGATATTTCGAGGGAAGATGTGGAAAGCATGTTGAGCAAGTCCACCATGAGGGAGCAAAAATGAGAAGGTTAGCCAAAATACTCATCATCAGCTTTACTCTAGTGCTTGCCGGGTTCTCCATATCCGGTTTGCCGGCTCAGGTCCATGCAGGAGGAGCAGTGACCGATACCCTCACCATCAAGGTAGGGTATTGGGGGATGCCGGCGGACACCTTTGTAGAGAAGGGGACTTATCGATGGGATGAACTGGACGATCTGTTCGGAGGAAGTCTCCCCTCATATAAGGCGGCTTTTTCCTTCTATCGGGCAGGCGACGACGGGACGTATCAGACGATCATTGATTCGGCACGGGGAATATCCATCAGTCAACTGCTGGACTATGCGGGGGTCGATAGGGGAAGTATCAGCAACATTTCCTTTTACACCAAGGATCAGACCCAGGGGGAGTTCACCTCTTTTAGCTACAGCGACTTGTTTGAGAGCCAAAGATATTATTTCGATAACCTTTCTTTTTATCTGGTGCCCCAGTACGATGACCACGGAAACTTTACCGGGGTCCAGTTGGATGAACGGGTATGGGACAACAAAGTGATCGTTGAACCGATGCTTGCCTTTGAGGACAGCTGGGACGGTTATGAGCTGGGGCAAGAGCATACGGCCCCAAACTATGAGTCCATGACCACGGGGAATCGTTTCCGACTCCTGTTTGGCCAGACTCATCCTACGGAAAGTAGGACCAGCCAGACGGCAAAATATGTACACACGCTGTACATCTCCTATCGGGGAGTTCCCCGGATCGTGAATACTCCCTCGGAAATCGGCGGGGAAGTGGGAAAGATGGGAAAGACCAGTTTCTCCGTGGCCGCGGCGGACTCGGCCATGATCCAATCTATGATACAGTCCATGACCTGGAGTTCCAGCGATGAAAGTGTTCTCCATATTGAAAATGTGACGATGAAGCAGAACTCCTCCTACGATGACGTGGTAGATGTAGAAATATCATACAAGGTCTTGAAAGAGGGAAATGCTTCCATCCAAGGATCCTACGGTGGAATGGAAGCCGGTGGAGAAAGTGTAACGGTTGCTGCTACAGGGGGAACAGGCCCCGGAGCCGGCGACGTAAATAATCCTGACCCCGGAACCCCTGGCCCTCCCGGGACGGGAGGAGAGTCGGGGCAGGGTGGAAATCCGAGCAATGAGGAAGCCACCATAAACACCCTTGTGGGAAAGATACAGCAAAACGACCCAGGGAAAACACCTGAAGGCATTGAAAATAAAGAAAAGGCTTCTGATCAAAAGGAAAACGACGGGAAACAAGAGCAGAATGCAAAGGCAAAAAGAGTCTATCTCCTAGATAAAGAGGTGGCCAGCCTGCTAAATGCCCCGCCTAAAGAAGCGCCCAAGGAGGAAACGAAAAAAGAAGCCATCAGAGTCCATGTTGCAGATCCGGTTAATGAGCCCTTGCTCATAGGTACGGCAGGAATACTTGCTATGGTGGGCATAGTGGGAGAGAGAATCAGCTTTCGCAGGAAGATATAGGAGAAAGGAATCGTATGTTTGACATAATCAGTCCGGTTTTACACGGTGTTTCCGGAGCACTGAAAGTACCGGTGATGTTCATCTTGTTGGTCTTTATTGCCGTCACCGTTGTAATGATCGGATGGATCGTAGCCGAATACTTCAATGAACATCGCTATTTAAAAGTGCAATTACCTCAGTTGATGGATGAACTTACGGAGGGCAGGGTGCCCATGGCAGAATGCATTGAAACCAGTGGGTTGCTGAAAAGCCAAAAAAAAGTTTTGACCGAGTTGACGAAGCATGCTGATTTCACGGAGATCATGCTGGACTCTTTGGCCGACGGACTGGTGGAAGAAGAGCAGGAGCGGTATGCCGGCACGTTGAAGGCTACCAATCTGTTGGCGAAGTTGGGGCCCATGATGGGTCTTTTGGGGACATTGATCCCCTTGGGGCCGGGGATCATCGCCTTGGGCCAGGGGGATACACAGACCCTGTCCACATCCTTATTGACAGCCTTTGATACTACTATTGCAGGGCTTTGTGTAGCTGCGGTAGCAGTGGTGATCACCACCATACGGAAATCCTGGTACAGAAAGTACATGACCTTACTGGAGGCTTTGGTGGATTGTGTCCTGGAGATAACAAAAGGGAGAATGGTCAAATCATGAGCAGGGAGCGAAAGAAGGACAGAAGGAAAACGAGATTTTCAGGGGATGAAGATGTAAACCCCATGAATCACATGGCCAATCTATCCGATGTCATGCTCATCCTCGCTGTAGGCATCATGTTGGCATTGATCGCCCATTGGAATGTGGATGTCACCCCCAAGGGAGGCGGCAAAGAAGCAGGAAGGGAAAGCATAGACAAGGATAGTGCAGTGAGTTTTGACCAAAAGGATATGGAGGAAATGAACGACTCCAAGAACCTGTCAGAAGGCCAGGGAATGGAGCGTTTAGGTGAAGTGTACTACGATGTTGCATCGGGGAAGTATTACGTGATCAAGCAGGAATAGATGCCTGTAACCGGTCTGCCCGGCGGACAAGAAAAGAGGAAATGAGTCATGGTAAAAAGAAGAAATGCATGGATTTTTGCGGTACTGACTATCTTGGTCTTGGCCTTGATGCTGATTGCCGGATATGCGATGAAGCATATGGATGCAGAGAAATTTAGCATGGGCGGCTTAAGTGAGCCTGTGATGCGAAATCTGCTTGATTCCGGGCGCCTTGAAAAGGACATGACCGGTTCGGAAAATGACAAAGATGCTAAAGGCAAGGCTCCGGGAGAGAGTGCGGGCAGAGCAGGTGGCAGGGCCGGCTTGGTGGAAAGAAGCAACAATAATGGGATCATCGCCGCCGTTCGTGACGGGCTTCCCGGAGGGAGCGCGACCTTCCTCAGTGGGAAGGTGGAAACACCGATAACGCCTAAGCCTCCGGTGGTACCCAATGATCCTGTTGTACCCAATGATCCCGTTGTACCCAATGACCCGGTGGTGCCTGAAGATCCGGATGATCCTGTGGATCCTCAGCCTGATGATGACTTTGTGACAGGAGAAATCCCGGAAAGAGAAGGATATGATGTAGCTACGGTTCGATACGTCTTTGAAGATGGGACTTATCGGTTCGCCGAATTTTCAAAGGCGGACGGTAAGTATCGGTATAAGTTCCCTAAGCAGCAAAAAAAGGTAGAGGTGATACCGGAGTATTTTTCCACGGAAAAGTGGGACGGAGCAGTGGACATTTCCTGGTATGACCCGGAAAAAAACCAGTACCACATTTCTTCAGGGGCTCAGTTGGCCGGCCTTGCAGCCATAGTCAACGGGAGTCTGGACCGGGAACTACCTGATTACCGGATCAAGGGAGATCCTACTCTGATCAAAAATAAAAAGATGGAAGATTTTCCTCTGACGGGTGCAGGTGGCGGCGATCAGAAAGCCACCGTATACAAGGCAACAGGGGAGACGGATTTGATGGGCAAAACGGTCCACATCACTAGAGATCTGGACATGGGGGGAGTGCAGGACACACAGACAGGCAAGTGGTCCGGGCCCAATTACACCCCCATCGGGGGCAAATATCCCATGGACACATCCACGGGAGACTATTTGATTGAGGCCTTCTTTAACGGAGTGCTTGACGGCCACGGTCACAAGATTATTAACCTCAATTGCAATCGGTATACGGAGAAGGGGTTCGCTTACTCTCAGGCCATAGGCCTTGTAGGGTTCCTTGGCGGTGTGGACAAGGGCAAAGAGATGACCGAGGGTTGGCAACCTACCGTGAAGAATCTGTCTGTAGAAGGCTATGTTTACGGCCGTAGAATGGTAGGCGGGGTCGTAGGCCGTGTAGGAAATACAGCCTACGGTGTTCGTGTGGAAAACTGTGCCAATAAGGCGAACATATTCAACACGGATTCCAAGGGGATCGGTGGTGTTGTAGGCTCCGGTTGGGGGAAGGGGAGTATCCTCAATTGTTATAACACCGGAAATGTAACGACTACCTATACCTCTCCGGCCGGAGGGATATGCGGAAGCAACAGAGGAATGGACATCTACAGTTGTTACAGCATCGGCACCATCAATACCGGCGAAGCCAAGACCGGCAGAGGGATCGGCGGCCATGACGGTAGTACCTATGAGGTGGACAACTGTTACTACTTGGAGGGATCCGATGATGACAAGAGATCCAAGGGATATTATAAAGGCGGAGCATCAAATTTATCCATCAAAGTAAAAGCTTTGACCGAGGAACAATTTAAGGAGAAGTCCACACTGGACAATCTAAATGTAAACGGAGAATCGTTTCATGAGGATACAGAAAACATAAACGGCGGATATCCCATTCTTTTCTTTGAAAAGGGTGGTCCCGCCGAGGAACAGCTATATACGGTATCTTTGGCCCAGACAGATGGAGGCAAGGTAAAAGCTTCTCTTGAGGGGAAAGTCCCTTATGGAACAGTGATACAGCTTTCCAACGAGCCGCAGGGAGGATATATTCTCAATTGTTACAAGGCCGATGGAAAAGAGATGATAGGAAGGTACTATACGGTGACCGGGGATGTGACCTTGTCAGCGGATTTTATCAAGCTGAAGAAGGGCAAACTGATCATCGGTGAAAGCAAGGACTGTGTAGTGTCTCTTTCCAAGAGAGGAACAGTTCTGGATGAGGAAGGAAATGGAAGCTGGGTGGTGAACCGGCAGGTTTCTCACGGAGATCCGGTTTTTGAAAAGGATACGTTAAGTGCCAAGGTTGTTTTAGACCAATATGCTGTTCCGGAGGATCCCAATAAGGAGTACAGCGGGGACTTCATCATAAGGTATACCTATCGAAAGGACGGCCAAAACGACTATAACGTTACTGCTAACCGAGGAGTCCATACATTGAGAGACCGGGTCGAAGGTGCAGAACTGATCGTTACCGCCATCCCCATGACCACGTCTAAAACTTGGGAATCCCAGGGAGATATAAAGTGGTATCAAAACAATGAAGACGCAGAAAGTTACACCATCAATACCGCCGAGGAACTGGCGGGCCTCCTTTACTTGGTCAATGAAAAAAGCGTCACCTTTGAAGGAAAAACCATCCTGCTGGGAAGGAATATTTCCCTTAAAAATACCGATGGATCCGGAGGAAATCGACTTTGGCCGGGGATCGGAAAAAACGAAGAAAAGATATTTAAAGGTGTCTTTGACGGGCAAGGTCATACCATATCCGACATGAAAGCCCTGGTGGGAGGAAGTGATTGTGCACTGTTCCGATATACCAAGGGAGGAGAAATCAGGAACCTCACCTTGAGAGGAGAAAGCAAGTCCAACGGCGGAGCCGGAGGAATCATAGGCAGATGTGACGGAACAAAGGTGGAAAATTGCATCAATTATGCAAATGTTTACGATGAGGGTCCGTATGCCGGAGGCATCGCAGGCGTTACAACCGGTGGGGCACAAATCACAAAATGCATCAACAGAGGGGATATTTTAGGCACCCATGGAGTCGGCGGCATTGCAGGCGGGATCACGGGCAAAACCGATGTGGTCACAGATTGTGTCAACTATGGAATCGTGGAGGCTACCGGCACCAGAGATGGGTGTGGAGGCATTACAGGCAGGAATAGCGGTTCGATCCTACGGTGCGGAAACTATGGAAATATTTCTTCTGCAGGCTGGCATGTGGGAGGAGTTGTAGGATTTTGCTCAGGCTCAGATGATGGAAGGATCATAAAAAGTTGCTACAACAAAGGAAACGTCCATGGAAAGAATAATAAGGTAAGCACTTCCGTGGGAGGCGTGGTTGGTTTCGGCCAATATATCAACATGGAAAATGTTTTCAACACGGGGAATGTATCCGTGGAGGGAGAAGGCTCCGCTCATGTGGGTGGGGTTTGCGGCAAGATATTTCGCAAATTGGGCAACTCCATCACCATGGCCTACTACCTGGATACCAGTTGCCCTTATGGGATAGATGGAAGCAATAACAATCTTGGACTATCCTATGTGGATATCCTTTCCAAGACGGAAGAAGAAATGAAGGAAGAAGCCTTTGTTGCCCTTCTCAATGGAAATGCACAAGGATTGGATTTCCAAAGCGGAAACAACGATTATCCGTTCCTGTCCTGGCTCAATGAAAAAGGGGCATATTTAGTCACCTTCCAAGGGGATTACACCGGCAGCATCCTGGTATATGAAGGAGGGCTTGCCCCTCTTCCCCAGGCGGAAGCAGGTAAGACCTATACCTTTACC
The DNA here is from genome assembly GCA_050946655.1 of Anaerovoracaceae bacterium. Lineage (GTDB taxonomy): Bacteria > Bacillota > Clostridia > Peptostreptococcales > Anaerovoracaceae > JAXGRD01. Next base: position 19,002 of record JBMNVE010000014.1, read on the forward strand.
GTCAATGGAGATAGTTGGAGCGGTGAAAATATCGTGTCCAATGTTACCGTGGATGTAACGGAAGGAGACGCCACGTATTACGCCACCTTTGTGGCGGACGGACAGCAGGTTGCCAAAGTCCCCTTTGTTTATGGGACCACAAGTATCACAGAGCCTCAATTGCCGGAGAAGCCCGGCTGTAAGGGAAGATGGCCCGCCTATACTCTGGGGGCCAGTGATGTGACCATCCACGGGGTTTACGTGAGAGATGCCATTCAAGGGGGCGTCCATTTGGATACAGACGGGTATTACTACATCGGTGCCAGTTCCACCGGGACCATTACTGTGGGTCCGGGAGCCAAGGTGACCTTGGACGGGGAGAAGCGGCTGTGCAATAACCTGAATATCCATGTAGAGAGCGGCGGAGTTCTCCGCATGCGGGATGTGTATCTGTCCGATGAAAACTCGGTTTTGACATTGGAAGAAGGGAGCACTTTGGTTCTGCAAGGGGAAAACACCTTGAAGGGTGCAGCCGTGGAAGCGGGCAATGAGCCTGGAAAGATAAACTTGTCTCCTACTATAAATGTGAAAGGCAATGTTACGGTGGAAGGAGAGGGAACGCTCTATGTCACCGCGGAAGCAGGAAACAGCTGTATCAATCTAGCGGATAGTGCCACTTTGGAGCAAAAGGGAGGAGTCTTAAAGATATACAAAAATACTAAGCTGGGGATTGCAGGAGGGGCAGTTCACGGACCCAACGGAACGGTGAAAATCAGCGGGGGAACCTTCTTCCCCGTAGCAGCAAGCGACAACCTCCGAGCGGTAAATGTGAAGAGTCTGCAGGTAAACGGAGGAGAAGCCCTTGTGTATACCATGGATGAATCCATCGCGTTGGTAGCACAGGAAATAGAAGTGAGCGGTGGCCTGTTGAAGGTGGTGGCAAGGGAGCATGATACCCATGAATACGCTTACGACGGGGATGCCATCGACTGCCCGGCGTTCAAAGAGAAATACCGTATCTATCCGCCGGATATCAGCGACCTAGCCAGGCCCTACCAGGTAGTAGTGGACGGACAGCCCTTCTACAACGGACATGGGGTAATGTTGGACTTTAACGAGACAGACGGCTTTATATCCGCAGTGGACCATAAAACCTACATATGGGTATCCAAGCTGGCCCACACGATATCTATAGGGGGCAAGACCGTTGATTTGGGAGCAGAAGGAGAATGATCGCAGGGAAAGAGCCAGTAAGCCGAAATTACGGACTTAAATTCACAGTTCTGATCATCACCTTTTTAGTGGTGCTGGTGGCGTCCTTTCTTTTGGGCAGGTACAGTGTAGACCTGATCAGCTTTTTTCGGATCATCGGCTGGAAGATCCTAGACATGCTTCAACATGTTTCCTGGATGGAAGGGATAGGCTTCATCAGAGATATGCAGGTGGAAAAGTCTTGGGAAGAAGCGGCAGAAACCGTTTTGTTTCAGATACGGATCCCCCGCATCTTGGCGGCGGCATTGATCGGTGCGGCACTGTCCGTGGCGGGGGTTGCTTACCAGGGGATGTTTCGCAACCCAATGGTGTCTCCCGATATTCTGGGGGCATCATCCGGAGCAGGCTTCGGTGCAGCTATGGCCATATTATTGGGTGCTTCCTATGTGGGAATATCCATGTCGGCATTTGTCTTCGGATTGGTAGCGGTATTCATCGCATACACCATCAGCAGGTTTAGCAAGACAAACCAGACACTGGGCATGATACTGGCAGGAATGATGATGGGAGCCCTGTTTTCTGCAGGGACATCCTTTGTCAAACTGGTGGCGGATACGGAGCAGACTTTGCCGGCCATCACCTACTGGCTCATGGGCAGCCTCAACTCCATCAAGCCGGAGGATACGACCTTTATCATCTTCCCCATCGTCCTAGGAGCCATCCCCCTGTTTCTCCTCAGGTGGAGGATCAATCTTATGACAGTGGGAGAAGAGGAAGCCAGGGCCATGGGGATCAATACCACGGCAATGCGACTGGTGGTGGTTATCTGTGCCACCTTGCTAACGGCAGCCAGCGTCTCCGTCAGCGGCATGATCGGGTGGATCGGACTGGTGATCCCCCACTTTTGCAGAATGATATTCGGATATGATTACCGTCGGTTGATCCCGGCATCGGCCTTGTTTGGAGCGGCCTTCCTCATTGTGGTGGATGATGCTTCCAGGCTTCTGACTACCGCGTCCATCCCCATCGGGATATTGACCGCATTCATCGGGGCACCCTTATTTATGTATCTGATCCTGACAGGAGGTGCATTGCGCCGTGATCATTGAAACAAAGAACTTATCCTTTGCCTACGGGGAAAGGAAGATACTGAAGAATATCGACTTTCGGGCGAAAGAAGGAGAATTGGTAGCCGTTCTGGGACCCAACGGAGCGGGGAAGAGCACTCTTTTTCGATGTATGCTGAAGCTTCTCAAGGGATATGACGGGCAGATAGAAATCGGGGGCAGGGACACCAGAACCATGAGTGCGGTTGAAATCGCAAGGAAAATCGCCTATATCCCCCAGAACGCATCGCCCATTTTCAATTATACCGTTGAAGATACGGTGCTCATGGGAACCACCAGTGGACTGGGCCTCTTGCAAATGCCGGGAGAAGAGCAGCGAGAAGCCACCTACAAGGCACTGGGGATGCTGGGCATAGAAAAATTAGCGGGCAGAGGAATCAATCGGATATCGGGAGGAGAGAGGCAGCTGGCCATGATCGCGAGAGCCATGGTACAAAAAGCCAAGATCATCATCATGGATGAACCTACGGCAAATCTGGATTACGGAAATCAAATGCGTGTAATGGAGATGATCTCTACCTTAGGGAAGGAGGGATATACCTTGGTCATGTCCACTCATAATCCTGAGCAGGCCCTACTCTTTGCCGATACGGCCTTTACCCTGAAAGACGGAAGGGTGCTGAGCCACGGGGATGCGGATAAAGTCTTGAACGATGAGATCATGGAAAGCCTGTATTCGGTAGATGTGCGGATATACGATCATCAGATAGAAGGGCGAAAAGTAAGGACATGTGTGCCCCTTGGATACAGGCACCATTGACGGAGGTGTTTTAGCGGCAACGATCGCTGGGATATATAGATATAGTTTATCGTTAATAATTTTCAAAAAGGAAAGGAGAAAGTTATGAGTAGGCAACGCAAAAAGACAGTATCATTGCTACTGGCAATAGCCATGGTTCTGTCCGTGTTTGCAGGGTACCCTTTGACGGTATCTGCAGCGACGCCAATTACAGGAGGAGGGGTCATCAGTGAATCCGGCACCTATGAGGTGGCACCGGATGCCACAGGGGACATCACCATCAACGCAGGGCTGGCAGTCACCTTGGTGGGAAATGGAGTAGGCGAGGGCAAAACGGCTAATTCCAACTTGACCATCAACTGTGGTGCCGGTGTGGATCTTACCGTAGAGAACCTGTGGATCAGCAATGAGTCGGCCATCTACGCCATCAACTACACGGGTACGGCCAATAAGCTCAACGTAAGGGGGACAAACCTCATTGAAACAGATTTTGCGGACAGTGAAAAAGCAACCATCCATGTAGCATCGGGAACGGATCTGACCATAGATGGAGAGGGGACATTGTATGGATACAAGAGAAATTTAGGGTCTCTCATCGGCGGTGACGGAGGCAATTCATCAGCAGAAAATAGTGGGAAAATCACCATCAATGGTGGGAATCTGTTTTTGAAAGGAAGCATGGTTGGAGCAGTCATTGGCACCGGCGGACAGCGTCAGGATGCAGTTGTGGGGGACGTGACCATCAATGGTGGTAACGTTAACATTGCCAATAAGGCCATGGGTGCCGGGATTGGCGGCGGCAAAGAGGAGCCCGGAGGAACAGTCTATATCAAAGGTGGAAACGTGACCATAACTACCGACTGGAAAGGCTCGGCCATCGGCAGAGGTGGTGGCGGTTCTAAGCCTCCCGGAACACTTACCGTAACAGGCGGGTCTCTCAAGACTTACATCACCAGCAATGCGGCAGGCCCGGGAGGATGGGGTGCCGAAAATGAAGGCGTCAATGATTCGACCATCACCGCAGCCAAAGCAAATGGCGAGGGTGAGGATGTAGCCAAGTGCGTTTTTGATACGACGTTGCTCAAAAAACCCGCCAGTGAATTCACCGTAGAAATGGGTGGAACAACCTATTATCAGGGAGGATTTCACGGTTATGATTATGCCCCCAATGTTTCCGATACAATGGGCGCTTGGAAGGTAAATGACACGGATAAAAACCTATACCTATATCTGAGCAAAGCAAGTCATGAGTTTAATGTAAACGGTGAAAAATTCCAGGCCACGTGGGACGAAACAAATTCCACGTTCAAAGTGGAGAGAATTTCTCCGGTAGATGTCTCCTGGTACAATACGACAGATAGCCAGTTCACCCTTACCACAGGCAAACAGCTTGCCGGGTTAGCCACTATCGTTAACGGCACGGCAGACGGAATTGAACGGGATAGTTTCCAAGGGAAGACCATAACCCTAGGAAATGACATCGACCTTTCTCAGGTGAAAAAAGAAAACCAGGCTCCCATCGGAACTAAGGATAAGGAGTTTCAGGGGACATTTGACGGTAACGGAAAAACCATCACCGGGTTGAACTTAAGCGGAAGTTCCGGATACCTGGGACTGTTTGGGTCCGCAGGTGCTTACAGCATCATCAAGAACTTTACACTGGAAGGAAACGTAGCGGACAGTTCTAAAAAAGATTTTGTAGGTGCCGTAACGGGCTTCAATGCCGGCATCATATCTGATGTGGTGAATAAAGCAACCGTAAATGCCCCCGGTGTCTATAATGTAGGCGCCATGGCCGGGCTCAGCACCAGCGGCAAATGGATATATCAATATGGAGAAGAAACAGTAGCAGATGCTAAGGGGATCATCGAAAGGTGCACCAATTACGCAACAATCACCGGATATAATAAGGTAGGAGGCATGGTAGGTGAAAATGCCGGGATCATCCGCATTTCCGTCAATCATGGAAAAATCGACGGCACCAATGCCAGCAGCAAGAACGGCGTAGGCGGAATTACAGGCCGTAACGGAAACAACAATACGGCGTATGAAACCGGAGTGATCGTGGATTGCTATAACACCGGTGAAGTAGGACGCGGCGGTCAGAAATGGGTAGGCGGAATCGTTGGCTTTCAAAACGCCAAATCTTCTGTTACCAATTCATATAATGTTGGGAACATTGTAAAGGGTGCCGGGTATAACAACCCCATCGTTGGACAGCAGGAGGGAGTCAACACCAACTGCTATGCCTTGGATAGTTTATATGCCAGCAGCACCCTTGAGTCGGAAAAAGGCATACCTAAAACGGCTGAAGAGCTTAAGTCGGAAGCCTTCATTGCTCAGCTGAACGGTAGCGGCGCGGCCTTTATGATGGATAATGCCGAAAACCCCATCAACAATGGATACCCAATATTGAAATGGGAGCAAAAGACGGCAGCAGGCGTGGATGCTCTGATCGAAGCTATCGGAGAAGTGACCTTGGATAGTGAAGGAGCAATTGTAGCAGCAAGAGATGCCTATACTGCCTTGAGCGATACAGAAAAAGCAAAAGTCACTAAACTAGGCGTGTTAGAAGCGGCTGAGGCAAGATATGCTGAGTTGAAGGCAGCCAAAGAATTGGCCGACGCTAAGAAAGCGGCCAAGACAGAACTGGAAAACTACAAGGATCCGGCTGATTATCGTGATGCGGAAAAGGCCATTCTGGCTAATGAAGTGGCAGCAGGAAAGACAGCCATCGACGAAGCCGGTACCATCGATGACGTCAATGGAGCACTGGCGGCAGCCAAGGCAAAGATCGATGCCATCAAGACCGATGCTCAGTATGTGGCAGAAGAATTGGCGGACGCCAAGGAAGCGGCCAAGACGGAGCTGGAAAACTATAAGGATCCATCATTGTATCGTGATGCGGAAAAGGCCATCCTAGCTGAAGAGATTGCTACTGGAAAGTCCAATATCGATGGGGCTGAAAGCATCGTAGAAGTCAATGCGGCACTGGCGGCAGCTAAGATAAAGATCGATGCCATCAAGACCGATGCCCAGTATGTAGCGGAAGAATTGGCGGCGGCCAAGGAAGCGGCCAAGACAGAGCTGCAAAACTACAAAGATCTGGCTGATTATCGTGATGCGGAAAAGGCCATTCTAGCTAATGAAGTCGCTGCAGGAAAGACAGCCATCGACGAAGCCGGGACTATCGATGACGTCAATGGCGCACTGGCGGCAGCTAAGACAAAAATCGATGCCATCAAGACCGATGCTCAGTATGTGGCGGAAGAATTGGCGGCAGCTAAGAAAGCGGCCAAGACAGAACTGGAAAACTACAAGAATCCGGCTGATTATCGTGATGCAGAAAAGGCCATTCTGGCTAATGAAGTGGCAGCAGGAAAGACAGCCATCGACGAAGCCGGGACTACCGACGAAGTCAATGGAGCCCTAGGGGCAGCCAAGACAAAGATCGATGCCATCAAGACCGATGCCCAGTATACCGCAGAAGAGCAGCAAGCGGCTTCCGCCGTGGATGCTTTGATCGATGCTATCGGAGAAGTGACTTTGGAGAGCAAGGAGGCCATCGGCGAAGTGACTACGGAGAAAAAGAAAGCCATCGAAAAAGCGACGAATGCATATAATGCCCTTAACGATGAGGCAAAAGCCTTGGTGGAAAATCATGATCAGCTAGTAGAGGCACAGCAAGCGTACAAGGCTATGACCCAGGCACCTTCCTTCATCTTGGAGTTCCCTCGTGAGGCCAACGAAGAAAAACTGGTAAAAATCAAAGACGGGAAACTGACCTTCACTACGGGTGAAAGCAAAGGACTGGTGGTAAGGCTGGTTGAGGGAGAAATGGATCGATTCATCAATGTGACCATGGACGGAAAAGTAGTAGATCCCGCAAATTATTTCGTTCGAGAAGGAAGCATCATAGTGGAATTTAACGGTTCATACCTGGAGACCCTGTCAGCAGGCAAGCATAAGGTAAGAATCAATACCAACAAGGGATACGGCGAAAGCGAGTTCTTCATCGCTAGAGCAGAAGTTCCCGGCCAACAAGATGTGACCAAACCTCTGGTACCGGGCAAGGTTCTGCCTCAGAAAACTAAGGTCACCAAGACCGGTGATGCTCAAGACATGACAGGAGCCTATTTCATGACATTATTGGCACTCAGCGTTCTCCTCAGTTTGGCAGCAGGAAAGCGACGAAAAGAGGATAACAGGTAAATCAAGCAAGTAGATAAGAAGGCCGCCCATGAGCGGCCTTCTTCCATATCATTTATTGTTGATTTTCAATGGGAGAAGTGATAAAATACTGTAATTCACGTGTGGTAGTAAAAAATGTAGTAAAAGGTTTAGTATGGAAATTGAATTAAAATATGATGTCAATGATAGGGAGACCTCGCAAAAAATCTGGGAGGATGAAGAGATGGCCCGGTATGAGGAAGCCAATTCCAGATGTGTTGAGGAGTATCGGGGCACATATTTTGATACGGAGGATTTCATCCTCTTGAAAAATGACATCGCTTATCGTATCAGACAGGAGGGCCGCAAGATGGTCGCTTCTTTAAAGTGGAACGGCTTTAGTGACGGTGCACTGCACACTAGAGAAGAGCTTAATATTAACCTTGGTGTTGCCGAGGATGTGGAAGTTCTTCCCGATGTAAGTGTTTTTCAGGAGAGCGAGATCGGCAGCGAACTGATCGAGTTGGTGGGGGATAAGGCCCTTCATGATATCATCCGGGTCAATGTTTTAAGGAAGTCTTTCCGGGTAGATATGGGGGAGAGCCTCTTTGAGATTTCGCTTGATGACGGAGAGATCATCACCGAAGCAGGCACGGAAGACGTACATGAATGTGAGATCGAGCTTTATTCCGGGGATTGTAAGGATCTGGAGGAGCTGGGCGAAAAATTAGAAAAAAGATACAACATGTTATCGCAAAAGGACAGTAAGTTCGCAAGAGGGCTGAAGTTACTGGGAATATTGGATCGATAGGAGGATTTTTAATCGATGAAAGCAACATTTATTTCAAAGGAAAAGAACGACGTTACATTTAAAATGGAGTTTACAGCTGAGGAGTTGGAGCAGGCGGTCATCAAGTCGTATCAGGCAAACAAGGATCAGTTTCAGGTAGATGGTTTCCGCAAGGGCAAGGCTCCCAGAAGCATCATCGAAAAGAAATACGGAGAAAATGTTTTTGTGGAAGATGCCGTCAACGATCTGATCAACGGTGGCTATCCCCAGGCTTTGACCCAGTTGGATCTGAGGGTCATCGATTCACCCAGAGTAGAGTTTTCAAACTACAAGAAGGGCGATGATTTTACCGCTACTGTTACGGTTACCGTATACCCGGAGATAGAAGTGAAGGACTACAAGGGTGTGACCATAGATAAGATCGAGGCAGAGCTCACCGATGAAGAGGTGGATAAAGAGCTGGAAGCCATGCAGAAGAGGAACGGACGCATGGTAGTGGTGGAAAGACCGGTGGCCGATGGCGATACAGTCCTTTTGGATTACAAGGGCTTCGTCGGCGACGAGCAGTTTGAAGGCGGGACGGCAGAGAAATTTCCTCTGAAAATCGGTTCCGGCAGCTTCATCCCCGGTTTTGAAGATCAGCTCATCGGAGCGGAGACCGGAGGGGATGTTGAGGTGAAGGTCACCTTCCCCGAGGAATATCATTCCGAGAGCCTGGCAGGCAAGGAGGCGGTATTCAAGTGTCACGTAATCGAGATAAAGGAAGAGGAACTGCCGGAGCTGGACGATGAGTTTGCCAAAGATGTAAGCGAGTTCGATACTCTTGAAGAGCTGAAGAAGGACACTGCCGATAATCTGAGAAAATCCAAGGAAGCTCAGGTGGAAAACAAGATGAAGGATAATGTGCTGGAGAAGGTCTACAATGCAAATGAGATAGACATCCCCGACGTGATGGTGGACGACGAGATCAACAACATGATGAACGAGTTCGACCAGCAGCTGAAAGCTCAGGGGATGGATCTGCAGAAGTACTTCACCTACTTGAAAAAGGACCCCAAGGAATTCAGGGACGAAATCAAAGATGATGCCTACAAGAGAGTGAAGACCAGAATGGTGGTTTCCGCAGTAGCCGAAGCGGAGAAGCTGGAAGCATCCGACGAAGACCTGGAGAAGGAAATAGAACTGATGGCTATCCAGTATCAGATGGAAGCGGACAAGATCAAGGAAATGCTGGGTATGGAAAACTTGGGTTTCCTGAAGCAGGATATCAAGATGAGGAAGGCCGTAGATTTCATGTATGAAAACGCGGAGATCAAATAGGAACCCATAAAGTCGAAATAGTCGAAACATGGAAAGAATGGAAGAAAGAAAGGTAATGAAAGAGATGGCATTAGTCCCCTATGTAATCGAACAGACAGGAAGAGGAGAGAGATCCTACGACATTTATTCCAGACTGCTTAAGGATAGGATAATTTTCTTGGGAGAAGCCGTCGATGAACACATTGCCAGCCTCGTGGTAGCTCAGTTGCTGTTTTTAGAGGCGGAAGACCCTGAGAAGGATATCAGCATTTACATCAATAGCCCCGGCGGCAGCGTGACCGCCGGCATGGCTATTTACGACACCATGCAATACATCAAGCCGGACGTGTCCACCATCTGTGTGGGCATGGCGGCCAGCATGGGCGCCTTCCTGCTGGCGGCAGGAACCAAGGGAAAGCGGTTTGCGCTTCCCAATGCGGAAATCATGATCCACCAGCCTCTGGGTGGTGCAAGCGGACAGGCAGAGGATATCAGGATCCATGCGGAATGGATCATTCGAACGAGAGAGAAACTCAACCACTTGTTGAGCAGACATACAGGACAGGATTTACCGGTCATTGAAAGGGATACGGACAGAGACTACTTTATGAGTGCCCAGGAAGCGGCCAACTACGGGATCGTAGATAAAGTCATGATGTCCAGATAGGAGAAGAGATGACGAAATATGATGAAAACAACGAGCTGAAATGCTCATTTTGCGGCAGGCCCCAGAGCCAAGTCAAGCGCTTGGTGGCAGGGGATGGCGTGTATATTTGTAACGAGTGCGTAGAACTGTGCCAGGATATTATCTCCGAGGGCATCGAAAACGCCATGGATCCTGAGAACCTGGAGGAAGTGCCCCTTCCTACCCCCAAGGAGATCTCCGCAAAATTGTCGGAGTATGTCATTGGGCAGGATGATGCAAAGCGGGCGCTGGCTGTAGCGGTCTACAATCACTACAAGAGGATAGGAAGAGTCAAGAGCAGTGATGACGACGTGGAGCTACAGAAGAGCAATATCGTCATGATCGGGCCCACCGGCTCGGGAAAGACCCTTCTGGCTCAGACTCTGGCCAGGATCCTCAATGTTCCCTTTGCCATTGCCGATGCTACGGCTTTGACGGAGGCCGGATATGTGGGAGAAGATGTGGAGAACATCCTCCTAAAACTCATCCAGGCAGCGGATTACGATTTGGACAAAGCCCAGAAGGGGATCATCTATGTGGATGAGATCGATAAGATTGCCAAGAAGTCGGAGAACCCCTCAATTACCAGAGATGTAAGCGGTGAAGGGGTGCAGCAGGCTTTGCTGAAGATACTGGAAGGTACTGTGGCCAGCGTTCCGCCTCAGGGAGGCAGGAAGCACCCCCATCAGGAGTTCCTCCAGTTCGATACCACCAATGTAATGTTCATCTGCGGCGGTGCTTTTGACGGCCTGGACAAGGTGATCCAGAAGAGACTGGGAGAGAGAGTCATCGGGTTCAATTCCAGCGCGGAAAGGACCAAGGTGGAGGAGGCCGATCTTCTCAAGAAGGTCCAGCCTGAAGATCTGTTGAAATACGGCTTGATCCCCGAGTTCATCGGAAGACTGCCTGCCATGGTCACCTTGGAGGAGCTTTCGGAAGAAGCCATGGTCCAAATCATTACGGAACCGAAAAACGCCCTGCTGCGGCAGTACAAGAAGCTGTTCGAAATGGACGGCGTAGATCTGGAAATCGAAGACGATGCCATTCATGCCATTGCAAAAAAAGCATTGGAAAAGAAGACGGGAGCCAGAGGGCTTAGGAGCATCATGGAAAAGATCATGATGGACATCATGTATGAGATCCCATCCAGAGAGGATATCCAAAGGTGCATCATCACCAAGGAAACGGTAGATGGAGACCTGCAGCCTACACTGGTGCTGATAGACCCGGCAAAAAAAATAGCACATGAGGAAACAGCATAAGAATGGGCGACTGGTAAGTCGCCTTATTCATTCTAAGAAAGGAGAATAGACATGTCGGACGACAGACAGCAAATCGAGCGAAATGAAGACGGGAATTTGATCTTGCCTATGATCCCTTTGCGGGGCCTGACTATCTTCCCCAATATGGTACTTCATTTTGATATAGGAAGAGAAAAATCCATCAATGCCCTGGAAAAGGCTATGATCAAGAATCAATATATCTTTTTGGTGACCCAGAAGGATGAGAGCACGGACCTGCCTACCACCAAGGACTTCTATCATGTAGGGACGGTGGCAAGGATCAAGCAGATGCTCAAACTCCCGGGGGATTCCATCCGGGTTCTTGTGGAAGGAGAAACCAGAGGTCGGATCGCGGAAATGATCTTTGAGGTCCCCTACTTTAAGTGTGCCGTCGAAGAGATCCAGGATAAGGAACCCTCTCCGGTGCCGCCCAAGACAGAGGCACTGATGCGTTCAGTCCTCACATCCTTTGACGAGTATCTGGCCATCAATCAAAAGCTTGCCCCGGAGACCTTCGCCACCGTTGCCACCATCGATGAACCGGGGAGGTTTGCTGATATTGTGGCTTCACATTTGGAAGTGAGAACGGAAGAAAAACAGGGCATATTGGAGAGCCTGGATGTGGACAAGCGCCTCATTCGTCTCAATGAGATCCTCTTGCGGGAAATCGAGATCCTGCGGATAGAACACGACATCACCAGCAAGGTCAAGACCCAGATCAACAAGAACCAGAGAGAATACTACTTGCGTGAGCAGATGCGCGCCATCCAGGAGGAGTTGGGCGTCGACGAGGAAGTGGAAGACGAAATCGAGGTATGGCGTGAGCAGATGGCAGAGCTGGACCTGGAAGAATCCATCCGTGAAAAAATCGAAAAGGAAATCAACAGGCTGTCCAAGATGCAGCCATCCAGTGCGGAAAGTTCGGTCAGCCGGACCTATATCGAGACCCTTTTGGCTCTTCCCTGGAACAAGGAGTCGGCAGAGGACATCGATTTGGTCAAGGCGGAGAAAATTCTGGATCAGGACCACTACGGCTTGACAAAAGTAAAGGAAAGAGTGCTGGAGTATCTGGCGGTCATCGAGCGATCCAAGGAAATGAAGGGACCCATCCTGTGCCTGGTGGGGCCTCCCGGTACGGGGAAGACGTCCATCGTCAAGTCCGTAGCCAGAGCCATCGGCAGAGAATATGTACGCATGTCTCTGGGCGGTGTCCGGGATGAAGCGGAGATCAGAGGCCACAGAAGGACATATATCGGTTCCATCCCAGGCAGGGTAATCAATTGCATCAAGGATGCGGGCACCAAGAATCCTGTTTTCCTCTTTGACGAAGTGGACAAATTGGGAGCGGACTTTAAGGGGGATCCATCCTCCGCTTTGCTGGAGGTCCTGGATCCGGAGCAGAACAAGGAATTCACCGACCACTATCTGGAGGTTCCCTTTGACTTGTCCAAGGTGATGTTCATCACAACGGCCAACAGCATCGACACCATCCCCGCACCATTGCTTGACAGAATGGAAGTCATCGAAGTGATGGGGTACACGGAAGAAGAAAAGGTCAAGATCGCGGCCAAATATCTGATCCCGAAAAAGAGGAAGGAACACGGACTGACCGCCTCCGACATCCGAATTTCGGAGAAGTCCGTCCGGGACATGATCAACTACTACACCAGAGAATCGGGTGTCCGTAACCTGGAGAGAGAAATCGCCAATCTTTGCCGTAAGGTGGTCCGAAAAATCGTCACCGACGGAGAAGGAAAATACAGCATCAGACCTAAGGATCTGGAAGAATATTTGGGCAAAAAGAAGTTCAGATATGATATGATAAAGGGAGAAACGGAAGTAGGTGTGACCACCGGCCTTGCTTGGACCATCGTGGGAGGGGATACTCTCTTCATTGAAACGGTCAGTGTGCCGGGAACGGGCAAGCTTTCCCTCACCGGGCAAATGGGAGATGTGATGCAGGAGTCGGCTAAGACAGCCATCAGCTACATTCGTTCCGTCTCGGACAAGCTTGGCATCGAGGAGGAGTTCTACAAGAATAAGGACATCCACATCCACATCCCCGAGGGAGCGGTTCCCAAGGACGGACCCTCTGCAGGAGTGACCATGTGCACGGCGATGATTTCCACCTTGACCGATGCACCGGTGCGAAAAGATGTGGCCATGACCGGAGAGATCACCCTTCGAGGAAAGGTGCTTCCCGTAGGGGGCATCCGAGAGAAGGTGCTGGCGGCTCACCGAGCAGGCATCCGAAAAGTCCTTCTTCCCGTGGAGAACACCAGAGATATTGACGACATCCCCGAAAAGGTCAGGGATCAAATGGAGTTCGTCTTCATTTCCAAAGTGGATGATGCCCTGAAGGAAGTATTGGTCAAATAACCATGAAGATAAAACAAGCGGAGCTGGTTGCCGTTACGGCGGCGCCGGCTCAATATCCCCCCGACGATAAAAAAGAGATTGCCTTTGCGGGAAGATCCAATGTGGGGAAGTCCTCTCTGCTGAACCTTCTCACCGGCCGAAGAAAGCTTGCCAGAGTCAGCAGTGCTCCGGGGAAGACCAGAACCATCAATTTCTACGAGATCAACGGAGAATTCCGAATCGTAGATCTGCCGGGCTATGGCTACGCTAAGGTCTCCCGCTCCATCAGTGAAAACTGGGGGGAGATGATGGAAGCATATTTCAGAAGCCGGAAAGGGTTGATAAAGGTGGTTCAGCTGGTGGATAGCCGTCATGAGCCTACCAAACAGGACATCCAGATGTATCGCTACTTGAAGCACTACGGCCTGGACGGCTTGGTGGTAGCCACCAAGGAGGACAAGCTATCTAGAAACCACGTGCAGAGAAATCTAGCTCGCATCCGTAGGACTTTGGAAATGGGCAACGAGGATAAGATCATTGCTGTTTCTTCTCTAAAGAAGACAGGGGTGGATGACCTGCTGGAGGAAATAGAAATCTTAGTGAAAGATTGATTCAGGAAGGAAACTGGCATGCAGTTTATCATCGGCTGGCGAGTGATCGTCAAGCGGATCAAAGCCATACGTTTCATGATGAAGGACAAAACAGTGCCTAGGCGGAAAAAGGCACTGGTTGTTGCGGGTATTATTTACTTGTTCTTGCCTTTTGACCTGATTCCACCTGTCCTCTTTCCCATCGCATGGATCGATGACTTGATCCTATGGATCTGGATCCTATATCACTTGCGTGAAACCTTGGATAAGTACTGGATGGGCGAAAAACCGGCAGACTATTCGGCCAAATACAAGGATTCTATAGAAGATGTTGATTACGAGATAAAAGAAGAGGATTAAACATGGAGGAAAGAACCGTCGTTGGGGAGATCATGATCACCCAGGAAGAAATCATCAAGAGAGCCAAGGAGATCGGCAGGCAGATCACAAAGGATTATGAAGGGCAGAGGGTTGTCCTCATCGGCATCTTGAGAGGAGCAGTGCCGTGGATGGCGGATATCATGAAGGCCATCGACTTGGATGTAGAGATCGATTTTATGGCATGTAGCAGCTACGGTGCGGCAACTAAATCTTCCGGGGTAGTGAAAATAAACAAGGATCTGGATTTGGATATAGAGGATGAAAATGTTATAATCGTCGAGGACATTGTAGATTCCGGTATCACCTTGAATTATCTCAAAGGGTACTTGGAGAACAGAAAGCCCAAAAGCATCGCCATCTGCTCCCTCTTGGATAAGCCTGCAGGCAGGCGGGCAGATATCAAAGCTGACTATACCGGCTTTACTGTTGAAGATAAATTTATCGTAGGATACGGTCTGGATTTCAATCAGAAATACAGGCAGTTGCCCTACATCAGTTGTTTGGAAGAATAGGCATTGGAGGTATTGGAATGCTAACAAATCTCATCAAAGTATTGAAGGAAAACCCGAGAAAAATCGTATTTACGGAGGGTCATGACCCCAGAATACTGGAGGCCACCCAGCGCATCGCAAGTGACGGTTATCTGACTCCGATCTTGGTCGGAAATGTAGATGAAGTGAAGGCCATCGCAAAAGAAAAGGGCTTCAACATCGACGGTGTAGAGATCTTGGATCCCAAAACCTACCCGGAGATGGATCAGATGGTGGAAAAGATGGTGGAACTGCGCAAGGGTAAGATGACCAAGGAGCAGTGTGCAGAGGCTCTCTTAAAAGGCAACTATTTCGGCACCATGCTGGTCAAGATGGAAAAGGCCGATGCCCTCCTGGGAGGGGCTACCTACTCCACAGCGGACACAGTAAGGCCCGCACTCCAGCTGATCAAAACCAAGCCGGGAAATAAGATTGTATCTTCTTCCTTTATCATGGTAAGAGACAAGGAAATGTTGTGCATGGGAGACTGTGCCATCAACATCGAGCCCACTGAAGACGACTTGGTGGAGATCGCCATTGAAAGTGCCAAGACGGCTGAGGCCTTCGGGATCGATCCCAAGGTAGCCATGCTGTCCTATTCCACCAAGGGTTCCGGTTCGGGAGACAGTGTGGATAAGGTGAGAAATGCCACGGAGAAGATCATTGCCCAGGCGCCGGATCTGGCAGTGGACGGGGAGCTTCAGTTTGATGCAGCGGTATCTCCTGTGGTGGCAGAGACCAAGTGCAAGGGATCCAAGGTTGCTGGGCAGGCCAATACCTTTGTCTTCCCCGACATCAACGCGGGCAACATCGGGTACAAGATCGCTCAGAGGCTGGGCGGCTTCGACGCCTTCGGACCGGTGCTCCAGGGACTCAATGCTCCCATTAACGATCTTTCCAGAGGGTGCAATGCCGAGGAAGTCTATACCATGGCCATCATCACCGCAGGGCTGAAATAAAGAAAGAATACCGAGTATCTTCCTTTGTCCCGGAGATGCCGGTGAGATTGACCCCGGCAAGTTTTCTCGGCTCTATGTCAAATGTTGGGGTGGGGCCTAAAATCCACAAAAATATAACAAGTATTTTTTCTAACGAGCAGGCTGACTGCTCGTTAGTTTTTCGATCCAACATGAGCATGTAGGAGTAATTAAC
>JBMNVE010000015.1:0-35207 GCA_050946655.1 Anaerovoracaceae bacterium
CTTATTCAACCGTTAGGCTTAGTCATATTGTTCCTTGGAGATGATGTCTATTTTCTTTCTGCCGTCCTTGAATTTCACTTCTCCCGGTGTGATGCAACCCTGAACGGGGCACACATTGAGGCAGAGGTGACAACCTACGCAATCATCGTTGATCTTAGGCAGTCTCTTCTTCTCGTCCCAGTCGATTGCCTGGTGAGCACCATCATAGCAAGATACATAGCATCTTCCGCATCCGATACATTTCTTCTCGTCGATGTCCGGAATGATCTTGAAGTCTCGGTTCAGTTCTTCTGCAGGGATGATGTTGGGCAGTGCGATGCCGATGAAGTCATCCAGTTTGTCATATCCTCTTTCGTCCATGAAGTGCATCAAACCGCTGGCCATATCCTCAACGATCCTATAGCCGTACTGCATGATAGCTGTAGTGACCTGTATGTTTCTGCAGCCCAGTGCCAAGAATTCCGCTGCATCTCTCCATGTCTCGATACCGCCGATACCGGAGATCTCCAGATGCTTCAGTTCAGGATCTTGGAGCATTTGTGCCACAAAACGCAGTGCGATGGGCTTTACTGCCGCTCCGGAGTATCCGGAGATGGAGGATTTCCCGTGGACCACAGGCATGGCTGTCATGTTTTCAAAGTCCAAATTGGTGATGGACTTGATGGTGTTGATGGCCGATACGGAAGCTGCGCCGCCCTTGATGGCTGCTCTTGCAGGCTCTTCCATGTTCTTGCAGTTAGGTGTCATCTTGGCGATGAAGGGGATCTTTGTGGTCTCGGAAACAGCTCTTGAATACTGTTCTACCAGTTCCACGTTAGTTCCTACATCCGACCCCATGTCGTGAGAGGTCATCTGAGGACATGAGAAGTTTCCTTCGATCAAGTCTACTCCCGCCTGATCACACATTTTTGCCAGGTCTCTCCACTCCTGCTCGCAGGATCCCATGATGGACGCCACCATGACGTGCTCCGGATAGTCCCTCTTGAGTTTCATCATGTTTTCAAAGTTCAACTCGGTGGGCTTGTCGGAGATCTGCTCCATGTTCTTGAAGCCTACCCAGGGAAGGCCCTCCTTGTTGGTCTGGTCAAATCTGGGGGAACATTCGTCCGCTACGAAGATTCCTACTGTCTTGTAGAAAACGCCGCCCCAGCCTGTTTCAAAGCATTTTGCAACCATTTCGTAGTTGCTGCCTACAGGTGATGAGGAGAGGAAGAACGGATTTAAGCAATCTACTCCCAAGTAATTGATGGATAAATCTTTCTTAACTGCCATCCTACTTCACTCCTTTCTTTAAATATTCCATGATAGAAGCTGCTGCTTCCTTACCTTCGGCAACTGCCTCAACAACAGTCTTTCCGCCGTTGGAGATATCTCCTGCCGCAAAGATCCTCTTGTCGCTGGTCTTGCCTTTTTTATTGACTTTGATCTCGCCCTTTTCCGTCAGTTTAACCGGTGCGATGTCACTTACATCTTCAGCACCCTGACCGATGGCGAATACTACGGTGGTCGCTTCCAGAGTCAATTCGGACTTTTCACATACGCCTTTTCTTCCCTGGAACTTCATGGCCTCTACCTTTTTCTTGCCTACTACTTCAGCCGGAGCCATGTTGGTGGTTACGCCGATGCCTAGGGAAAGAGCATAGTGGAACTCAGGCATGTATGCAGGAGCCTCTTCGAAAGTCCTTCTGTATACGATGCGTACTTCTTCTGCGCCGAGAAGTTTGGCCGTCACGGCACAATCGATGGCAACGTCGCCGCCGCCGATGACCACAACTTTTTTGCCGGGATCGAACTTGCCCTTGCTGGATCTTGCTTCCTTCAGGAAGACGTTGGCAGGATATACACCCTTCAGGTCTGTTCCCGGAATGTCCGGAATCTTCGGTTCCCAAAGACCTACGCCCATGAATACCGCATCAAAGTCTTCCAGATCTTCTGCTTTGACTTCCTTGCCCAGGACGAACTTTACGCCCAGTCCCTTGACGGTGGAGATGTCGTGGTCCACTACAGACTGAGGAAGTCTGCTGGGAACGATGCCGTAGGTCAATACGCCGCCGGCTTTCTGTTCTCTTTCAAAAATCGTTACTTTGTAGCCTTCCTTCGCCAGTTCAGCAGCACATGCCATGGAAGCGGGGCCCGCACCTACGCAAGCAACTTTTTCCTTTTGCTTTTTGGCAGGAGCCTTCAGGGTCTTCATCTTAAAGATCTTTTCCTGTTCGATAGCATATCTCTGCAATTTACCGATCTGGATCGGCACATCGATCCCACATCGGCTGCACGCTTCTTCACATAGTCTTCCGTAAGGACATACTCTCGCACAGCTTCCGCCCATTACGTTGTTTTCTCGAATGATTTCTGCCGCCCCCTTGGGGTTTCTGAATCGGATCGCCCGGATGAAATCTCCCGGGTTAGTTCCCGCCGGGCAGTCCTTGCTGCATGGCGCATCGTGGCAGAGTAAGCATCTTGCTGCTTCTTCCATTGCCGTTCTGTGCGTAAATCCGGCTTCGGCTTCAGCAGTATACTTTGGCTTTACTACTTTACTCAATTTTACTCCTCCTTTATTCATTAAGATCAAATCTTTTGATTTAACTTACTCATAGAATTTGTCGGCCTTCAGCATGGCATGAAGGGTCGCTGTGGCTCCCGCCGTGCAATCTTCTACCGACGCTCTCTCATCTTCCGTGTGGGAAAGGCCCTTCTCTGTCCTGACAAAGATCATGGTCGCAGGCATCATGTAGGAGAAGAACTGTGCATCGTGTCCCGCTCCGGAGTTGATCTTCTGCCATTTGATCCCCAACTCGTCGCAAGCCTCTTCTACGAAGCCCACCAGGTTCTTGTCCCAGTATACCGTGTCTCGTTTCCAATTCTCTCTGATCTCCGCATCGCAGCCTGCCCATTTCTTTTCCGGGATGGTCTTTACGATGTCCAAGACTTTTTTCAGCAGCTCCGGATCTTCATGTCTTACGTCCAGGGAGAACTCCACTTCATCGGGGATCACTGTATGAACGCAAGGATGACAGTAGATCTCTCCGGTGGTGTACACCAGTTCCGGTCTGTCCAGCTTATCGATCTCTTCATGGAGGTAGCAAAGGGCCTGGGCCGCCGCAAAGAGGGCATCATGTCGCTTGTTCATGGGGAAGGTCCCGGCGTGAGCCGCAAATCCTCTGAACTTAATGGAGTAGTTGAACATCCCCAATACGCACTGTACTGCTCCCAGCTGGTTGCCGTTGTCTTCCAGGATGGGGCCCTGTTCGATATGGGTCTCGATCATGGCACAGTACTTGTCTGCACTGATCCGGTTGGCTTTATCTCCCTTGTACTTGCTGGCCTCAAGGGCTTCCCCGAAGGTGGGAGCATAGCCTTCCACCATGGCCTTGGAGGCCATCATCTTGTCCATCTTGAAGTTCATCGCCAGTGCCTCGGGTAGAAGATCGTTACAGAGGATTCCCGAAACCATCATGGCCGGTGGGTATAGGGATCCTTCTTCGTTGGTGCAGATCATCGCTGTCAGGGGATGCTTGTGGGGGATATCGTTTTCCACCACGGTCTCCAGCACTTCCATCGCCGTCAGCACGCCCAATACGCCGTCATAGTTTCCGCCGTTTCGCACCGAGTCCACGTGGGACTGCATGATCAATCGCTTTGCATTCGGGTCTGTCCCGGGAATGGTCGCGTAGATATTGGCCAAATCGTCCGTTTCAATGGTCGCCCCGATGGCTTCCATCCTCTTCACGAACTCATCTCTTGCTTGATGGGCTTCCGGTGAAAGGGAGTATCTGGTGATCCCGCCATGGCCCGCATCGCCAAATTTGGAAAACGTTTTGATCTTATCTTCCATCCTCTTTGGGTCACATTTGAACATAGTTATCTGCCTCCTTTTTATATATTTTTGAGAATAATGATGCTATTCATACCGGTATTGTAACCGGTTACAATACTAAATATATCACATTTTCAGATAATTGCAATAGTAATTCGGCAACTTGTGATGAAATTACCAATCCAACTTCAGTTTATTGGCCGGGCATACGAAGGTGCATAGACCGCAGCCGGTGCAGAACTCTTCTTCCACATGAACGTTTCCGTTTTCCTTAACGATGGCCTCATACATACATGCCTTGGTACAAGCATCGCAGTCCATGTCACAGGGGACGCTGCTCACCGTGCTGGTGGCCGGCTCGATTTTCATTTCATCAAAGGAAAGAAGGGATTCCAGTGCTTTTCCCCGCAATTGGTTCACCTCTGAGATTTCATTGGCATGGCACCAACGTTGAAAATCATCTATGATCTCCCTGACCTTGTCGGGTCCTTCCAACATGATGGTCGTTCCAACCTGCACCACTGATGCTCCCAACATGATATATTCAATAGCGTGCTCATAGGTGGAGATGCCACCGATGCCACATATGGGAATGTCCACCGTCTGCGCGATGGTGGCTACCGAAGCAAGCCCCAAAGGCCGAATGGGATCCCCCGAATAGCCCCCGTATGTAGCCAGAGTAGGCTTTGCCGTGCGGATATCCACACCCAGTATGCAGCGCACCGTGTTGATGGCACTGACACCGCTCCCTCCGGCCTTCTTGACCGCTTTGGCCACCTTGGAGATGTTGGTGGTATTCTGTGAAAGTTTCACCAGTACAGGAATCTTTACATGAGACACCACTTCCCGCGTCATGTCGTAGATGATCTCCGGATGAGAAGCCATCACTTCCAAGGACTCCCACATGGGGTTGGAAACACTGATTTCGATGGCATCGGCACCGAACTTTTCCATCTTTACCGCCAAATAGGCGATCTCGGAGGGGGTATGGGCAGAGACGCTGGCAATGACGATCCCACCTCCACTTTTAGCGATGGCCATTTCCCTCTCCCATCCTTCCACCTGGATATCGGAGTACAGGCGTATGTTCTGAGCACCCCGACCATCATAAGCAAGACGAGGTCGCACATCCAACACCGTATCGCTTACAATGCTCTCCGTTACTACTGCACCGGCACCGGCTGCAAGACATTTGGCAATGTTGTCTCCATCTCTCGCCCAGGGTCCGGCGGCGACGAGGATGGGATTTTTTAACTCCAGTCCTAAAAAATTGCTCTTCATCGCTAAAACATTTCTCCTATTCTTTCTTTATGCCCACAGGATTTCCTGATTTTTAACTTGGTCTGTAAAAGTATATTCCTAGTTCCCGGTTCCACTTCTCCTTCTACAATATCGAAGAGGAGGCGGGCACCGTACACCCCCATTTTATGGAGGGGAACATCTACTGTAGTAAGCTTGGGTTCCACCAGGTTGGACAACCTTTCGTTATCAAAGCCTACCACGGCAATTTCATCGGGGATCTTGATCTCCTTGTCCTTGATGGCATCCATGGCACCAAAAGCGATCCGGTCGCTGGTGCCAAAAATGGCATCCGGCGGTTCGGGAAGCTCCGTCATCTTCTTAGCGCCCAAATAGCCTCCCTCAATGGAGTTCTCCACCGCAACCATATACTCCTCCGAAAGGGGAAGTCCCGACTCTTCAAGGACCTTCATATATCCTTCCAGCTTTTCCTGGTTGTCCCTTGCCGGATTGTTTCCATACAGTATGGCGATCCTGCGATGACCATTATTTACCAAATGGGATACAACTTGAGTGGCGCCTACTTTATAGTCCACACTTACCGCACTGAGCCCGGGATTACATTTGCTGCCCCCGATGAGCACCACGGGAAGATTATTCCCCATCAGATGTTTTAGATTTTTTTCATCCAAGGTGGAAGAAATGAGGATGATCCCATCCACCCTCCTCTTGACCATGGATTCCAGATACGTCTTCTCCTTCTCCGCATCCTCTTCCACATTGCACATGAAGGTAACATAGCCCTTCATGTGAGCCACGTCCTCCACTCCCTTGGCCGTCTCCATGTGAACGGAATTCAAAATGTGCGGGATCATCAATCCGATGGTCCCGGTCTTATTAAAGTTGAGGCCTCTCGCCAACCAGTTGGGCGTGTATTCCTCTTCTTGTATGATCTTCTCTATTTTCTCTCTTGTCTTTGGTGCAACACTCTGGGGGTGATTGAGAACTCTGGACACTGTAGCTACCGAAACCCCCGCTTTTTTTGCTATTTCTCGGATATTCAACTGCACACCACTCCTTATTTCAGAATATTTTCACTTCATTCTCTCATGTTTCTCGGCGGTTTTCAAGCCAAAGAGCAAAACAAGTGCTTTGTTCATGAAACAACAAAGCACAGGTGTGTAGTTTTTTCGGCCCATTTTGATTTCGGATTTTTGGACCTTATTTCAGATGATTTCTTCCCTTGTTTTTTGGCAATCTAGAGGGTTCGGTGGGAATTTTTATATTTATTTGCAATTCCTCTATGCTTTATTTGCGGAATCGCCTAATGCCGAAGCCTGCCTATGATTTCTAATGGAACATCATGGCGTTTTTTTGAGACAAAAATCCGAATTCAGTTTGGACTATATGATCTGCCCCCGCCGAGACATCCGGAATGATGAAAATCCCCGGCCATGATCTAGGCTAAGGGCACAACTCAGGATCTGCCCGTCATCCTGCGAAAGAAGGCCTTAAAACGGCCCCATCCACCGGCTTTTATTTCTGCTTTTTCAGTGGCGGGTGGAGGGATTGCCTCTAAGGCCTGTCGGATGAGAAAGTCCTGACTGCTCAATGGCATGTCCCCTTGCGGTTTTTTCTCATATGTTCCGTCGCTTTTCAACACCCGGCCTTTCACCGTATCCCACTGAGCAACATCCAGGATCTCACGGATCCTCTTCTTCACACTCTCATCCAGGATAGGGCATGCCACCTCCACTCGGCGCTCTGTATTCCGAGTCATAAAGTCCGCCGATGAGATGTACATCTTCTCCTCTTCTCCCCTGCCGAAGCAGTAGACACGAGAATGCTCCAAGAACCTGCCCACCACGCTGGTCACATGGAGGTTTTCAGTCTTCCCGGAAATCCCCGGAAGGATGCAGCATATTCCCCGAATGATCATGTCCACCCGGACCCCGGCGCAGGACGCATCCTTCAATTTTTGGATGATACCCATGTCCGTGAAGGAGTTGATCTTGATGCGTATATAGCCCTTCTCCCCTTTTTCCATCTCTTCATCGATGAGGCGAAGGATCTCACTCTTCAGAGAAACGGGAGCCACCAGGAGCTTGGTATACTCCCCTTCCAGATTTCCGATCCCCATATTCCTAAAGAACTCATTGGCGTCTTCGCCGATTTGGTAGTTGGCCGTCATAAGGGATAGATCCGTGTAGAGGGCCGCCGTCTTCTCGTTGTAGTTCCCCGTTCCCACCTGGGTAATGTATTTGATTTCCCCCTTTTCCTTTCTGGTGATGAGGCACAATTTTGAATGGACCTTGTAATCTTCAAAGCCGTAGATGATCCGGCAGCCGGCTTCCTCCAGACGGTCGGACCAGTCGATATTGTTCTGTTCATCAAAGCGGGCACGAAGCTCTATGAGCACCGTGACATCCTTTCCGTTTTCCGCCGCAGCGCAGAGATAGTCAACAAGCTTTGCCTTGGAGGCCAGGCGGTATATGGTGATTTTGATGGAGATGACATTTTCATCCTTGGACGATTCCCTCACCAGGCGCAAAAACGGATCCATGGCCTCATAAGGATAAGAAAGCAAAATATCCCCTTCCATGATTTGTCGGGTCATAGAAATATCTTCTCTCACCCCCGCAGGTGGCTGGGGCCGGAAGGGCGGATATGTCAAAGAGACACAGGTAGCACCGTCCAGATGATCTGCCAACCCATACACATAAGACATCTTAATGGGAGCACCGGTGATAAAGGTTTGGTGCTCCTCCACTTCAAACTTATCAGCAAAATAATTCTGCAAATCTTCGCTGATCGGATTGCTCAGTTCCAGACGCACGATACCCAGCCTAGCTCTCTTCTTCAGCAGGCTCTGCATGCGTATCTTGAAATCCAGATCCACGTTTCCCAGCTCATCGTCCGGTGTGATGTCCGCATTTCGGGTGATGTATAAAATCGTCTTTTCAAGCACCTGATGCTTGATGAAAACCTTATCCACAAACTTCAGCAGGATGTCCTCTGTCTTGATGAACCTGGTTCCTTCTCCGGGAAGATAGACGATCTCCGGAAGGGAGGGCGGTAACGGAACGATCCCGAACTTTTTGACCCCTTTGAACTCCAGAGACGTTGCCACATAGGAGGCCTTGTTTTGCAGGTGGGGGAAGGGATGATGGGTATCCACGATCTGCGGCGAGAGAAGGGGACGCATGTTCTCCTTCCAGTATTCCTTCAGGAAGGCTTTCTCCTCATCGGAAAGTTTCGGATAAGTCAAAGCATGAACATTGCAGTCCTTCAATCCGGAAACGATGCTCTCGTAGATCTCTTCCTTTTTTTTGATCATGGGCCCAACGGCCGCATATATCCTATCCAGCTGCTCCTTGGGAGTCAAGTTGGATTTTCGATCGATGGCATCCTTCTCCACTGCCATCAGGTCAAAGAGGCTCCCTACACGGATCATGAAAAACTCGTCCAGATTGCTTACAAAGATGGACACAAACTTCAGCCGCTCCACTAGAGGAACTGTTTCATCGGCCGCTTCCATCAGGACCCGTTCATTGAATTTCAACCAGGACAGTTCCCTGTTCTGGGTAAACAGCTTATCCATCCATTACACCTCTGCTTCTGAGGATGTCATAGATATACCCTTCCCGGACGCCGTACCGGCTTACCGCCACCGTTTCACTCTCAAAATATCGGGCAATGGCTCCCAGGATAATGGTCCCGGGGATAATGGTATGGATCCGTTCCGGTGCCACATTGAGGATCATGTGGATCATCTCTTTTTTATTCTCTGCCAGTTTCTTGATCACCTGCCTTGTGAATCCGCTGCGAAACTGCATATTGGTATCGGGGAGATGAAGCATTTCATTGTGGATCTTGCAGACCGTCCTGGCTGTGCCGCCGATGCCGCATACCGACTCGGCGCAGAGTCGCAGGTCCGGCTGGTAGATTTTGGAGATCTCTTCCAAAACCGTGTCTTTAATGGTTTTTACTTCCTTTCTGGTGGGAAGAATGTCCCCTATGTATCGGTTGAACAAATTCAAAGATCCAATGGGCATAGAAGAGGACGCTACAACGTGTTTTTCCTTGTAAAAAACCAGCTCCGTACTGCCTCCTCCGATATCCACCAGAAGTCCGTCATCAATGTCTGCGCACTGCATGGCGCCCAGGTATCCCAGCCTACCCTCATCTTCTCCCGAGAGTACGCGGATCTTGATCCCCGTTTCATCCTTCACCTTCTTCAGGATCTCCTTTTCGTTTTCCACGTTTCGCACCGAAGCCGTGGCAAAGACGAACATCTCTCTGATGTCCACCTTTCCTACGATCTGCTTGTATTCCTCCAAAACGTGGATCAGCTTGGCGATGCCCTCTTGGCTCATCTTGTTGTTCTTTTTGATATAACTGGCAAGCCCCGCTACTTCCTTTTTGTTCATCATGGGATCGATCTTGCCGCCGGCCAGCCTGTAAAAGGACAGCCGGATGGTGTTGGAACCGATATCGATTACTCCGTACACAAAATACCTCCTTTTACTTACTGCTCCTATTATCTCCCAATTTTCCCCCCCATAGATTAAGAGAAGGCAATGACAATGTTAATTTTATGTTAAAACAGGGCACGGTTATCCAAATCTTAGAAATCCATAGCCCTGTAAACAGCGATATTCTTTATTCCTCTGTGATGGTCACCTTCTTCATCACCTGAGCCTCCTTAGGCTTATCTCCTCCGTCGGTAGGCACCTTAGTGACCGTATCCACGCACTCGATCCCCTCTGTCACCTTTCCGAAGGCCGCATACTGGCCATCCAGGTGAGGCGCATCGGCATGCATGATAAAGAACTGAGATCCGGCGGAGTTGGGGTCCATTGCCCTGGCCATGGACAGGACACCTCTGGTGTGCTTCAGATCGTTTTCTACACCGTTTCTTGCAAACTCTCCGGTGATGCAATATCCCGGCCCGCCGGTCCCCGTCCCTTGGGGGCATCCCCCTTGGATCATAAAGCCGGGGATCACCCGATGAAAGGTCAAACCGTCATAAAAGCCTTTTCTGGCCAATTTGACGAAATTATCCACCGTCTCCGGTGCCTTATCCGGGTAGAGTTCCCCGCGGATCACATCACCGTTTTCCATTTCGATCATAAATTTTGTCATGTCTTCCTCCTTATTTCCTTATCTTATATGGATCATATCCTTCATCGCCTTCTTCAAAGAAGGTCCAAAGCTCACCCCTTAAGCAGTCCGGGTGAAGGGTTTTCAATCCTCTTATCTCATCCCGGGACATAAAGCGCACTTCTCGCAGGACCTGGCCATCCTCATCCAGTTCCGGATCATTGCCCAGTGCCAGTCGCCCTCCCAGGATCTCTCCTTCAAAGTAGTTGACAAACCTCTGCTCCCCCTGAGACGTGATTTGTTCAATGTGCCAGATGAGCCTGCCCACCTGGATATCCAGGCCGGTTTCTTCCCTGACCTCCCGGCAAGCCGCTTCAAGGGAGGTCTCCCCCTCTTCGATCCCTCCACCGGGGACCATCCAGATATCTCGCCCCTCGTGATGCTGGCGAACTAGCAATATCCTGTTTTTCTCGTCTCTAATGACTACCCGTACACCGCCTATCCACATACAAATGCTCCTATTACGCCCATGATGATGATCAGCAGGATGGGGCTCAGCTTCAGCTTCCCTGCCAGGATGACCGATACCCCGCATATGACGCAGGGGATGATGTTGATCTTCATGTCCGTTACCAGGACCGTTTGCCCCACAAATATCACCGCAGCACCGATCAGTCCCACCGTCGCAGGTCTTACTCCTTCAAATATCCCTCGCACCGTCCTACTGCTATTATACTTCTCCACGAACTTCATTGCCACTAATACTAAAACAAAAGAAGGCATGGAGACACCTAAAGTGGCGGCGATAGCACCGGGGATCCCCGCATACTGAAAGCCCACGTATGTGGCCGCATTGACCGCAACGGGTCCCGGCGTCACCTGGGAAAGAGCCACCAGGTTGGAAAACTCACCATGGGTCATGATGCCAAAGTCCTGCACACTTTGGAAGATCAGAGGCAGCATGGCGATCCCTCCGCCAAAGCTGAAGATGCCGATCCTAAAAAACACACCAAAGAGGTAGAGAAGCGCCATCATGATTCCCTCCTCCTTTCACGGATGGAATAATAAACGATCCCCGCAAGGGCAGCGGCAAGAATGGCCCAGATAGCCGTCACTTTGAAAAACCCCACCGTCACAAAGGTAAGGGCAAAAATGATCCAGGGAAAAACCGATTTGAGGGACCGCCTCATCATCCGATAGGTGACCACGATCAAAAGACCGCACACCGCGGCCTTGATCCCAACCAGGGCACCTTGAACCGCGTCCCTGTCTCCCACCTTGTTCAGCACCGTGGCCAGCAAGAGAATGATGATAAATGAAGGCAGGATCACCCCCAGGGTGGCAAAAAATGCCCCCGGAAACCCCCGGGTCTTGTTGCCGATATAGGTGGCGGTGTTCACCGCAATGATCCCCGGCAGGCCCTGACCCACGGCGAGACAGTCCAGCATCTCCTCCTCCGTCAACCACTTCTTATCCTTCACCGCAACCTTTTCGATGAGGGGGATCATGGCCATTCCACCCCCTATGGTAAACAGGCCGATTTTGAAGAAGGAGAAGAAAAGGTTCCATATCTCCTTTATTCCCCTGTGTTCTTTTTTATTTTTCTTCATTTACAATCTTGATGGCAGCAGCAGTGGCATCTTCGGCATCCATGGACAGGACGTCCTCATCCCGTCGCAGCTTGTATTCCACTTTTCGTTCTGCCGCATCCCTTCCCACAGTGATCCGCACCGGGATCCCTAAAAGATCAGCATCCTTGAACTTGACCCCCGGCCTTTCCTTTCGGTCATCCAAAAGCACTTCCACTCCGGCACCGGACAATTTCTCATATATTTCCTCTCCCAGTTGCGCCTGGGCCTGATCTTCCGGTTTCATCAAAGTGATGATCACATGGTAGGGTGCCACAGACATGGGCCAAATGATCCCGTTTTCATCGTGATGCTGCTCCACTACCGCGGCCAGCGTTCTGGTCACCCCGATGCCGTAGCATCCCATGACGATCAGCTGTTCCTTCTGGTTCTCATCCTTGTAGGTTGCACCCATGGATTCACTGTACTTGGTCCCCAGTTTGAACACCTGTCCCACCTCGATGCCTCGGGCATACTTTACGGGAGCACCGCAGACCGGGCATGGATCACCGGGAAGAAGAGTCTTGATATCTGCAACAATATCCCCTCGGTAATCCCGTTCATAGTTCACATTGAGCATATGGTAGTCCTTTTTACAGGCTCCTGCACAGAGGTTCTGCTGTCCGGTCAATTCGCTGTCTACCACGATCTTGCAGTCATGGATGCCCACAGGGCCGGTAAAGCCCCCCACCGCTCCTGTGATGGGCTCCAGTTTCTCCTCATCGGCAAAGGCGATGGCATGCTCGGGAATGCCCAGAGCGTTGATCAACTTGGTCATGTTCAACTCCCTGTCTCCCCGGACAAAGGCAGCCACATATCCGTCCTCATTGCCTTCCTCATCGTAGGTGACAAAGAGGAGGGCCTTGATGGTCTCCTTCTTATCCAGGCCGAGAAAACCTGCCACTTCTTCAATGGTCTTGTGCCCCGGCGTATGAACTTCTTCTATCTCCTTCATTTCAAGCGATGTAGCTTCATCATCCACTGCCGCTGCCCGCTCCGATGTTGCGGCCATTTGACATGCATCACAGTAGACGATCTCGCTCTCCCCAACCTCTGAAAGGGCGGTGAACTCATGGGAATCACTACCGCCGATGGCACCGGTATCCGCCTCCACCGGTCGGAACACCAGTCCCGCTCGCTGAAATATCTTTTCGTAGGCGGCAAACATCTCTTCATAGCTTTTATCCAGGCCTTCCCAATCCTTGTCAAAGGAATAGGAATCCTTCATGATGAACTCCCTGCTCCGCATGAGACCGAACCTGGGCCTCGCCTCGTCCCGATATTTGGTCTGTATCTGATATAGATTGACGGGGAGTTGGCGATAGGAACTCACATCATTTCTGATCACATCGGTGAAGATCTCCTCATGAGTGGGTCCCAAGCAAAAATCCCGGCCGTTGCGATCCTTCAGTCGCCAAAGCTCAGGTCCGTACTGGGTCCACCTCCCCGACTCCTGCCAAAGCTCCGCCGGCTGTACAGCAGACATGTGGATCTCCTGTCCCCCTGCGCCGTCCATCTCCTGGCGGATGATCTCCTCGATTTTGCGGATGGACCTCCACCCCAGGGGCATAAAGCCATAGACCCCCGAAACAAGCTTTTTGATCATCCCCGTCCGCAAAAGGAGGATGTGGCTGGGTATTTCGGCTTCTGCGGGGACCTCCCGCAAGGTCTTCAAATGCATCTTTGAAAGTCTCATGATTCCTTGTTCTCCTATCGTATCAATATACAGACCGCCTCAGCGGCAATCCCTTCTTCTCTTCCCACAAACCCTAATTTTTCCGTGGTGGTAGCCTTGATGTTGACGGCCCCCATTGGGATCCCTAGAGTTCGTGCGATATTTGTCTTCATTTCTTCTTTGTAGTCCATCAGCTTGGGCTTTTGGGCCATTACTGTTGCATCTATGTTGCCCACTGAAAAACCTGCTTCCGTGATTTTTCTCCCTACCTTGTCCAGCAAAACCAGACTGGAAATGCCTTTATATGACTCATCTGTATCGGGAAAGAGCTGGCCGATGTCGCCCATGCCGGCAGCACCCAGGAGTCCATCCATGACGGCATGGACCAACACATCCGCATCGGAATGTCCTGACAGTCCTGCCCTGTGGGGAACCTTCACCCCACCCAGGATCAAGTCCCGGCCCTCTTCCAATCTATGAACATCGTAACCGCTGCCGATCCTGGTCTCACAGGCTTCCTGAGGAGGCAGGTCCTCCTTGGTCGTGATCTTAATGTTCCCGTAGTCTCCCGAGACGACGGAAACCCTGATGCCCAGTTGCTCAACATAGGACGCATCATCGGTGCCGCGAAATCCGGTTTCTTCTCCGTCTGCATAGGCCTGTTCCAGAACGTCCCTGCGAAACCCCTGGGGAGTCTGCACAGAAAACAAGCCGTCTCTGTCCAAGACCTGTTCCCGGGTGCGTATAGTGTCCTTAGGTTTCACCGCCGGTATGGCTGCCCCTGTCTTGAGGGTTTCCTCCAGCACCTTTTCTATGGTCTCCACCCCCACATAGGGCCGGGCTCCATCGTGGACCAAAACGTAGCTCACACCTTGGTCCAAAGCGGCAAGACCTGCCCTGACCGAGTCGGCCCGCTCTGCGCCTCCGGGGACGATCTTTATTTTTTCCTCTTGGGGAAAGATTTCCCGGCACAGAGAAATATGATCCTTCCCCGTCACCAATACGACCTGATGGATCCGGGGACATGAAACGAAGGCCCACACACTGTGAAATACCATGGGCCTCCCCTTTACATTCAAAAACTGCTTGGGGACATCCTCCCCCATACGGCGTCCTTTGCCGGCGGCAACAATGACCGCACCGATTTTTTTCTTCCCGCACATCCTGTTATCTTTGCTTCGGCTTTCCAAAAATCATTCGTCCTGCTGAGGTCTGGAGCACGCTGGTCACCGTGATATCGATGGTCTTTCCGATATGCCGTCTTCCATCCTCTACCACGATCATTGTACCGTCATCCAAGTAAGCAACAGCCTGGTTGCTTTCCTTACCTTCCTTGACCAGAAACAGACTCATGTCTTCTCCCGGGAGTACAACAGGCTTTAAGGTGTTGGCCAATTCGTTGATGTTCAGCACCTCCACTCCTTGTATCCCGGCAACTTTATTCAGGTTGTAGTCGTTGGTCACTACTTTTCCGTTCATCATCTGGGCCAACTTCAGAAGCTTTACATCCACCTCAGGGATTTCCTCCAAGGCCTTCTCGCCCGTGGTGTTGTGGATATCGATACCGTATTCGCTTTGGATCTTGCCCAGGATCTCCAGGCCCCTTCTCCCTCGATTCCGCTTCAGTCCGTCGGAGGAATCGGCGATATGCCGCAGTTCCACCAGAACAAACTCGGGAATGACGATGGGCCCCTCGATGAACCCGGTCTTCATGATGTCGGCGATGCGACCGTCGATGATGACGCTGGTATCAAAGATCTTAGGTGTTGCGTCGCTCCCTTTGCTTTTGCCCTTGCCACCGGCCGGTGCCGTGCGCAGGCCTGCGTTGATGGCGGAGAGAAGATTCTTCCCCTTCCTGGTAGCCACCACCACACCTAAATAACCCATCACCAGGTAGGTGAGCACGGAGAACACCACCGGAAGATAGGGTACATTGATCAAATTATATACATTGCTCACCAAAAAGGCGATGATCAGACCGATGATCAGTCCCGCCGTCCCCACTACAATGTCATTGGTGGGTATGTTCTGCAGGTCCGACTCGATGTTCTGGGTCACCTTCTTGCTATGTCGGTCCAATGTGGGAGTAAGTTTAAAAAAGATTAATACGAATATAAGTACAAAGGCTGCCGCGATGAAAAATTGCTGCAGCTTGGTCAGTTGGTCAATGGATGCCACATTGGTGACCGTCAATATGAACTTGGTCAATAGGAAAGCTCCGTAACCTACGATACCACCCACTAATGTAAACGCCGCTCGAAAGAGCTTTTTGAGCATGGGCAAATCTCCTTTCTGACTGGTTTGGTATGTAGCACAAGCCCTTGCCTCAGGATGCTATGCAAACAGCATCGATGATGAGCTTTTCCGCTTCTGCCTGGTCCATGTCTCCTGCTAGGATCAATTCACTTTGCAGGATCTGTCTCGCATTGGTGAGCATTTTCTTCTCACCGGTGGAAAGATGTTTTTCTTCTTCAAGGCGCAACAGGTTCCTCACAACTTCGGCCACCTCCGTGACCTCTCCCGTCTTGAGTTTTTCCATGTTCTCCCGATGCCTTCTGTTCCAGTTATCCGACATCTCCGTAGACGGGCCCTGAAGGATCTCTACCACATCATCCATCTGTCCCTGGGAAATGACATTCCGCACGCCGATCTCGTCGCTCTTGTCTACAGGTATCATGATCTTCATATCCCCGCAAGGCACTTTCAGGACATAATATTCCCTCATCTCACCCAGGATCTCCTTGTTTTCGATCTCCTCGATGACTCCTGCCCCGTGCATGGGATATACGATCTTATCTCCGATATTATACATTCTCGCTCCTTTCACAACATACACTAAAAGTATACTCTAAAAGTGGGGAGAGTGTCAAGCGAAACAAATATGTAAGTATATCAAAGCTTATATGTACTGTCAACACCAAACATCGGGTTTTTCTATGTTTTTTTTGCCTTCCGAATTTTAGTAACACCAATGAGTAACAGTCTACCACAGGTACGTTGGATTGGGGAAGAAAAAGTTGCAATTTCTATGGACCGATCCGGTGAAATTCTCCCTTACTTTCTGATGCTTTTCTCTTCAGACCACTTATGGTACAATAACTACACTTGCAACTCTTTTGGCAAGGATGTGTTGGGAGGTTACCATGATTCAACTACTCGTCGTAGACGACGAAGCGAAGATAAGGGAGGTCATTCGAGAATACGCTGAGTTCAATGACTTTGAAGTTACCGAAGCGGAAGACGGCATGGTCGCCGTGGGCCTTTGCAACGTGCGGGATTTCGACATCATCATCATGGATATTATGATGCCCCGTTTGGATGGGTTTTCTGCCTGTAAGGAAATCCGAAAGACAAAGGATATACCCATCATCATGCTGTCTGCAAGAAGCGAGGAGTACGATAAGCTCTTCGGCTTTGAGTTGGGGATCGACGACTACGTGATCAAGCCCTTTAGCCCCAAGGAGCTGATGGCCAGGGTCAACGCGGTTTTGGCAAGACGTGCCGCTCAGGCACCCAAGGTTCAGGATGAACCGGTTGAGACACTGGATTTTGAGGGACTGTCTATCAATATGGCCGGTCGCATCGTCACGGTGGACGGCGAAAAGATCGAACTGACCCCTAAGGAATATGAACTTCTTTTCTATTTGGTGGAAAACAAGAACATCGCACTTTCAAGGGACAAACTCCTTTCCGACATCTGGGGATACGACTTCTTCGGAGATGACCGAACCATCGACACCCACATCAAGAACCTGCGAAACAGCCTGGGACCGTACCGGGACTTCATCGTCACCCAACGGGGAGTAGGATATAAATTTGAAACTTAAATTTGACTTCAAAAGCATAAAGTTCAGGATCTGGATATATTTCCTGGTCTTCTCCATCGTTCTTTTGGTGTCCATATGGTTCCTTCAAATATTTTTTCTCAACAACTACTACGAGAATATGAAGATCCAGCAGACCCAGGGAACAGCCGTCACCTTGATGGACAAGTACAACAAGGGCGATATCAAGGGCTTCATCGAGGATGCCCGTTCCATCACTGAAGGGGACGATGTTTATGTGCGCATCGACAAGAATGAAGAAACCATATATCCGGCCAACTACGCCTTTCTCTACGACAAGGAGATCGCCGATGCCAGAGAGAATCTGGCTCAAGTAAAAAAAACGGAAGGCCTGAGAAGTTACAGCGCCACCATTACCGACCGGCAGACCATGAAGCGGACCTATATCCATGCCAGTTATCTCAACGAGAAGAATACCGATAACATCATCTATGTGGTGACGCCCCTCTACCCTGTCACTTCCACCATCACCATCCTCCAGAGCCAGCTGGTCTTGATCATCATCATCGCCCTAGCCCTTGCATTTATCCTGTCCTTTTACTTGTCCAGTCGAATATCCAGGCCAATTACCAGCATCACCAGATCAGCGAAGAAACTGGCCGACGGACAGTACGGAACCACCTTCCCCATCTACAACCAGTATTCGGAAATCACCCACTTAGGTGAGACGCTCAATAAAACTTCCTACGCACTGGAGCGATCCACCATGTTGCAGAAGGATCTCATGGCCAACGTTTCACACGATTTGCGGACTCCCCTGACTATGATCAAATCCTACGCGGAAATGATCCGGGACCTGTCGGGAGACCATCCGGAAAAGAGAACCGCCCATCTTCAGGTGATCATCGAAGAGGCGGACAGACTGAATGTTTTGGTCAGCGACATGCTGGCCCTTACCGCCATCCAGTCGGGGACCATGAAACTGGAAATGACCCGGTTCAATCTAAGAACCGCCATCGAAGCCGTCCTGCTGCCCTACGAGTTGCTCCAGGAACAGGAGAATTTTACGGTGGTCTTCAACTGCAAGCAGGATGTCTACGTGGAAGGAGATCGGGAAAGGATCAAGCAGGTAGTTTCCAATCTGCTGACCAATGCCGTCAAGTTCTGCGGAGAGGACCGCAAGGTGATCATCAACGTCAAACAGTGGGGCCGCAAGGTCCACTGCGAAGTCATCGATCACGGTATCGGCATCAACCAGGAAGAACTGGGCCACATCTGGGATCGCTACTACAAGACCAGCAACAACCACGTCAGAGCCACGGAGGGCTCCGGCCTGGGTCTTTCCATCGTGAAGGAGATCCTCACCCTTCACAATGCCAAGTTCGGTGCAGAGAGCAAGCCGGGCAAGGGTACCACCATTTGGTTCGAACTGAAACTCTCTCCATCGGTGGCAAAGGATAGGAAGGTCGCCGAGCGAAGGTTCAGTCCTCGAAGCAAGCCGAGATAGCTTCCCTCACGTTCTTTGCACCGATCAGCTCCATGCCCTTCAGGGCCGCCTTTACCTCACCGGAAGAAGCCATTCTCTCCCTCTGACTATGGGGAAGAATGGTTTTTTGGTAGCCCATCCTGGCCGCTTCACGAATGATCTTTTCCGCATTTTGCACAATGCGCAGATCACCGGTGAGACCGATCTCACCCAGGGCCAGAACTCCTTTAGCCGGCAACTTCTCTCCATAGGAGGAGTATACCGCCAGTGCTGCGGCAAGGTCCGTGGATGTTCCCTCCGGGCGAAGGCCTCCTACTACGTTGACATAAACATCTTGATTGTAAAACGGAATGCCTACCTTCCTTTCCAGGACAGCAAGGATCATGTTCAGCCTGGACAGTTCCAAGCCGATGGCCGTTCTCCTGGGAAAGTTCAGACTGGTGGGGGCCACCAACGCCTGTATCTCCATGAGCAGGGGCCGGGTCCCTTCATAGACGGCTGTGATCATAGAGCCTTCTGATTCCTGGTCGGTATTTTCCAGAAATCGCTTGGACAGATCTTGGATCTCCACAAGGCCCCTCTCTCCCATCTCGAAGGCTCCCACCTCGCTGGTGGTCCCGAACCTGTTCTTGAAGGCTCGCATGATCCGCAGTTCCGCATTTCTCTCCCCCACAAAGGAGAGTACGCAGTCCACCAGGTGTTCTACGATTTTCGGTCCGGCTAGATCCCCGCTCTTGGTCACGTGAGCCACGATGAAAATAGGGATATTCTTTATCTTTCCGATGCGCATCAGTTCGTTACCGCAGGCTCTCACTTGAGACACGCTCCCCGGTGCGGAATCCAGCTCCTCTGTGTACATGGTCTGGATGGAATCCACTATGATGAAGTCCGGCTCCAACTCTCCCGCAACTCGGCTGATATTTTCCAGATTGGTTTCCGCCAGGACAAAGAGGTTAGGGCTCAGCTGGCCGCAAATGCGGTCCGCCCGCATTTTCAGTTGCTCTTCAGATTCTTCCCCGGAAACATACAGCACCTTACCGCCGGCCTGTGCAATGTGGTGAGCCACCTGCATGATGATGGTGGATTTCCCGATTCCAGGCTCTCCTGAGATCAGGGTCAAGGATCCCTTCACCAGACCGCCCCCAAGGACGCGATTCAGCTCGGATATCCCTGTATCCAGCCGCTCTCCTCGGCCCCCTGCGGCAACAGAAGCCAACGGCTGTGCCTTGGACGTTCTCCCCGGCTCCGCCGTGCTCCGCCTTCGCTTATCCTCTTCTTTGCCGGACCGTACCTTCTCCTCCGTCATGGTGTTCCACGCACCGCAGATACACTGCCCCATCCATTTGGGACTTTCATAACCACAGTCCTGGCAGACAAATACGGTCTTTCCCTTCTTCGACATATTTCCTCTTTTCTATTCCTTCTCCAGAAGGAACAAGTATTCATTCACATAGATGGATCGATTTTCCAAATTCCTGCTGCCCCTGTAGGTATTGTATTTCATCTCCCTGGGGATCACTCTTCCCGCGTCCCCCAGCATATCCAGTATTTCCTCATAGGAAATGAAGCCCTCCGAGTTGTAGGACAGGATGATGTATTTGCATTTCAGCTTGCGGATCAGATCCGATAAAACATCCTTCGCCTGATTTTTCTTGTTATAGGCCGATCTGTTCCAGCCGGCGGGGATCCCCGACACGGGACTGATCTTCCCTTCCAACCTATTCTCTGCAATGACGTTGAGCATGAAATAGTTGGATCCGTAGGGGTGCTGGTTATAGGGGGGATCCAGGTAGACCAGATCCATGGGCGGCAGCGCCTCTGCCAATTCCGATGCATCCCGTCGGTAGATCTCCACCGGGCACTCTCTTTCCGAGAGCACCGGCTTTTGCAAGGTGATCCTTCCCTTGATCCGCTGCAAGGCATTCTCCCCGGTTCCGCCGAACTTGCCCACTCCGGTTCTTCGATCTTTGTAGAAGCCTTTGAACACTCCTCCCGTGTTGACGTGGACAGATGCCCCGTAGAGAAGGGGGGCCAAAAAATACTTCTTCATCTCCTGGGGAAGATCATCAATACCCCTTCGATAAGTATCGATGCGCAAGGCGTTTTCCCTGGTGTAAAAAGCCCGTTCCCCCGGGAGGATCTCATCATCATCTCCGGGGGCGTAGTGAGCGGAGATCAGACCGGGCACCTTAGGGAGGTTTTCCAGTTCTATCCGGTACCGGTCGTAGGCCTCTTCGTCAAAGTCCGACCGGTTGGAGAGATAACATGAATTGATCACCCGGCTGTAGTGTTCCAGATCGTTGACCACCAGCCAGGATGCATGGCCTTTCAGAAGCCTGGCTACAATCCCTGAGCCGGCAAACAGGTCACCGCAGAAAAATTCTTCCTTCCCCTCTTTTTCCTTGATATAGTGTAAAAGCGCCTGTATCTCACCGAGAAGAAGACGCTTGTTACCGATATATGTGATGATCTGATCCTTTAGAAAGTCGGCCATGCTACCGATCTTCCCTAAAGTATGGGTTGCTCAGGTCCGCCGGCGGCAGATCTTCTTTGCGATTCTTTCTGGTAGAAATAATCACGATGATCACCGTGGCCACATAGGGGATCATGTCCACCAAGTGCTGGGAAACGTGTATTCCCACCGCCTGCAGACGGTATCCCAAGATGGACAGGGCGCCAAAGAGAAGGGCTCCCAAAAATGCCTTCCAGGGTTTCCACCCGGCAAAGATAACTAGGGCAACGGCGATCCAGCCTCTACCGGCCACCACATTTTCCTGCCAAACGGGAATGGTCACCAAGGACATGTAGGCGCCGCCCAAACCGCACAGGCCGCCTCCCACGATCACGTTTACATAGCGATAAAGAGAAACATTGATCCCGGAAGCATCGGCTGCCGCCGCATTTTCACCCACCGCTCTGGTATTCAGTCCGATCCTGGTCTTGTTCAGGTAAAAGGCGATGGCAATGGTGCAGATGAAGGCAACATACACCAGGATATCCCGGTTAAAAAAGGCATCTCCAATCACCGGGATCTTGGACAGACCCGGAATGGGAATGCTCTCAAAGGCAAATCGAAAATCCCTGGGTAGGGACAGGCCGGAAACGCTTTTTCCCACAAAGCCGGAAAACCCCGTACCGAAGATGGTCAGGGCAAGGCCGGTGACCACCTGATTGGTCCTGAGGGATATGGTCAAAAATCCGAAGATGGCGGCACCTGCCGCGCCGGCGATAAAACCGGCCAACACTGCCAGGATAGGGCTGCCGGTAGCAAATCCCACTTGGAAACCCATGATGGCACCCATGAGCATCATTCCTTCCACACCCAAGTTCAGGCAACCGGACTTTTCCGACAGCAATTCACCCAGTGTAGCGAAGATCAGAGGAGTGGCGGCAATGACCATTGCTGCGATAAATTGTTCCATCACGCCACCTCCTTCTTTGTTTCAGTCTTCCTAAAGGATACGTTGTACCGCAGGAAGAACTCGCTTCCCAGTACAAAGAACAGGATGACCCCCTGGATCAAATCCGCCACGGAAGCGGGGACCTGCATGGCCACCTGTATGGCATTTCCTCCTTGGAGGAGCATGGCGAAGAATACACAGACCACCGCCACGATAGGCGCGGAAAGCTTGCCCATCCACGCAGTGATAATGGCGGTAAAGCCGATGCCTGCCGATATTCCGTAGGTAAGAGATTTGGCCACGGCGGATGCCTGAATGGCTCCCGCAAGTCCGCACAATCCACCGGAAATGACCATGGACGTAATGATGATGGCCTTGATGTTCATGCCCGCATACCTGGCCGTCTCCAGACTTTCTCCCACGACAGCGATCTCATACCCCTTCTTGGTGTGGTTCATAAAGATATACACCAAGACGATAGAGAGAAGGGCAAGTATCCACCCGGCGTGGACACCGAAAACCCTGGGAAGGATCTCGTTGGGCGTAAAGCTCTCTATCTTGGGAAAGCCCTGAGAATCCTCGGCGCGCCAGGGTCCTGTCTGCAAGTAAGTCACAAACTTGATGGCGATATAGTTGAGCATCAGGGTAAAGATGGTCTCATTGGTCCCGAACTTTGCCTTGAACGCAGCCGGGATAAAAGCCCATACGCTGCCGAATAGGATGCCCGCCACCATCATCATCAGCAGGGCGAAAAAGGATGGCACCGTTTCGGGGATATTCAGGGCCACTAAGGTGGCGCCGAAGGCCCCCATCATGATCTGCCCTTCCCCGCCGATATTCCAAAACTTCATCTTGAAAGCTACCAATATCCCCATGGAGGCGATCACCAGAGGAATGGCTTTAATGATGGTCTGCTGGATCTTGATCCCCGAGCCCACCGATCCGTCTATGATGTTCCAATACACAAGCAGCGGGTTGAACCCGATGGCCGCAATGACCAGGCCGGCAAAAATTAGGGCAAAGACGATGGCCAATGCTTGAATGAGGATCTCCCGATTTCTGGGAAGAGCCGCCTTCTTAGTTATTTTGATCATTGGACGCCTCCTTCTCCTCAAAGCCGCCTGCCATGAGCAGGCCCACATCTTCCTTGGTCACTTGGGAAGGATCCACGATATCCATGACCTTCCCCTCACACAATACCAATATCCTATCACATAGAGCCATGAGCACGTCCAGATCTTCTCCTACGAAGAGGACGGCCACACCGCTGTGCTTCTGCTGATTCAGCAGATCATAGATCTTGTAGGATGCACCGATATCCAATCCCCTAACCGGATATGCGGTGATCAGGACCTTGGGATTGGAGTCGATCTCCCTCCCCAAAAGCACCTTCTGTATGTTCCCTCCGGAAAGTTTCTTTACCGGCGTACTGATATCCGGAGTCTGTATGTCCAGAGCCTTGACTATCTTATTGGCCTTCTCCACACAGGGTCCCCTCTTCAGGAATATCCCCGGCTGGTTCTGGTAATCCTTCAGGACAATGTTGTGAACAATATCCATACCGCTGACCAGGCCCATGCCCAGCCGATCCTCCGGGATAAAGCCCATACGGATCCCCAGCTGGATGATATCCCTTGGGGACTTGCCCACAATATTATCTCCCTGAAAGAAGATCCTTCCCCCTTCAACAGGGGTCAGTCCTGCAATGGTCTCGCACAGCTCCTTCTGTCCGCTCCCCGCAACACCGGCAACCCCCAGGATCTCGCCCCCCTTCAGGTGGAAGCTGACATTCTCCAGCGCATTTTTCCCTTCTGTATCCAGCACGGTCACATCGTCCAGGTGAAGGAGTTCCTCCCTTTCAAGACCCTTTTCCCGCTGGATCTGAAGGTCCACCTTCTTTCCCACCATCATTTCGATGAGGCTGGACACATCGGTCCCTGCCGTTTCCACTGTACCCACGGATTTTCCCTTTCTCAGGACAGTGACTCGGTCGCTGATTTCCATCACCTCCCCCAACTTGTGGGTGATGATGATGATGGCCGCACCTTGCTCCTTCATCTTCTTCATGATGCGAAAGAGTTTCTCGATCTCCTGAGGGGTCAGTACCGCCGTAGGCTCGTCCAAAATCAAAATATCCGCCCCGCGGTAGATCACCTTGAT
The DNA here is from genome assembly GCA_050946655.1 of Anaerovoracaceae bacterium. Taxonomy (GTDB): domain Bacteria; phylum Bacillota; class Clostridia; order Peptostreptococcales; family Anaerovoracaceae; genus JAXGRD01. Next base: position 24,295 of record JBMNVE010000015.1, read on the forward strand.
GATCTCCAAGGTCTGCTTTTCTCCCACGGACATGTCGTACACTTTCTTGTCGGGGGTCACATCCAGCCCGTACTTGTCCGACAGTTCCTTGATCTCCTTGGTGAGATCCTTCCCCCTGGCCTTCTGTTTCTTTTGTCCCAGAACGATGTTCTCTTCTGCTGTAAGCACATCCACCAACTTAAAGTGCTGGTGGATCATCCCGATCCCCAGCTGGATAGAATCCTTGGGCGATGTATAGCTCACCTTCTGTCCCTCCACATAAATAGAACCGCTGTCAGGACTGTAAATTCCTGACAGCATGTTCATCAATGTCGATTTCCCGGCTCCGTTCTCGCCCAGCAGGGCGTGGACTTCTCCGTGTCTCACCGTGAGATTAACATCTTCGTTGGCCTTCAGTGCTCCAAAAGATTTTGTGATGTTCTCCATCTTAATGGCAATTTCCTGCACCCGGCTTTCCTCCATGTTATTTCTGTTCTGTTGCGCTGACGCCCTTGATCACGCCGCTGGTCTTCCAAATTTCTTCTCTGGTCAAGGTCTGACCTTCTTTGCACAGGATCGACCCGTCAGCATATTCGATCTTTCCCGAGAAGGGTGAAAATTCACCTGCGACCATGGAATCTCTCACTTCGTTGACCTTATCCTGGACTTCTTTGGGGATGACCTTGTTCATGGGTGCAATGTCCACATATCCGTCCTTCATATGGCCATAATAGCTTTCCGGCTTGAACTTTCCGTCCATGATGCTGCCGATGGCTTTGTTGTAATATACTTCATGATGCCATACAGGGGCAGTCAGGAAGGTATCCGGCGCGATGTCCTGCTTATCCAGATTGTATCCGATGGCATATGCGCCTGCGGCTTCTGCTGCCAAAATAGGTCCGGTGGTGTCACAGTGCTGTGTCAGCACATCGCATCCCTGGGAAAGAAGAGCCTCTGCTGCCTGCTTTTCCTTTGCGGGATCGTACCACGTGTTCAGATAGACTACCTTGACTTCCACGTTGGGGTTCACGGACTGAGCACCCAGTGTGAAAGCGTTGATTCCGATGTTTACTTCGGGAAGATCAAATGCAGCCACATATCCCAGTTTATTGGACTTGGTCATACTTCCGGCGACCACACCGGTGAGATATCTGGGCTCTTCCATTGCGCCGAAGTAATTGTCGAAGTTGGTGTCATTTGCCTTATATCCGGAGAAATGCAGGAAGGTGGTGTCCGGATATTCCTTGGCCATCTCCTCCAGTACATCCATGTAGCCGAAGCTTGTCCCCACAATGATGGTACATCCCTTATCCATCAGGCTGAGGGCCGCATCTCTGGTGGCCTGAGCGTCCGTATCGGAGACTTCTTCAATGACCTCCGTCTCCACTTTTCCGTCAAATTTTTTCACCATGGCTTCTCTGCCGTTGTCCTGAGCTTCCGAAAAGCCGCCGTCCTTGGCAGAACCGATGTAGATAAAGCCTACTTTTGTGGTGTCCGATCCCTTGTCTTTGTTGCAGCCGGCAAAGAAAGCACCCAGCCCCAGCACCAGGATCAGCGCCATTGCAATTGTTATGACTTTTTTCATTGAATCATTTCTCCTCTCCAATACATAACGTTGAATTGATAACTGCCTTTATCATACTACTGCCTTGCCCGATAACAAAGGACAAACATCCAAATCTCCCTGGAATTCGGGAAGATAAATTAATAATGTTCGCTTCAATCCGAACAATCCTATCAGTTTATGAACCAATTATTCATTCTTAAAAGTGATGTTCCCGTCGACGATTTTCTCTACAATGGCCAGAGATTCCACCCGGTAACCCCTCCGGCGAAGCTTTTCGCCGCCTCCCTGAAAGGCCTTTTCTATGACGATCCCCACGCCTTCCACCTTGGCACAGGCCTGTTCCACCACCTCCGTCAAGGCGGTAGCCGCCTCTCCGTGAGCCATGAAATCATCCAAGATCAACACTCTGTCCCCGGGATTGATGAATTCCTTGGAAACTCGCACCATGGACACTGTGTTCTTGGTGAAGGATTTCGCTTCCGCTCCGTAAAATTCATCGGTCATGGTGCTGGGCTTGGTCTTCTTGGCAAACACCACCCTGGGATAACCAAAAAACGGCGCCGTCAGACAGGCAATAGCAATGCCGCTGGCCTCCACCGTGAGAATTTTATCCACTTTTATACAATCAAACCTTCGAGCAAACTCCTTGCCTACCTTCTCCATAAAGGCCACATCGATCTGATGATTGATGAACCCGTCCACCTTGACGATCTGTGTCCCGATGGCCCGACCTTCCCTTAGGATCTTGTTCTTCAGTTCTTCCATTCCATGCCTCTCCTGCCCGCTACCGTTGTATTTCTGTTACTCCGATATTGTACCACAAGACAGGGTAGAAAATCTACCATGAGAAAACTTCTTTCCCCCTTACTCCACCGGGGAAGTGATCTTCTCCACAAAGATGCAATAATATTTCCTTCCGTTCACCTCATACTTTCCGAACTTCCCCTCCACGACCATTTCCTCGCCGAGGGCGGGCAGTCCCCGAGGCGGTGCATCATCCTTCCCTTTCAGCTCTATCCCTTGCTGACAGCAGGCCTGCGCGTCGGTGATCAGGACGAAATAATAATCCTTCCCCGTCTCTGTATCTTTTTGCTTGTTAAACAGGCCCTTGATGCGGATCGTCTTACCCTCATATTCCTGGGGCTCTGTCATCATAGCAAAGACTTCTCCGTATATGACATTCCCCGACATATGGGTCATATCGATCATTTCCTTTTCCTTGTCACCCTTCTTCTCTTCTCCACAACCGGCGAAGGATGACATGATACATAGGATCACCAGGATCACTGCTATCCTCTTCTTCATCGCCAAGAACCTCCTATCTTCCCCACCAGGCTGCAAAGGGCAAAGATGACCATGTCCACAGCCACGATGGTGGGCCCCACAGGGGTCCCTGCCACAATGGACAAAAGAAGCCCGCTACCCGTGCCCAGGACCGCAAAAACGGCGGCAAAAACCGTCACCTTAAAAAAGCTCTTCCAAAGACTCATGGCCGATAAGGCGGGAAGAATGATCAAAGCCGTGATCAGTAGGGATCCCACCAGATCCATCCCTAAAACGATGATCACCGCAATGATGATGGCCATGAGCAAGTGATAGGCCCCTGTGGGGATCCCCGTCCCGGTGGCGAACTCCTCATCAAAGGTAATGGCAAATATCCTGTGATAGATCAAGACAAAAATCATCACCACCCCAATGGACAGAATGACACTCCAACGGATCTTTTCGGGAGTCATGGTCAGAATAGAGGTGGACCCAAAGAGGACCGTGCACACATCCCCCGATAAATTGGCCGACCTGGAAAAGAGGTGGATCAGCAGATATCCCAGCCCCAGGGAGCTGACGGAAATCAGGGCGATCATCGCATCTCCCTGTAACTTCACTTTTTCTCCCCGATAAAGGAGCATCACCGCACAGAGGATCGTCAAGGGCAAGATCACCACCATATTGTTGGTCAGCTGCAGGGGCATGGCTATAGCCAGTGCCCCGAAGGCCACGTGGGAAAGGCCTTCCCCCATGAGAGAAAATCTCCGCAGCACCAGCACCACCCCCAAAAGAGACGCGCTGAGGGATACCAGGATCCCCACAACGAAAGCATAGCGGATAAAGGGATAGGAAAAGTAGAGCATGATCGTATCAACCATCGGCTTCACCCCGTTCCGGAAAGGCATTCTCATAAGTTTTTCGGTCACCGAAAAAAACCGGTTCCGTATCCATCCGAAGAATGTGGGTGGCATATTTCTCGGTGGCTTCCATATCGTGAGAAATCATCACAATGGTCATCCCATCCCGGTGAAGAGCGGAAAGATACTTATATATTTCCGCCGTCGCCTTGGGGTCCAGTCCCGCTGTAGGCTCATCCAGGAGAAGAAGCCTCTTGTCTCCGCACAAAGCCCTAGCCAATAGTGCTCTCTGCTGTTGTCCCCCGGAAAGCTCCGCAAACCGATATTTTGCCAGGCTTTCAATGCCCATCCTCTCCATACTTTTCACGGCCATCTTTCGGTCCCTTCGGTTATAAAAAGGCGACCGGCCCTTAGCTCCCAGGCAGCCGGAGAGAACCACTTCCATCACCGATGCCGGAAAATCTCTCCGGTCTTTTTTCCCCTGGGGAAGATATCCAACCTTCCCTTTCTCCATGTCCTCACCCATGGAAACCTCTCCTTCCATGGGTGACTTATTATTGGTCAAAACCTTCATGAGGGTCGTCTTTCCGCAGCCGTTCTCACCGATGATGCACAGATAATCTCCCGCTTCCACGGTAAACCGGATGCCACGGTTGATGATCTTCCCCTCATAGCCCAAGGCTAAATTTTCTGCTCTGATCAGCGCCATACTTCCCCCTATTTCAGCGCTTCTTTCAGCACTTTCAGGTTATCTTCCATCACGGACAAGTAAGTCGTCCCTTCTTCCACATCCTTAGCCGTAACAGACTGCATGGAATTTAGGGTGAGGATTTTTTGGCCTTTGTCCTTTGTATTGTCCTTTATGGCTCCGGCAATTTTTTGGTTGGATCCTTCTAGAACCAAAATGGCCGAAAGTCCCTCTTCATCCACCTTTTTGGCCAGGAATATGACCGTTTCAAAGCTGGCCTCCGTTTCGGCGGAGCAACCGGGGAAGGCCCCGTAGTACTTCAATCCATAATCGTCCATCAGGTAGCGGAAGGGGAAACGATCACCGAAGAGGACCGTCTTTTTCTTACCGCCGGCCACTGCCTTCTCATAGGCGTCATCCAGTTCCTTGATTTTTTTCAAATATTCTCGGGTGTTCTTTTTATATGTCTCTGCATTATCCGGATCCAGGCGAATAATTTCTTTGGATATGGCTTCCACGCAGATCTCGGCGTTTTTCAGGGACAACCAGATGTGCTCATCTTTGGCGCCTTTCTCATGATCGTGGTCGGCTTCATCGTCGTGATCGTGGTCCTCGTCTTCATGGTGATGACCGTCTTCTCCTTCATGGTCATGGTCCTTATCTTCTCCGTCATGGTCATGATCGTGATCGTGGTCCTCCATTCCCTCTGACAATTCCTCCGGCTTGGCTCTGCTGCCGATTGCCTCCATCAAATTGACTTCTGCCACCTTCTTATTCCCCGACTGCTTTAGGGCATCTTTGACCCAGTTTTCCGACTGGCCGCCCACGTAGACAAACAAGTCGCACTCGGATATCTTTACCATATCCCGGGTGGTGGGCTGATAACTATGCAGATCCACCCCGTCATCCACCAAGAAGGAAACGTTCACATTTTTTTTATCTCCTACGATTTCCCTGACCCAGTCATACTGGGGGAACGTAGTGCAGAGAATGTTCAGCTTTTTCCCATCTTCTTTCTCATTGTTTTTGGTACCCGAAGTGCAGCCGGCCATGCCGCCCAACACCAAAATCGCCACCAATAGGCCTATTACTATTTTCTTCATTTTTTCCTCCGTTGTTTTCAATTCATTCCTTGGTATTGGAGGAGCTTAGTTGATCATTTTTACCTTCAGGGAAACCGGTGTACAAAGCCGGTCATGAGAAATGAGTGGTCTTAGAGAAACAGCAATTACGCTTACAATTGCAAGCACCCAGATAAATCCCTCGCCAAACGAAAGACCTTTGATAAAACTTATGCTGTTGTCCAGCTTGATGCAGGTCTTGCAGTGGTGGTCGTGACAATCATGGTCGGATTCCTGAGAAATATAGGAAAAAGAAAAGAAGAGAACAAGGCAGATGGCAACACAAACCAGTAAAGAAATGGCTCTATTTCTTTTTGTTTTCATCTATTGCTTTCTCCCTCCATCCAACATCTCTTCGCCTCTTGCCAACCTATTCTACCACAGATGAGGATAGGGGAACAAGGGCGGACCGACATCTAGGTCTTCCCCTTAATAAACCGCAAGGGCATCCGTTCCCTCGCGGTTTCATAGAACAATTCTTTATTCTTCTATCGCTGTTCTGCTGATGATCTCGTCTTGGACCTCCGTGCACAGCTCCGTAAAGAAGGCGGAATACCCGGCCACTCGCACGATAAGGTCCCGGTGCTTATCCGGATGAGCCTTGGCGTCTTCCAAGACCGCATTATCCACGCAGTTGAACTGCATCTGAGCATTGCCCAGAATAGACGATGTCTTGAGAAGCGTCACCACCCCATTTCGTCCCTCAACAGAATCCAGGTAAGCCGGAGTAAACTTGAAGTTGTGGGACATCCCCAGGCTCATGGATTCACAGTTGATCTTGGACACGGATTTGATCACTGCCGTGGGGCCCTTTCTATCCGCACCCTGAGAAGGGCTCATCCCGTCGGAAAGTGGTTCGTAGGCCTTGCGCCCATCGGGGGTTGCACCCAACATTTCTCCCAGAGGCGTGTTAAACGACTGGGAGAGGGTCCCATGGATGTGCTTTGCATAGAGAGACGGATAGCTGTTCATCTTGCGTTCCGTATAGTCTACGATATCCTTTACAAAGGCATCCGCATAATCATCGTCATTTCCGTATTTAGGTGCCTTGATACAGGCCTTTCTCATCTCTTCAAAGCCTACCCAGTTTGCATCCATGGCTTCCTTCAGCTGGGCAAGAGTATACTTCTGCTCATCATAGACCACCTTTTTTATTGCGGCCATGCTGTCCGCATAAGTACCCAGGCCTGCGAATATACTCCCGGGCCCCTCATACAAGACCGCACCCCCTGCCATAACGTCTTTACCTTTATCCATACAACCGTCGATGAATATGGACATATAGGGTGTGGGATTGATATCGCGGAATATGCCCTCAATGATGTTGGATCCTTCGCAGTTGATTTGGATCAAGTAGTCCAGCTGCTTCTTTACGGCAGCTTCGAATTCCTCAAAAGTCCTGAACTCACTCACATCTCCCGTATCCAGCCATCGCTTCTCTCCATAGGTGGGAAGCGCACCGTTGTGGAGCGCCAGTTCGATGCAGATAGGCCACTGAGTAAATCCTCCCGCGGTCCATTGATGGACCCGGCCGTTTTTTTGTGGCTCCACGCAGCCCATCAAGCTGTAATCCCTGGCATCTTCCGCGCCATATCCCTTTGCCAGCATCATCTTTACATGAGCATCATCAAAATGGACGGCAGGCATCCCGCCGCCTGCGCGGATCACATCTACCACTTTTTCCAAATATCTTTGGGGAGAACTGTTGTGCACCCTGCAGGCCAGCGTCGGCTGATATACTTTGATCTTCTCCACCGCATCCATGACGAGATAAGTAAGATCATTGCAGGCGTCTCCGCCCTTTCTTCCTATCCCGCCTACACTCATGTTGATAAAGGGCATATAGCCGGCAAAATACTTGGCCGTGCCCCCGGGGGTGTACCAAATCACTTCGGAGCACTTGATCATAAAGCATCCGAACAATTCAAAGGCCTCTTCCTCCGTCAGCCTTCCCTCTTGCATATCCCGTTCATAGCAGGGATACATGTACTGGTCCACTCTGCCCAAAGAAGTACTGCACTGGTTGGCTTCCAAAGAAAACAGGGACTGGATGGTCCATACCGCCTGAAGAGCCTCCTGAAAGGTCTCCGGTGGCATGGCCGGAACTCTTTTGTTCACTTCCGCAATTGTCTCCAGTTCTTTCTTTCGCCTTGGGTCTTTTTCTTTCCCTGCCAACTCAGCGGCATATTCGCTTAGGCGGTTGGCATAAGCCAGCACACCTTGGCAAATTTCTATGGAAGAAAGGTAGAAGGACTTTTTCTCCTCAAAATCCGGGTCGTCTTCCTTGAGTTTGCTCAAATGGTCCTCCGCTTCCTCCAGGATCCCGTTGATGCCTTTCCTAAACAGGATAATGTCATAGCCCGGGCTGGAATCACCCCCACCGCTGGTAACATGATAGGTCAGGTCCGTGATCCCCGCTTCTGCACCGTATTCCCACATATCTGCCTTGCGCAGTTCTTTTTCACAAGCCTCCGCAAGGGATTTTCCTTTCCAGAAGGGGAAGATTTCCTCCCTCATGATTTTTTTATCTTCTTCGCTGATGAAGTAAGGATCCTGAGGCCTTGTCCCGATTTCATCCAGTTCTTCTTCCATCCACTCCCATGCAATGTCCGGAGAGAAGGCACCAGCTCTCGCCTTTCCGCAAGGGTGACCTACAATCAGTTCATCTTCCTGTATGAGAAGAGGAGCCGTCTCACACGCCCTCCTAAAGCTTTTGGCTATCCTCAGATTAGGAGCAATATCCGGATTTTCCCTAGCCACCCGGGTGAAAGCGATGGCTCGATCCACGGTGATGCTGGGCACTGCATCCAAATACGCACTTTTCAAACGTTTCAGCCGATACGTCATTTTATTCTCGTTCATCATCTCTCCATATCCCTTCAATGCTGTGAAAATTCGTACCTATAGATAGACTCTACACCTTCCCCTAAGGGTAAAGGCAAGCACTTTAGCAGAAAAAACCGGAATATTATCAGGCCGGGAAATCCTGGTTTTCGATGAACCCACCAACGGCCTTGACGGCGGAAATATGCGCACCATCGCAGAAGTGCTCAGAGCCGAAGCCAACAAGGGAAAAACCATAATGGTCATCACCCACGACCATGAATTGATAGGCCACTGCTGCGACTGTGAAATTTGCTTGTAGGGAAGGTGCCTTCCGGCACATGGCCTGAGGGTGAATGGGGACCCATATGACCTTTTACTTGTTTCTCGGACTAGAGAACGCCCTCAAATTTAAGCTTATCTGTTTGTAGCGTATTTTGGACATCAGGGATTAAGATTACTTGCAATTCTTTTTGTGAGCCTTTAACTTTTTCATTGCCCAATCATAATGGCTCGCTGTGGCACTAACAAAATAAGAACCAAGTGTACTACCGCCTACCCAAGGAAATACGTCCTTGGTAAATAGCTCTTTGTCTGAAAAAGTCTCTGCAAGTTTCATTACGTCCCTATGTGACTTCACATAGATTTTTTCTGCTTCCTCTAAAGGTGTATCTTGATGTTTCTTCCAAAACTCCACATTCATATCCCCATAGGTTTTCCAATTATAAGGTGGAATAAGAAACGGTCTTTCTTCGCCATTCATGTTTGAAGAAACCCAATTTAGTAATAGTTGATGCCATTCGTAAAGGTGAATCAGAATATCCCTTAGGTTCTTGTCTCGCTTCCAATGAGCTTCTTTCTTCTTCTCATCTGACGAAAAATCAAATGGTGTATTAAGTTCTATCTCAGTCATTGACACAATTAAGCCACTTAGCTTTTCAAAGTTATTTTGAGCTGCAATCATTAAATCTGTTTTTGACGTTGGTCTAGCCATAATAATCCTCCTCTGTTCATTTTTCTATTTCACTTTCTCTATTTTCATGAAACCAAAATATATATGCCAACTGTTTGTCATATTAAGAATAGTTTTTTAAACTATCTTCCAGTTTCTGTCTAATTATTTTTTTGATTGAAAGAGGTTCAATTACAGTGGCAAAGGATCCGAAAGACAGAATATAGCCATAAACCCATTCATCCTCAGGGAAATTCATTGTAACGATGACGCTTCCATCCTGATTTTCTACAATATCTTGCTCGGAAAACTCATCTAGAATTCGATATGTCGCTTCCTTTTCTACTCTCATGAGAATTTTGGTTGTTGAACGAATATATTGATTATCCGGGCAAATACCTAAATCAATGTTTTTCGGAGTGAACTGCACATCTTCGATTGTCACGTTTCGCATTCTGCTAAACCGAAAAAATCTTACTTCCTTTTTCTTAAGACAGTACGCTTTTAGATACCAGTTCTTTTCTTTAAACCAAAGTTTATAGGGTTCTACTATCCTTTTGCTGTGCTTGTTTAGAGAGGAGAGGTAATCAAAAGAGAGAAGTTTCTTCGAAAGAATTGCTTGTTTGGATTTCTCGAATTGATCTTTAATTAAGCTTCCCCAATCATCAAAATCAATTTCATAGAACCCTTGATTTTTATCCCCAAAAAAGGCGGATACTTTAGAGAGGGTATCATCTACTGATAATTCATCAAGAGCGTTTAAACTCTGCAAAGCGGACAGTATCTTGATTTTTTCTTCTTCCGTCAGTAGTGTTTTATTGAGAACGTAGTCAGGTAACAACGAAATACCGCCATTTTTACCTTTGCTCATATAGATCGGTATACCGGCAGCTGAAAGATCTTCCACATCACGATAAATGGTTCTGGTAGATACTTCAAATCTTTCAGCCAATTCTTTAGCTGTAACTCTCCCTTTATCGAGAAGCAAATATACTATTTCAAAAAGTCTATTTATTTTCATCGACTCACCTCAATGACATTATAGCACTTAACAAGACATTTACATGTCATATTAAAAGAAAAATACCCGGTATACTGCTTGGAATCATCTTTGCTTTTGTAAAACAACTCTAAGCGACACACCGGTTTTTGAATTTTGTACTTTGCGGAAAATATAAAATCCCACCCATTACTGTATTTTCCGCTAAGGCAAACTCCATGATGCACTGTACAAACCCCTTCCCGCCAAGTATAATATACGTTAGTTAACGCTAACCGCATCATCCCTTCGTAAATTTCTGTTATCCATCAAGGGCCATCTAGATGCTCCTGTGGAAAATTGCCCCAGCATCCCCAAAGGAAAGGAGTACGCTATTGAGTACCTTACAAGGCGTGGCAAACACGCTGTTCATTCCCCTCACTGCACGGATCTTTGCATCGGAGAAGTTCCCGGAGTATTTTTACGATAAGAAAGCATTGGTATTGAAGAAGCATCTTCCCGATGACACCATCCGGGAAAAATCTTCGGAATACACCATGATGGCTTCCGTTGCCAGATATTACAATGTGGACCACATAGCCAAAGCCTTTATCCGGAAACATAAGCGATGCAATATCGTATATTTGGGAGCCGGACTTGAAACAGCATACTACAGGTTAA
>JBMNVE010000016.1:0-35139 GCA_050946655.1 Anaerovoracaceae bacterium
TCTTTATTTTACTGCCTATCTCACCTTCTACGTGACCGCCGCCGGATGTACCGCCGGGCCCCCCGGGCATGATGGGAATATCCGGGATATCAGGGATATCCGGCTCTTCAGGCTCATCAGGTTCTTCCGGCTCCTCAGGCTCCTCAGGCTCCTCAGGTTCTTCAGGCTCATTCCCCCCGGGGGTGCCCTTTAGGGAAACGACCCCGGGAACGGCAGACGTGGTTCCTCCGCCATACTCGGCTCTGGAATAGGAGAAGGTCAGTTCCGCATCCCCTTCACCTACGATTTCCACCTCATATTCTCCGTTGCTTTTTTTCACCACAGAGGCCACGGAAGTATTATAGTCACCCAAAACGGTCCCGCTCAACACCTGATCCCGCAAGGACGCAAGGGCTGACGGTGGGATGTAGGAATAGCTTGAGGGCAGTGAAACATAGAGTTTCAGGCTGTACCGACTCCCGATCTTATCCTCTTCCCCGCTGATCAGAGTTTTCTCTACCGAAATGGTCGGCGATCCGGATAGCTGTACATTCACTTCTTTCACCCATTTATCGCTCTCCCGTACGTTGTGGGCTTCTGCCTCATTGGCCAGACCCAACTGGCCGAAGATCAGCCGGTAACCATGGGCGTTAGGCAGTTCCCCCGGGCTGTAGGATGCATATCCGTTTCTAGCTGCTTCCATAGCATTTAGGCGACTGAACTCCGTGTTGCCCAGGGCCAAGATAGCGGGAACTGAATAGGCCCCGCTTGTGATCTCTTCTGTCACTTTGCTGTAATCTATGGTGGCAGCGGATGCGTAGGGGTCTTCAATCAAACGAATAAAATTGGGAAAGGCATATCTTGTTCCCAGCAGCTTATCTGCAGGAAAGGTAGTGTAAGTTTCCGTATAGGAATCGGCGGTTTTCATGTGGAAGAACTTCACCGACGCCAGGTCAATATTGGATTCACTCACAAGGGTCCGGAAGGGCACGCCCCAAGCATAACAGACCCGGAGAAAGTTCCCCGCATCTACACCGGTGTATATTTGCACCTCCGGGGTGCTCATGGATGCCATTTGGTCATAGCTGAAGGATGACACTTCATAATAGGGCCCACCATAAAACCCGGCTTTGATCACAAGGTCGTCAGAAGCGTCTGCCTCCATGGGAAACGCCCCATATGCAAGGCAGAACAAGAAAACGAAGCTGGCTATGAGAACTTTAGATATCTTTTTTCGAATTTTTTCTTCCATACTTCTCCATTACTTTAAATTTTCAACAGAACAATATTCTCCAACCGCAAGTATATCTTGTATTTGTCGGCATTTCCGTCACCCTCGAAACATTTTTCGCTTTTTTTGTTGGTACGACAACTTTTTTCAATCATTTACACTGAATCTTGACCAAATGCATGACACTCCTGTTGCCAAAGGTGTCCTCTGCGAAGATGCACCGAATAGGACCTGTGCCACCCTTGCTGTATTCCCCCAGAGGATTGCCATCCACCTCATAGGCCACCAGTATCCTCCTTGCCTCTTTGCTCTTTGCTGCTGATGTATATCCATCTCCCGCAATAAGCAGGACGGTTTCATATTCTTTTTCGTTGATCCCGGCGGATTTCAGCAGGTGGGAAAGCCAAATGCCGGTGAACTCTCCTTTTACATTCTTTCCCGTTGCCGATTTCAAATCAACCCTTACCTTTGACTTATCCATTGCCATCAGGTCTTTCATGGAGTACCGGGCAATTTCCTTCTCTCCTTTAGTTACCGTCAGATAAGTTCCCCGGGATATATCCCTTTGATTGAGATAGGCGGTGATCCCCACCACCACCACCAGGATCAGGGCAACCATCAGGAGAACTTTTTTTGAAATCTTCACTTTATTTTCCATGGATTTCTCTCCCCCTGGGACTGCCCTCGGGGCATCCACCGGGTCGTTTCAAAGATCCGGATCACCTTGTGGGCTATCCAGCCTCCGGCCATCCCTGAAAGGGCACCTACAGCCAGGACCAAGACCAAGTAGACTCCCGGGACCCGGAAGATCACCGCATTGACCGCCGCCACACCGGCAACATTGGCCGCCATTCCGCCCAAAACGCAGCAGGGCAGGCAGCATGCCCTGTGGCGGATCAGCAGCATGACCACCTCCACCGCAAGGCCCGGAGCCAAGTAGGTAAAGAGACTCAATATCCCGTGAGAGCCGATGATCCCCGTAAACATCACCAACAGAGCCTGCACCAGGCTGATGATCAGTGCCGTTCCCGGCTTGCGGACGATGCCGTACCCGATGATCAGCCACATCATGTAAAGCCCCCCGGCCAGGGCGCCCTTGGGGATCATGAAGGGCCCTGCGATTATGGTGGCAAGAGGGGCAATTGCCTGCTTCAGGGCAAGGCCCAGGGTGGCAATCACCGTACAGATGACCAATTCATAGAGGGTGAACCCCTCAAATAATTTCTTCATAGCTCCCCCGGCGGTCAATCATAAGTCACTTGGATGTACTGCATATAGGATGCCCAGCCCTGCATGTTGAAGTCCATGGTCGTCGCCGTATCGTAATCCTCCTGCCCGTGAACCATCTTAAAGGGAGATGGATATTTTTCACTTCCGTCGGCGGGGACCAGGGCAATCATAGGCGTGACGTTTTCCTTATCATCGGTTTCATTGTTGGGGAAGTAATACAGGTCATACAGCTCATCCACCCGGTATTCACGAGTGTACCCGTCGGCGCAGAACACCTTGATGCCGGCACCATCCGGCTTTAAGCCGGCGGCTTTCAACACCTTTTTCAGGTCTACCCCTTCATAGGTAAAAAACTGCCTGGCATTTTCCACGCTCTTATTTCTCCCGCTGTAGCTGTGGGTCTCCGTTCCCAGCTTTTTCAACTCTTCTTCTGTGAACTCCTTCTTTTCCCCATTTTCCCCTTCCACCGTCAAGGTGGTTGCCTGGGGGTCGATCTTATATTCCGGGAATTTACTCTTTTTGTCCTTATCGCCACCTTCACAGGCGACCATAGCCAGGACCATGACCAGGCTGATCACCAGCACTAACAGTCTTTTCACCTTTTTCCTCCTTCTCCTCTCACTTTCCGATGATGATTTCCTCTACATCCTTCACCCATTTGGAATGTTGGTTTTCCACGATGAGGCGCAGAGGCCCGAACCCGTTTTCTCCGTTGAATCCCTTGGACTTTTCATTGGCCACCAAGGGAGCACCGTTGATGCTGTAGGCCAGGATCGCTTCTCTATGCTGACCCGGTTGATATTTACTGTCTATTCCCTTCCACACGTCTTCCACCGATAAGGTGGTGCGATATCCGTCACCGCCTACAACGGTGATCTTGGTCGGCTTGTCCACGCCGGGCTTTAAGTTTTCCCGAATCAAATCCTTTAGTACGAGCCCCTGATATCCATCGATTCCACCCGCGGCTCCGAAGGAGTCCTTCACCTTATTCTCGGATTTCTCCAGATCCTCCAGCTTATATGTTTTCGTTTCTTTCGCCTGAGATCCGGAGATCTTCAGGGTCTCTTTCTGATATTTTGTATAAGGTTTTTCCGTATGGGTCCACAGTCCCTTTTCCACCCCTACGGTGATTTCCGTGATGCCTGTCACATTACCCAGCTTTATGGGTCCTCCGGCTGCAGGCGCTTTCCCGTTTTCCCGAGTCACCAAAAGGATGCTGTCTCTGCCGTCCTCCAGTTCTTTCTGGGTAAAGGTTTTCTGTCCGCTACCCTTTACCGTCACTATGCCGGCATCCACCGACAAGCCTGAGACATCCAACAACCCCTTGAGGGAGATTCCCGTTTCGTTCCCATTTGTGATGATCAAGTCGTGGTATAGCTCCATCTCATTGATGGTCAGCACCTTCTCTTCCTTGATGCCATCGCCGGTAATGCGGATTTGATGGTTGCCATAGGGATTTTCCGCCAGTTCCCCCTCTCCGCTGAGGCGGATCTCAATATCCGTGATCACCTTGGCATCCGAGGTCTTTCGTTGACCCTTGACTTTGGGAAGAAGAGCGTATACTCCGTCGCCGGAAGGCTTTCCGTTGACGCTGAATCCCAATGCCGGCTTTACCCCGGTGATGGTCAGTCCGTCTTTGACCGTAGTATATCCCTTGTATTCTCCCTTTAGGTTCCGGAAGTACTCTATGGGGATCTCTTCTTCCTTTCCGTCTGAAAAGACAAGTTTTACCGTCCCTTCCCGAGAAGAAAACTCCATGGTGGCGGCCAGGAAGGCCCAGAGATTTGCCCCTTCATAGAAATCTTTTTTGCCGTAGTAGTTCCTCTCCTTTTGGGGAAAGGCTTCCAAGTCTTCATAGGAAACCGCCTTTTCCTCTGCCCGGTGGCCGTCCTTATGGATGACCCTGACTCGGAGGGCAGTTTTCTTTGCCTCTTCTCCCTGATGCTTGCCATACTCCACCGGCTGGCCTACAATGACCTTTCGTACCCACTTTGCGTTGTCCGGCGCATTGTATTCCCTGGCCTCTTTCTGTCCTGCAATGAGGCGGACCGGCCCTCCCACATTTTGGGCATCTTCCACAAAGCCGTCTTTTTCTTTGACCTTATCGCCGGGCTTTTCTTCTCCTACAGGACCGGTGAGAGGAACACCATCGCTACCGAAGGCAAGAATCACCGGCACCCCCTCTTTCTGGGGCTTTTGATCGGACATGCTGCTATAGGTATTGTCGTTGCTTTCCTTGATTTCTTTCAGGGGAAGAACGCAAACATAGCCGTCGGCAGAGATGATCTGCACCTGAGTATTTTCATCAGCATCCTCAGGAAGGCCTGCCTTAAGCAGAAGCTCATACAAGCGGAGCCCGGTCATGTCGTGCCTGGAAAACTGGGCGCCTCTGGTGAGCATGCTGTAGGGACCTTCATATCCCAATTCCTTGTCCGACACCATTTCCTCCAGCTCCTTGACGGAAAAGATTTTCTCTTCTCCCAAAGCGCTTCCCGAAAAGGTCACCGTACTAAAGAGATAATCTCCTGTTCCATAATTTTCATTTTCGTGGTAATTTATATGCAGCGCCTTGCTGTTGATCCCGCAACCGACTCCAAGGACCAGCAGAAACAACAAAAGGGCTATGGTAATGGCTTTGTTCCTCATAGTTTTCTCCTTATCGACCTAAACGCCTTTATCAGACTAACACATTTTTTAGAGAGATCGTGTTGGCGCACTAACACGTCATGGAGCAGATGTTGTTTTGCAAACATTGTGAAAGGGAAATAACATGGCACAGCATCTATTTTTGGAGGGGCCCATCCGGGCCGGCAAATCCACCTTCCTTCGCAACCTTCTCCGGCCATATATGGACCGGGTGGGAGGCTTTACCAGTCAGCGACTCCTGGACGGTCAAGGCAACACTAAGGCTTTTCGCATCGGACCTGCCCGGGGAACGCCTCTCACCTCACCCTACTACACCCCCGGAACGCCGGAATACATCAAGGCGGAAGATCAGGGTGGAGACGGTATATTTCGCATCAATCGAGATGACGGAAGTTTCGGGAAGTTCTCTCAGGTTTTTTCCCGGGAAGGGGTTCATTATCTGTCGGATACCCGGGGAAAGAAGCTTCTGCTTCTGGATGAGATCGGTGGGGTGGAAATGCAGGAGACCCGGTTTCGCCAAACCCTTTACCGGACCTTGGCAGGACCCATCCCCTGTATCGGTGTGATCAAACTGGAGGATAAGGCTGCCTTTATGACCAAGACCGTAGGCTATGAAAAAAGCATCGTCAGCTACAATCGGGAATTGCGAAGAAGGTTGACGGAAGAATATAACGGAAAAATCCTGCCCTTTCGGCGGGATGATGAAACGATGACCCGGGAGGTGAAAGAATTCATATGTGGGATTTTTACGACAGACTGATCGACTTGGTCCCAAAGGATTTGACCGTTGATCGCATCACGGTAGGAGATACTTGGTGCTTTGTTGCTGCAGATGATCTTCGGGGAATTGCCGTCACCGTCAATGAGCAAGAGCGACTTCTTCCCTCTTTCTCAAAGTATCATGGGGCTTCCCTGAAAGAAGTGGCCGCCCTTTGCAAGTCCTGGAACTTTGTAGAAGCCTCCGTAGGCACGGCGGCATTGAATGCCTACCTCAACACAAGGGATCGGCTAAAAGAGGTGGGGGCCGAGGAAACCGCCGGAGGGTTTCACGACTACAAAAAAATCGCCGCCGGAAAAAAAGTTGCCATCATCGGCCACTTCTTCCAACTGGAGCGATTTTTAACCCAATCCTCCGTCTATGTTTTAGAGCGAAGTCCGGAACCGGGAGACTATCCCGACCCGGCATGTGAATACCTCTTGCCGGAAATGGACTACACCTTCATCACCGGCTCTTCCTTCATCAACAAAACCTTGCCCCGGCTTCTTCAGCTTTCCCGCCATCCCATTATTCTCGGGCCCAGCACCCCCATGTGTGATCTGCTTTTTTCCTACGGGGCCAAAGAGCTGAGCGGGCTTTCCCTTCACAAGACTTCACCGGAAGATGAGTTGTTTGCCGCGAGAGGAGGCGTCCGAACCAGTGCCTTGGGGACACGCTACCGGCTAGTCCCGTGATTTTACCCCTGAAAGGTTATGTGGTACGGCTCCCCTGAATTTCCCATCAAACATAAGCATACCCCCTCCTTCGGGATGAAGAAAGGGGGTATTTGTTTGATTTAGTTACAGGCGACCTTTCAGCTGGTCTTTCAATGTGTCTTTTGCCATATCCGCCATTTTGCTGGTAATGCCTGTGCTTACGCTCATGGCACCGACCCTTTCGTTGTTGGCACCGGACATCTTGGCATTGGAAAGCCGTTTCCGATGTTTCACAAAATTGTCCACTTCCCGTAGATTGGACATCTTGGTCTTGGTCTCCGTTTCATGGCTGTGACGCACCCCGCGATTCCTGTATCGGAAATACATGAAGCTGTAGTACAGTACCCCTGAAAGGAGGAAGATCAACGGCCAATTATCGTCCCGAAGAAATACCAGGAGCACCGCCAAAATGATTCCGATGAGTTGAACCAAGGCCGACACCAATAATAGCTTGGGCATGTGGATGGGCACGCTACCCATGGTTTCCTTTGTTCTGGCATTTACGGCAACATAGTGGAGAAGGCTCTTGTTCCCCTTCTTCTGCTGATAACTGTAAAGCCAGACCGGCAGGTATGCGGATCTCCACTGCTTCCCCTTGACTTCCAGATTCTCCACATCCCACCTCACTCCGCGGTCATACTTTCCTAAGGTGTCATTGGCGGCAAATCTGGCAATGTCCTTCGTCTGTTCTCCCACCAGATCCTGGAGCTGGTCCACATTGGTGTCTCTTTTTTCAGAAGTGAATCCTTTGATGTAGTTGGCATCCCATTTGACACAGTTCTCCGTATCGAAAGGCATGATGGAATTGATGATATCGTTGGTCTTTTCCTTTGCGTCCACATTTAGTTTATCTTCGCTGGACTCAATGGTCAGTCCTTGTACTTCCAGATCGAATTCTCTTTCTACATCGTAAAGGTCTGCATCATAATAGGTTTTTTTATTGTCTCCGCTACCTTCCGTATATTGTCTCACCAAGTGCTCCCCCTGCCCTTGTAGGTTGGCATGGGTGTTGGCATCTACGATCATATAGGGAAGATATACCCCCATCACGTTGTCGCTGACAAATTCTTCTTTGAACGTTGGGTTAGCGAAAAACTTTCTCTTCCCCACAAAGCTTTCTATCTCTGCCTTGGCAACATCTCGACTGATGCTAAATGGCAGCACCGTATCGGGGATCGCCCCATTGGGGATCTGCTGATTGACGGATAATGTATTTCTGCACCAGTGGCATCTGGCCTGAAGGGATGTTGCCGTATCCACAACCACTTCCGCGCCGCAGCTGCTGCACTTGAAGGTCACCATATCCTCCGTATCGGCAATGATGTCCTGCGCTCCGGAGCCGATAAATTCTCCCTCCAGCTTGCTCAGGTCTTTATCCATTGCGTCCATCTTTATGGGGTCGAACTCGTGTCTGCAGAAGTTACATCTCAGCTTTCCCGTCTTTCCGTTTAAGGAAATATCCGTTGCCCCGCACTTAGGGCACTTATTCTGACCATCCTTGGCATCCGAATCTGTCTTTACGACGGTAGGGCCCTCCGGCTCTATCGCTTCTTGGGACAGGTTGGTTTCAAAGATGTCTTGATTGTTCTCGTTCATCAGTTAGACCTCCAAAACCTTTGCTTTCGCCGCATCGAACTCTTCCTGAGATATGGCTCCGATATCCAGTAACTTTTTGAGTTTTGCCAGTTTTTCATAAGGATCTTCCTGCTGAGCAGGCTGTTGCTGCTGCACCGGCTCCTGCTGTGGTGGCTGTTGCTGCTGAGGCTGCTGTTGCTGGGGCTGCTGCTGGTACGGTTGCTGCTGAGGCTGCTGCTGGACCGGTTGCTGGAAAGCGCCCATCGTTGAGCCTGCTGCGTTTATCCCCATGCCCATGAAGGCCATACCGGTACCGCCTTCGCCGCTTTCGCCGGCAGCCTGGAAACCTCTTGCCACGGACTGTTGCATGAAGGAATTCCCTCTTGCACCCGACAGGGCATCCGCCTTCTTTACATCGCTTAGCAGCTTCCTGGAATCTTCATCGTACTCGATGGCCGCCAGTGCAACTTTAACGATTTCAAGCCCTCTGTCCGACTTCCACTGATATCCATCTTCTACTGCCATGGAAAGAGATGCGGCAAAGCCGATCTGATCTCCTTGGATCCTTGTGATTCGATTTCCCTTGCTGGGATCATTGGTGTAATTTGAAAATGCCGCTGACAAACTGCCCACCACTTCGGTGAATAGTTGTTCTCCGGCGGGATTGTCCATATCCGCAAAATCAAATGGCGGGGCACCGGGCCTGAGGAATTCCACCGGGATATAGTTCTTCACCAGCAGGATCGGATCTACGATCTTCAAAGTGTAGGTCCCTCTAGTGATGGCACCCACCTGTGCATTCAAATACGCATCATCCCAATAGATCTCCGCCTGTGTACCAAAGCGATTGCCGGGGATCTCTTTAAGGTTGACATAGATGGCCATCTGCTCCGTGCCGGGCGTTCCGCCGAACTTAAACCGTTCCCACGAAGTTTTAATGGTTGAGTCGATAAAACCATCCCCCGAGAAGAAGGATTTGGAGTTTTGGTCATCGGAAGAATAGATAAATCCTCCCGGCTCACCGACATAGCCTGTGATCGCGCCATCCTGAAGAGTGATCAGCGCAGTCCCCTCAGGCACAACGATTTTCGTTCCATTGGTGATGATGTTTTCCGACCCCTTTACATTGGAACCTCTCTTGTTATCCGTCCCTTTCGCCATTGCGCCAAAAACAGCTGCTGTAGCCGGCACATCACTTCTTGGAATGATAAAATCCTTCCATTGATCGGCAAATGTCCCACCTAAGGCACCTGTAAACGCTTTGATAAAACCCATAGCTAACCTCCTTACAAATATTATTCCTCAAAGACAATGTCCTCATTCATATCCTCGATTCGATTATATCCCTTTATCCATTGGGTGTAAATACTCTGAATCTTAAAGAAATTTGTCCACTGTCATTTATGGCCTGATTTTTATGGTGATTTCCCGGTCTTCCCGGTAACCGTCCAGCTCTCCCAGAACAGATGTAGTCACCCTTTGGACGATGGATTGAACAAAGGGAACCATGGGGAGCTCCTCTTCTCCAATGAACACTTGGATCTTACCGCCTTTGGCAATGCAGACACTCCCCTCCGCCTCTCCGGAAATGATTTTCTCCAAAAGCCCGCGGCAGCCGTAGCCACATTGGGTGCAACAATCCTCCGGATAGGCGGGCATCCGTTCCGGTGTTTTCTCTTCGATGAGGGAAACCAGGGCTTCAATATCTGTCACGCCGTTGATCACCGGTAGCCCTTTATATTCCGTCAGCTCATTGGAAATCACCCCGGATACCGCAATGGTAACGGGGCTGATTTGTTTATCCAGATCTTGGGTGGTGATCCCGGTAACGATGGCGGGGCAGTTGGCTTCCGTGGAACCTTCTATGACCACATAGTCCTGATCGTACATGTCCAAAAGGCGCTCAATGTCCATTCGCCCGTTGAACATCACATCTGTTTCCGTCAGGCCCCGGGCCGTCACTTGGTCCGCACCGGATTTCTTGTGGGTATCCGTGTTGGTTCCCGGCGTTTCCAGGGTAAAGCCCTCAAAGTGGATCTCCTTGATGGACCCCACCGTATATCCGCGCCGACCCAGTTCCTTGATGATCCCGCTGACCGTGGTGGTCTTGCCGGTCTTGCTGGTTCCCTGGACATTGATGATTTTCATATTTACCTCGCGATCTATTCTTCTCCATAGATTTCGCCTGTATTCTACCAAAATCACCATCCATATTCAAATAATGGTTTTTCCCATACCTCTCATCGGCTGAAATACAGCCACGAGTCGAGCTGATCTCCGCTTTTTTCCCAGCTGGCTACCACCCCCTGTTTATCCGTAGCCTTGTCGGAAATGCCCAGTTCTCCTCCGCTGCCCAGGACGTACACCATATACTCCAATTGGGTGTCCGCTGAAAAGGAAGCCTTGATATGATTTTCATCCGCATTTACCTTCCACTTATCCAGCGGGGGAAGGATGATTTTGTTGTCTTCCTTGTGCTCCACGCTGACATCCAGCTCTATCTCTTTTTCACGGACTTTTTCTATGACCACCCGCTTATTTCCGGCCAAGGAAAAATATCCGGAGCTTGCTACAGTACCGTCTTTTTTGACCAAGAGCAATGTTACATCCTTTGCATCTTTCACCAGTTCCCGGGGGAAGAAAATCTTTTCCCCATTGGTTTTATGGAGGAGCACATGTTTGTCCCACGCGATCCCCACCGCTTGGTATTTTTCCCCTGCCTTGTTCTCCACCTCTAGAACATTGTCCGTCTTATTGGATTCCCTCAAGCCGCATGAAGAAATCATCATCAGGCATGCCATGGTCATAAAAAGTACCGCGATTCTTCTTTTCATTTTACCCTTCATCTTCCACCTCCAAGATTACTGCAATAACCGTTGCTTTTTTCCGGGGTCAGTGCTCCGGACTCTTTTCTCAACCGGACATACTCTTCCAACACCAGGCCAAGATCCGTAATGATTTTAGCGTGGGGTTGCCCCACATATCTGAAGTGCCACGGCTCATGACCGATGCCGGTGATTTTTTCTTTCCCCTTTGGGTACCGCTGAATAAATCCATACTCCGGTGCCAAGCGGCGAAAGTCTTGACAAATCCCCTCATAGGGAAAATGCGGAGCGATCCGGTCCAAAAATAGCCGACTGTCACCGGTCCACCCCAGATCGATAGCCAGCCCGGTCTCATGCTCGCTACACCCTTCCGGCGCCACATATTTACGGGTATATTCCTCGCCTCTTTCCGCCAAACATCCTTCCCATATTTCCTTTTGCTCCTCCCTGCTTCGGTAACCGCTGACGGGAACGATCTGCCCTTCCTTGTCCACTCTCCGCAGCAGTGCCCACAGCGCCCGAGCGGCCGTTTCCTCCATGAAGACCGAAGACCCGCCTACGGGACGGTAGACCCTTGCTTCCTCTTCATGGGGCAAATACGGGTTTTCTCTGTTGACCAAAATGCAGTACATCACATGATCACCTCCTCTTTAGGCTTTCCACCAAGAGAGATATCGATGGCCGCAGAGATGATATCCGTAAAGGATAGCCCCGCTGCGGTGAGCATGGCCGGGAACCGGCTCTTTGCTGTAAATCCCGGAATGGTGTTCACCTCATTGAATACCACATGGCCTTCGGGGGTCAGGAACATGTCTACCCGGGCAAAGCCGCTGCAGCCCAAAGCCCGGTAGATGGCCAGTGCCGTCTCTTTGATTTTCTCCTTGGTTTCCCCCGGGATCCTAGCCGGCACGTGGATGGCTGAATTGCGCCGATAATATTTTTCATCGAAGTCAAAGAATCCATCCTCTGTTTCGATTTCATCGATGACACCGGTGATCAGGGGATGTTCATCGGCAGGATCCCCCATGACGGAGCAGCCCACTTCAAATCCATCGATGTTCTCCTCCACTAAGACACGGTCGTCATAGCGAAAGGCTTCCTCTACCGCCGGCCAAAAATCCTTCTTGCTCTTGACTTTGGTGATCCCGTAAGAAGACCCTCCCGCGATGGGCTTAACGTAGAGAGGGTACCCAAGGGCCCAGGCTTCCGCTTTCGCCCTTGAAACATCACCTTTTTTCTCTATGATGAAAGACCTGGGCACCTGTATCCCGGCGCGATAGGCTAGGGCGTGAGCTAGATCCTTATCCATGCATACAGCAGAAGAAACAAGTTTGCACCCGATCAGGGGGATCCCTGCCATTTGGATCAGTCCCTGCATCGTGCCGTCTTCCCCGTTCTTTCCGTGAAGCACGGGGAACACAGCATCGATGGGCAGGGTCTCATAGTTGCCCTTTTTTAACAGGACCAGTTCCTTTTCCGATCGTTCCGGGGACAAGCAGGCTCGGCAGCAGGCCGGCTCTTTTTGCCATCGGTCCTCTTCAATGGCAGAGATGGGCCCTTCGTAGTAGAGCCACTCTCCTGCTCTGGAGATCCCCAACATCAGAGGCTCATACTTTTCCCTGTCCATGTTCTTCAGTATGGCTGACGCCGACTGTAGGGATACATTGTACTCCGTGGTGACCCCTCCAAAGATCACAAGAATTTTTTTCTTATCCATCTCTTTTTCCTCCGTTTGGTTTTTCACTTTTTTCCACGATTTTTACGTTAGGCTGTAACGGGTAACGGATCTCACATCGATTGTGATACAGCTTTTGCGATGCCACCTTATCCCTTCTTCCTCGCCTCTCCATGTGGCGGATCACATCCACCTCTTCATAGATTCTTCTCTCTTCTCGGTAGTAAGTCAGGTTATCGTTGGAGATCCTGTAGTAGGTATCATCTTCTCCATCGTAGAGCAGCCGCCCCACTAGATATTCCTCCCCGACAGAAACGGACAGACGGAATGTATTGTATCCCTCGTTTTTTACCTTCACATCCAGCCAACCTTCTGCCACAGTGGCATCCACTCCCTTTAGACCGTCTTCCTCCGGGTCGGGAAATTCCTTCACTTGGTGGGGGTGTCTTTCCACAATGGTCAGGGGAGAATGGAGAAAGAGGAGGAAGAGCATGTTGCTCATCTGGCACAGACCGCCCCCGTGGGAAGTGGTCAACTTGCCGTCCACCAAGGCCAGGCCGTCCCTGTAGGGCTCTTCCCTATCTGCATGGCGAATGCTCCGCCAAAAAGAATAGGTTTCACCGGGGCCGATGACCAAACCGTCCAGCGCCTTCGCGGCAAGCTTCAGGTTCCAGACTTTGTTTTCCTGGAAGACCATGGGAAACCCCGTTTCCGCATTGTATAGCCTGCTCTTGGCTTGATAGAGAAGGGTCTGAAAGGGGATGGACTCCCTTTTTTCCCGGGAATAGCGATGGCCGTCCAGGCGCATTCCTGCGTAGAAACAGCTCTTCCTCTGCCACTGGCGAAGAGGGGTCAGCCATGGAAGTATTTGGGTCAGTCTTTTTCTGGTCACCGTTTCTCCTTTCTGTCGTCTTCCCGTAAGTGTCGGCACTTAAAAATGCCCCTGCTTTGTACGTCTATAGCGTATCAAAACAGGAGACATCCTTTTTTCGCTTTCCCTTTGGGAAACCTTATGATTTTTTCTTTTAATTCTTACATTTTTCTTACAGTGGATTTTCCTTGGCCGGCCCCGCCGTTGGCAGGGTGACCCGGAAGGTAGTTATGCCGTCCTGGCTGAAGGCACGAATTTCTCCTTGGTGAAGGTCGATGATCTCCTTGGCGATGGCGAGACCCAGGCCGGCCCCGCCCCGAGAAGTCTGTCTTGCCGGATCCAGGCGAAAGAACTGCTCGAATATCCGTTGCAATTTATCGTTTGGGATGTCATCTCCCAAGTTGGACAGAAGGATGGTCACACGATCTTTCCCGGAGAGGAGCCTGAAGGTGATGGGGGAACCTGCGTAACTGAACTTGATGGCGTTTTTGATCAGGTTATCCAGGGCTCGTGCCAGCTTTCCCGAGTCGCATCGAATCTCCACGTTTTGAGGGATATCCAGCTCCCATGACAAGCTCTTTTCTCTCAGGTCGATGGCAAACTCGCTGGCCATCTGCTCCATCATCCGGCTCAAATTAGTCCATGCAGGCTCCAGTGTAAACTCCGTCATGCTGAATCTGGTGATCTCAAAGAACTCATTGATCAGCCCCTCCAGACGGACCGCCTTCTCCAGAGCGATCCCCGTATATCCGCTCCGTTGGGCAATGGGCATGTCCGGGGCCTCGTTGAGCAGGGAAAGATATCCGATAATACTGGTAAGGGGCGTTCGCAGATCATGGGCAAGGTAAGCCACTAAGTCGTTTTTTCGCTGTTCTGCTTCCTTGGCCAAGGTCTTGTTTCGCAGTGCTTCTTCCCGAGCCTGATTCATGCTGTCCTGGATAGGCTTGATCTCCTCGGGGAGAAGAATGGGTTTATCCGCCTGATCGATCAGGTGATTGGATGCTTCGGCCACCTGCTGTACATACCAAAGGCCCTTCTTGATAAAGCGATAGACAATAACGATCCAGCCCACCACCAATATAAGCCCCAACATCGCCACCGCTTCCCATTGGCTCTTGGGTGCAAAGGGTAAAAACCAGGCATATCTGCCCATTAAAAATAGAACGGCCACGACACATATGGAATAAATGACGATGTATAAAACGCATCGAACCACCATGCGAAAGGCGATTTTTTTATGATCCAATGGTGTACCCCACTCCCCACACGGTCTTCACATACTTAGGCTTCCTCGGCGGCTCTCCCAGCTTTTCCCGCAGCCTTGCAATATGCGCCATCACCGTGTTGTTATTATCCAAATATTTTTCTCCCCAGACCGCTTCAAAGAGTTCCTCCGAGGAGACAACGGTTCCCTGTTTTTGGCATAAGTGCCACAGAATATTGAACTCGATAGGGGTCAGAGATACGGGTTCTTCATTGACCCTGCACTGATGGGTGTCCTTGCAGATGGACAGCCCCCCGATGTGGTATTCTTCCCAGCAAGCTTCTTCCTCCGAGTAATTATATTTCCTGTATCTTCGCAGTTGGGTCTTGACTCTGGCCACCAACTCCAGGGGGTTGAACGGCTTGGTCAGGTAATCATCGGCCCCCAGGGTCAGACCGGTGATTTTGTCCATATCGGCATCCCGTGCGGTCAGCATGATAATGGGGAAGAGATGGTTTTCCCGTATTTTTTGGCACAATGCAAAGCCATCGATATCCGGTAGCATCACATCTAAGATGGCCATGTCCACCGGCCGGTTTTCCAGTGCCGCTAGGGCTGACCGGCCATCCAGGGCTTTGACCACGTTGAAGTTTTCATTGGTGAGATAGACATCCACCAAGTCCACGATTTCTTTCTCGTCATCCACGACGAGGATGGTTGCTTTCATTGTTTTCTCCTTTTACCTCTCCTATTATGGTACAAAAAACCTTTCAAGGCAACCAAGGTTTCCCTCCCTACTCCGCCGGCTGGCTGATATCCGCCAACCGAAAGGGAACTGCCTTTGCCAGCTCATCCAAGGATATCTGGATCTGATGGCCGATCTTGCCCCCGCTGATAAAAATCGACGAATGGGCCTGCCCGCTTTGATCTATGATGGTTTGGAACTGCTTCTTCATCCCCACGGGAGAACAACCGCCGTGGACGTATCCGGTGAGGGGCAGCAGCTCTTTCCCTTTCACCATTTGGATGCTCTTCTCCCCCACAGCACGGGCGGCTTTTTTTGGCTCCAGTTCCCCGCTGGCCGGAACCAAGAAAACATAGTGGGTGCCGGATTTTCCTACGGTCACAAGGGTCTTGTATAGCCTACCGGGATCCTGGCCCAGGGCTGCGGCCACTTCCACGCCACTGACCGCTCCCGAATCCGCATAATTATGTGTCTCAAAGGAAAGCCCTTGTTGCTCCAGGATCCGGACGGCATTTGTTTTCTCTTCCTTCTTCTTCATGCTTAGCCATCCTCCCTTCCGTAGAGGGCGATATATTCGTCTCGCATCATGGACATCAGGTGGACATCGTACAGTTCGCCATTTTTCATGCAATTTCCCCGAAGAACTCCTTCATATTGAAAACCAAGGCTTTTGTACAGTTCTCCCGCAGGGTTTCCGGTATAGTGATCCAGATAGACCCTCTTCAGCCCAAGCTTGCCAAAGCACAGCTTAAGCATGGCCTCCAGGGTCTGTCTTCCCAGACCCTTTCCTCTCTGGGCCAAATCGCCGATGTATATCCGCCATATTTCTACCTTCCAGCCTTCCTCCAGATCTCCCAGGACCACTCTGCCGATAGGGCGTCCATCCACGGGGCCCCCATCTTCCTTCAGGCATATGGTGTACTGCCTCTGCTTGGGGTTTTCATCATCATGGATGTACGTTCGGACGACTTCTTCAAAGGATTGATTTTCTCCTATACTGAGAAAGTCCGTCACCTGGGGCAGCCTTTCCCACCCAAAGAACAGCTCCAAGTCTTCCCACACGGAGTCTCTGATTATCAGGTCTTGGGTCTCTATCTGCTTCATCTCGCTTCTCCCTTCAGAAGGCGCATCTGTTTTATCCATGGCTGTATTCTATCAAAATCATTGTTGATATACAAACTGCGAAGTTGCTGATGGGAATTCCGGGCCGGTCGCTAAAGGTAAATCCGCCCCGGATGTAAGGTGGAAAAATCTCCGATCATATGATATAGTAGCCTCAATCGATAGTTGTTGTTTTGTTGGGTTTTTTAACTATTGGGAGGAGAAATGTTTAAGTACGTATTTATCGCCAACATCCCCGGGGCAACGCCGGACACCTATGCGGCTTCTTACGAAAATGAGGAAAGTACTACCTTGGTCATCGGTGTCAGCTCTCCGGAGATGGCTGATAGGCTGGTTAAGAAGTATGACCGTGAGGGCTATGATCTTATCGATTTTTGCGGCGACTTTGACGATGAGGACCTGGAAAGATTTTCAGAATATATCACTGGGGACATGAGGATCACCCATGCCGATTACTTCCCCGAAGAGTTAGCCAAGTTGGATGCACTGCCGTCCATGAAAGAATACGGTATCATCGCCATCACACGGGGCGTTGAAACGACCCAGCCTCTGCTCCTGGAAAGCCGGGCCTGCAACACCCATGTTCGGTTGATCAAGGATTTGGATGGGGCCAAGGCAGCCGCAAAGGAACTGGTTGACGAAGGGATCAACTTCATCGAACTTTGCAGCTGGTTCCATAAGGAAGAAACGGAGGCGATCATCCAGGCTATCGACGCCAAGGTCCCGGTGGGCTCCTGTGGCCAAATCCTTTAATATTTGTAGTCTGAAAGCCTGCAGTGCCGCTCACTGCAGGCTTTTTTGTTTTCTTCCCATAGCATGCCGGGACGAATAAGCATGCATCTTCATTTTTCGGGTTCTCCTCTCACCGTCGCCCATAATGCTGACATTTGGGTGTTTTTTTGCTTTTCTGCCAACGTTAACCTTGACTAATTCATGCTTTTTCCCCTTATTTTTCTTCTCTTCTCTACCATTACCGGGGGAAGATTATTAGATGACATTTCCGTCTTTTGCAGCCTCATGGTTATGCCAAAACCCTTATAACCATTCATACTCCCCGTCTTCCCCTTGAACGATGCTGACAATTCCTCCTTATTTTTCACATTTTGACAGCATTTCCGGCAACCTAACCTCCCGCCCCCCCATCTGGCAATGCCAAATCGGTTTTTGTGATGTATCTAAGGAAACATTAGGTTATACTGACTGTGAACACTACAGCGAAACCATCCCTCTCAACACGAAAAGCCCCTTCCATCGTTATAGCGGAAGGGGCTTTTCTATGGGATGAGGTAGGCTTTGTGCATTGGGAGTATGTGTGTTTGGGACAATAATGGTAAAACAAAAGGCCCCCTGCAATGTGTGAACAGAAGGGCCTTTAATAGAGAGGGGGATATAGTGCACCATTTACTCCCCCTTTGAATCTCCAGGTTCTATTTACTTGTTCAAATAGCTTTTACGAGTGACCCCTATGGTTGCAGCTCCGGCTGAGATAAGCAGCAAAGTAGCAAGTGCCAGTGGGGAGTTATCTCCTGTCTTGGGCGTCTTGGGCGTCTTGGGGATTACCTTTCCGGGTTCTGCTTTCGTGGGCTCTTCCTTAGGCGTTTTTGCTGAATCCCATACAGCGGTAAAGATTATTTTAAATTCACTAGGAGTATTTTCACCGTACTCATAATCATATTCATCAAAAATCCAGAGATCATCTCCACTGGTCTGGCGAACTGTCCCGTCCATTAGTTCCATGTGGAAGGTCCACCCAACAAAGGTATACCCCTCTTTCACCGGAACAGTTCCTTTACCTTTAAACTCACTCGGTTCGATGTCTTCACCTCGATTTTTAGTGATGTCGTAAGGATCGATTTTTTCTCCATCCTTCCAATCTCCACCTTTTAGGTCATAGATTATATGGGCGGTGTAGGTTTCCGGCGCATCCGCTCGTTTCCATACGGCAGTAAGTAACATCGTAGATTTGTCAGGGTCGTTAGTTAGGGTGGGCCAACCCATACCAGTAGGCCACCCCCCTTCAATAGAACCCGCTCCTTCCGCTCCTGTTAATTTATATTTCCAAGATGCAAAAGTATAGCCTTCTCGTTCCGGCGTTCTGCTCTCATGCAGAAACTTGCTGGCAGGGATGTATTCCCCTTTTCTAAAGGGAATATCATAATTATCGATTTCTTCCCCCGGCTTCCATGCACCACCGTCAAGATCGTGATTTACATGCATGACAGCATTGGATTTTATATCTGTTTGCTGTTTCCATACGGCAGTGAATATCAGGTTCGACTCATCAGGTAATTCACCGTTAGGATCCCTAATTCCGCTATAACCAAACGCCCAAATGCTAGTTTCGATGAGGGTACCTCCGGTCATATCTTCCAAACGAACGTTCCACCCCACAAAAGTATAACCTTCTTTTAACGGGCTAATCCCTTTGCCCTTATAGAGATCTGGGTTAACGTCGGTGCCGCGTTCTTCAGTCAGGGGATAAGGTGCAATTTTTTCTCCTGGTTTCCAATCGCCACCTTTTAGGTCAAAGGACACATTCATGGTGTAGGTTTCTTGCCCTCTTGGTGCAGCCGGTTCACCTGGGGTTCCCTCGGTGGCATTCACCGTCAATGGTAGTCCTGCTGACACCATGCTGATCACCATGAACAACACGAGTAGGATGCTAAAAGATTTAACGTTTCTCCTTTTCATTTTCTCCTCCTCTCCGTACCTGATGCAACCATCAGGCATAATAATTCCTCAAATAAGTATATCTCTTTTTTGATATATGTTTACCGTTTAGAGTGATTTGGCATTGCCAAATTGTAGTTGCTTCGACAGCCTCTGATCATGGCCTATATTTCGGCACACAAAAAAACACTCTATCACAACTGGTGGGATGTACGAAAAGAATCCTCTGATCTAACATATTAAATTACACATTTTTCTTCGGCTCTCTTTTTGCCTATCACCGAATCTAGAGGGGACAAGCCCACCCCAACATTTGATATAACGCAAACAAAGAGACCACCTCAGATGAGATGGCCTTTTTTGTTGATGGAATATGAAAGAGGCACGATGCCTATGGACGACATGGCCTGTCATTGTAAAGCTTTCCAGATACCGGCTTAGATACTTCCAGCACCCCTAGTGACACGCTTAACACGTGCCAACAGCCTTTACGGAGGAATGACTGCGTGGAAAAAATCGCAAAATAATAAACCGCCATCTTCAACAAGTGTTGATATCTAACGGTTTATCCGTGGCACTCCCGAGAGGAGTTGAACCTCCGACGCACGGTTTAGGAAACCGACGCTCTATCCACTGAGCTACGGGAGTACATCGCTTTACTATCATAGCATAGCAATAATTCCTTTTCAACATCGGAGTTTCCTTAGGCTGACAAATTTTTCTAGATCCAGAGTTCTTCTGTAAGAATTAACCTCTTCTTTTTTATAGTGCCCCGATAATATATGTGCTAGGGGAGGACTACCGATATTATTTATAGTTCTCATCTCTTCCTGGTTCTGTAACACCTCAATGCGCCTGCAAAAAACTTTCAGGTTCATTTGATACCATTAAAGCGATAGATTTCCCTTTAAGCTGTCTTATGAAAATTCGAAAGCTATTTTCTGTTCACAGGCGTAAACATGTATTTTATCTTATTTGCTTTTTATAGTAATAAGGACATCACACTGCCGGCATTGCTCCCCCCAAGTATATTTGCAGGTACTTTCTTTAAGTGATAATTAGGCACTTCCCACAACCATCATCAATGTATTATACATGTTTGCGAGAAAACCAATGGGGTCCATAAGTTTACATTGTTGTATTTTTAGTACCCTCACATAATATTGGGACAATTTATTCTATATTGAATTATTTTTAATTCAATATAGAATAATAAACCGTTGCGAGCTTGTATACTATTTCAACAAATTTCTGCTTCTGAAACAAACTCTATTCATAGTTGAAGCATAAATCACTTTTGTAGACAGAATCCTGCAGAAAAAAGGTTGAAAAACTAACGATTTCTTTTGGCATACAATTTGCATTCCACTTCTATATAATCAGCAACTACTAATATCTATTTTAGATGACTACGGAGGTATATTATTAATGTTAAAGTATCAGCCACCTAAAATTACAGGACCTAGATTTGCCGGAATAAAAACTTTTATGAGATTGCCTAATGTAAAGGACATTGAAGGGGTTGATGTAGCCATTGTTGGTGCTGCATTCGACACAGGAGCTAGCTATAAGAGCGGCGCCAGATTTGGCCCTTCTGCTATTAGAGAGGCTTCTACCCTTATGAGAAACTACAGTATGAACTTGGAGGTGAATATCTTTGACTACTTATCTTGTATTGACTATGGTGATATTGATATTATCCCAGGCTACATTCACGAGACATATCAAAGAATTGAAGAAGGGCTTCGCCCCCTTATTGATGCAGGAGTAGTGCCTATCACCTTAGGTGGTGACCACTCAATAACGTTAGGCGAGCTTAGAGCCGTTGCGAAAAAACATGGCCCTGTCGCCCTTGTTCATTTTGACTCTCATCTTGACACTTGGGATAACTATTGGGGAATGAAATATACCCATGGAACTCCATTCAGAAGAGCGTGTGAAGAGGGACTCATTGACACGACTCATTCCATCCAAGTGGGCATACGAGGCTCTCAATATGGGCCGGAGGATATTCAGGGTTCGAAAGATTTAGGGTTCGAAGTAATTACAGCAAACGATCTCCACGAAATAGGCATCAAAGAAGGCATCAATAGAATTTGCTCTCGAGTCAAAAATGCAAAGGTATTCCTTTCTTTTGATATCGATTTTATCGACCCATCTATGGCCCCTGGAACCGGGACTATTGAAGTTGGCGGCTTTTCAGGCCGAGAAGGAATGCTTTTGATACAAGGCCTTAAGGATATGAATATTATTGCAATGGACATGGTGGAAGTTCTTCCGGCAATAGACCCAGCTGGCGTTACCGCCTACATGGCCGCCAATTTAATACATGAAACTATATCAGTCCTCGCAATTCAAAAAAGAGACGGCAAAAGGTAACACTATTACAATAAATGAAAGGAGTTGAGTTTGAATGGGTAATGTAAATGAAATAAAAGACGAACTTCAAGGAAGAACAGGGTTGTTGAGCGAATTTGAGGAAGATCTCTTCGATAGGATTTCACAGGCCGAAGACGAGTTGGATGTCCACGGGAGTCTTGTTCCAACCTTGAAAAAGGTTGATCTCTATTTCGCTTTGGCACTGATTGCTCTTGGTATAGGCTTGGTATTTTTCTCAGCACTAGCGATTATTTGATATAAAAAATGGGCATATCTGTCACAAAACAAGAAAGGAGTACATAATCATTTTACTTGATTATGTGAAAGCAAACAATGTCTGAAAACAAAGCTGTGGAATCCAGCCAAAACAAAGAAGCCCAATTCGGACTACTCCCGGTTCTGAAACATGAGCGAATTTGGGGATTCCTAGATTACACATACACTAATGTTAGTTTTGCAATAGCTACGTGGGCATTTCTTATTGGTGGTAACATCGCAATGTTTGTTAATTTCAAAGAAGCTCTCATTGCTACGTTCGCTGGTAATTTAATCGCCGTGTTAATAATGGCGGCAGCTACCACCACACCATCATCCAAGTATGGGTTTGACATTTACACAGGATTTAGAAGCTTCTTTGGGAGCAAAGGGAATGTAATTATTCTAGGGATAATCACGATTGTACAAGTTGCATGGGTAGCAATACTCTCTATTATGTTCGGAAGAGCCGTGATGAACGTGGTAACCGCGGTGTTTGGAATAAAGTTTTCAAATACATGGTTTGTAACAATAATGGGCATAGTTTCTGTTTTTATCTGTTGGGCAATCGTATGTAAAGGGCCCGGCTTAATGAGATTAATGAATCGAATTATTGCACCTTGCTTATTTGTCGTAATGGTTGTAATGATTGTAATATTGAATAATTCCGTCGGATTTTCTGAAATCATGTCGGCAAATCCAATTGTTCCTTTTGATAATAAATGGCTTAATTTCATGATTGCCTTTGAACTTAATCTTGGTGCGGGTTTCTCTTGGCTTCCCAATATGGGAGGGCTGGCAAGAATCACGAAAAATGCAAGGGCATCCTATTGGCCCAATTTGATTGGCCTTGTAGGCGCCGCAACCTTTGGAACAATGATTGGTGTTAGCACTGCGCTAGTACTAAACAGCACCGACCCAACAGAATGGATGGTTCCTCTTGCTGGACCGGCACTCGGGATTGCAGCTTTAGGCTTTATCTGCTTTGCAAACTTAGCAGCTAACACTGTCGTTTCCTACAACTTCTGCCTTGGGTTAAAGCAAGTGCACTTTTTTATGAAGCAGAGTTGGGTGAAAACAACCGGGATATTCTTCTTGCCCGTACTAGTGTTATTATTTTGGCCAAATCAGCTATACAATAATTTCTATATCCTGCTTGCATTTGCTTGCACGTTATACGCACCACTATCCGCAATATACTTAATAGATTATTTTTTGCTTAGAAAGCAGAATATTAGCTTAAGAGATATCTATAACAGGTCGGAAACTTCCGGCTACTACTATTGGAATGGCGTAAATTGGGTCACGGTGCTTGTGTTTGTTTTAGGCATGGCATCCTATATTGCCTTCCTGAATCCCCTAACATTAGTGCCGAACAATCCACTTTTCTCGTATATCACCGCCACAGGATTTTCATTTATTTTTACTGCAGCCCTCTACTATATAGCTACAAAATTCTTTGTGATATCAAAAGGGAAAGGAAACTATTGAAGGATATTTAAAATAATAATGAAAGGAAGGAAAGTATGTTTGCCGAATACAATCATAAAACAAAAGTAATATTTGGCCTTGGGGCTATTTCCGAATTGGGATCCGAAGCTGAGAAATATGGGAAAAAGGCAATGATTCTGTGCGATCAGGGGGTTATTCAAGCAGGGATTTTAGAAAAAGCGACTAAAGCCCTTACCGAAAAAAATATTTCATACATGATTTTTGACCAAATAAAGCCAAACCCCCGAGATGAGGACTGCGATAAAGCCGCAAAAATTGCCGAGGAAGCAGGAGCAGATATAATTATTGGTCTAGGTGGCGGCAGTGCAATGGACACAGCAAAGGCAGCGGCTCTCGTGGTGACAAATGGGGGCCCAACAAAAAAATGGGATTGGAAATTGCTTGATAAGGAAATGCTTCCCGTGATTTGCGTCCCCACTACATCAGGGACTGGTAGCGAAGTAACCTTCTGTGCAGTGATTACTGACAAGGAGAGAGAATACAAAATGAGTATGTTCGATCCTGAGAATTTGGTGCCAAAAGTTGCTATCGTGGATCCCGAACTCACTTTTACTCTCCCTGCATCCCTAACCGCCTCAACAGGAGTGGATGCATTGACTCATGCTATCGAAGCATATACATCGAAGTTAGCACATCCTTTGACAGACGGCTATGCTCTCCATGCAATCAGGCTAATATCAGAAAATCTGGAGGACGCCTTCAAAGACCCCTCCAACGCTATAGCTCGATCCAACATGATGATTGCGAGCCTGATGGCTGGGATTGCTTTCATCAATTCAAACGTTGGTGCCGTACATGCAATCTCTGAAACAGTAGGTGGAAAATATGATACCCCACACGGAATTGCCAACTCAATATTCCTTCCCTTCGTTATGGAATACAACGCAGTCACTATGCCTGAAAAACATTCTGAGATCGCATCCTATTTGGGTGTTGAAAAAGGTAGCAAGACCCTAGAAGAGCACGCCAAGGCAGGAATTGATTACATCAAATCGCTAAATGCACGTCTGAACATACCAACCATGAAAGACTTAGGCTATATATCTTCTGATGATTTTGCGCTGATTGCCGAACGCTCTTCAAAAAATGCTCTGTCCGATGATAATGGTAGGGAAATAAATAAGGAAGGCTATCTCAGCATCTTGGAAGCCGCTTATGGTATTTGAAGACAATTCCATCTAGCGTTAAAATAGCCATTTGTTTTCCCGATAATCTTAATAACAGCCTGCTGTTAGTTTTCATAGCAGCAGGCTGTTAACGATGGAACAAATCCGTATAATCGCAAGAAATATTACATTTTCCTTGAGAAGTTAAAGTCACTCATCTTAACTAAGTAGTCATCCTCTACATCTTTAAACAGTAATTTCACCAAATCAGGTCGAGAATAGTGGCCCATTGCATCAAATGAATGTTTTGCCAATTTGATTAAACTTGCATCTAAATCAGCAGTAATCAATGTTTCTTCATCATATATTGGCTCCACAATATAGCACCCGAATGGATCGACAATGGAGCTCCCCCCATTTGCCCAGTCCCAATTGGTTTTTTCCTTGTATGGAAAAGTGTCCGGCACTAGATGTTTTGGCATGATTGCGCAAGCGCTTAGCACAAATCCTTGTGTCTCAAAACCATGACATCTGATAGCTGGCTCGATATCGCTTGTATTGTAGCTTTTAGGGTTTTTCTTTTCTTCATCAACGACCGTCATCTCCCCTACCGGCATTCCAGAGAAAGTTCCCGGCCAACTTGCAATATGGATTTCTTCTCCTTGACAAGCCAAAATCCCCCTCATCAAAATCATGTGGTTTTCCCAACACACTAGGCCTCCCACTCTTCCAATATCCATGTTCTTAACCATAAGGTTTTCTCCGCCTTGCCCCATTCCATGAAAACATCTTTCGGTATTGGTAGGCACTACTTTACGATGCTTTCCAACGATTTCTCCTTTTCGATCAAAAAAT
This sequence comes from Anaerovoracaceae bacterium, assembly GCA_050946655.1. Taxonomy (GTDB): domain Bacteria; phylum Bacillota; class Clostridia; order Peptostreptococcales; family Anaerovoracaceae; genus JAXGRD01. The sequence goes on from JBMNVE010000016.1 coordinate 25,354, forward strand.
ATCATACTGTTGTATAGCGTTCTAGAGCCTGGCCTATCATCCAGCTCCGTACATCCCATGACAACATTGATGTTGGCTTCTCTCGCCGCTCACCCAATCACTTCTGTGTCTTTGGACCCAACTACTACGGCATTATCTTGAAAGGCCAAATTAACTTCTGCAAAAGCATCTATCGGATCATTAGGCCCTTCTTGCCAATATGGAAAGGCTGGAATAAACGACTCAGGAAACGCAATAATATCTGCGTTTCCTCTTCCAGCTTCTAAAATATATTTAATCGCTTTGTCGATAGTCTTTCCTTTGTCCATAAAAACGGGTGCAATTTGTGCAATCGCTGCTTTTACAATTCCTTTGCCATTAAACACTTCCTTTTTCATCCTCGACCTCCTTCATGTAAACCAGTCTTTTCTTAAGGCTTGTATTAATAACTGCACACGATATTGCAACCTTAACTGAGTTAAAAGTCCTTCCGGATCAATTCCTCATATGTTTCAGGATTTCTGTCTTTTAATAATGCATAGTATCCATTTCTTAAATCAGGCAGTATATCCAAGTCAACGGCTCCCACGATTACCTCTTCTCCATCGCCCGCTTCAACAATCGACCGCCCAATCGGACCAACAATCTTGCTTTTTCCAAAAAAGCGCAAATTTCTATCTTTGCCTACATGATTTACCGCCGCAATATATACTACATTATCAAAGGACCTTGCAGCATGGACGATATCCCAGTCACCGCCGTTTGGTTCTTCCCAGGCCGCCGGTACTGCGATAATTTCAGCACCCTTTAATGCCAAAATCCTTGCAACTTCGGGGAATGCAGAATCCCAGCAAATCATGATCCCAATTTTTCCTATTTTGGTGTCATAAACCTGATAGTTGGATCCCTTCTTTAAATAAAATGTTTCTTCCCCTTCCACTAGATGAGATTTTCTATAGCTTCCAAGTGGTTTTCCCTGATCATCAATTAAGGCCGCACTGTTATATATCCTTTTTTTGCTATCCTCTAGGACTTCTTCCAAAAATCCAAACACTATATGTATTCCAAATTTTTTTGCGACTTCAGACATTTTATCGATGGATTCCCCCGAAGGAAAAGGCTCCGCCATAGATTCGTACATTTCTCCGCATTCATATCCTGTCACAGCAAGTTCAGGAAAAACAACAAGGTCTACACTTTTTTCCTGCATTATTATTTCAATTGTTTTTATCATTTTGTCAATATTATTTGTTTTTTTTCCCAACTCAGACTGCATCTGCACACAGGCAATACTCACATCCATTGATTTCTCCCTTCATATTTTAATACGGAATATCTTTACCTTTATGTTTAAGCAATTATCATGCCAACAATTCGGTCCTGTGAATCACAGCTATTTCATCACTCTTTCAAAAAATCCGTTGCATTGGCATTCACTTCTGAATACCTTCTTCTCCGTCCACATATTTTTTGATCTTACGGTATGCGGTGGGCTGGCTGATGTTGAGGGCTTTTCCCACTTCCGTGGAACTTTTGTACTTCTCATAGGCTCCCCGAATGATTTCTCCCTCAAAGGCTTCTAAGGCCAATGTCAGATCGCCCTCCACATCCTTTTTTGATTTCTCCGAACAGGTCAAAGAAGGCGGGAGCATCTGGCAGGTCAGAATATTTTCATTTGTTGTGACTGCCACTCTTTCGATCACATTGGCCAACTGCCTGACATTCCCGGGCCAATGGTACTCCATGAACGCCTCTAACGCATTGGGGTGAAATTCCTTCTCCTTGTCGTACTTTTCGTTGAATTCTTTCAGGAAGAATTGGCTCAAGGGAACGATATCTTTCTGTCGCTCCTTGAGGGTCGGAATATTTAAACTGACCACGTTTAGGCGGTAGTATAGGTCCCTTCGGAAGGAACCTTCATCCACCATTTGCTCCAGATCCTTATTGGTAGCGGTTAGGAGGCGAAAGTCCACCGCCACCGTCTTGGTGCCGCCCACGCGCACGATCTCTTTATCCTGAATGGTCTTCAGCAACTTCGCCTGGAGCGTCATGGGCATTTCGGAAATTTCATCCAGCAACAAGGTACCGCCTTCCGCCATTTCCACCAGCCCTTTCTTTCCACCTTTCCCTGCCCCGGTAAAGGCTCCCTCTTCGTACCCGAAAAGTTCACTTTCCAGCAAGGTGTCGGGGATCGCTGCACAGTTAATATCCACAAAGGGCCCGCAGCACCTCCTGCTCCTCTTATGGATCTCTCTGGCCAGCATGGTCTTGCCCACACCGGAAGCACCCAGCAACAGTACGTTCACATCAAAATCCGCCACCTGATTGATGGTGGCCATGATTTCCTCCATTTCCGGAGACTCACTGAGAATCTTCTGCTCCCCGTTTGCCTTTTTTCGCAGCCGCTGAATCTCTCGCTCATATTTTTCCACCTTGTTGTTCAGTTGACAAAAGCGAGCCTGGAGACGGGTGATTTCCGTAATGTCCCGAGAAAAGCTCACCACAAACTTTATGTTTTTCTCTTCATCAAAGATGGGGATTGCCGTGACCAGAATGTCTTCCCCCCTCCTGGTCTTTTGGGGCATGGTCACTTCCGACTTTCTGCGCAAGACCAAAGCGACAATAGAGGGAGCGAAGTATCCATCCTCTTCCAGCTGAAATACTGTGCTGCCGGTGGCCTCTTCAATGCTGATTCCGTACACCTGTTCAAAGGTAGGGTTGACTTTCAATACTACCCCCTGATTATCAGCGATGAGCAACTCTTCATGCATGGCGTCTAAAATAATGTCTACGTTCTCCCGTAAAAGAATATCCACCTCTTCTTTATTCATTTAGATATACCTCCTATTCATCTATGAATCATAACACGAACATCACCCTTCCACAACCGGGAAGATAAATTTCACGATCCATCCCGTCACAGCATGTCCCCACTTAAAAATCCGGCTCTCGCGCTGAGCGCTGAGCCGGATCCGGTTATTTCTTTACTTGGATGTGAACTCTTTCATGGCATCGAGGAAGCGGTCCACCTCGCTTTCCAGATTGTAGGGTGCGAAGCCCACCCGCAACAGGCCGCCTTCATCTTCAAGCCCCCAAACATGGTTGATGATCTCAATGGCGTAGTAATCTCCGTCCCAAGTGAAGAACCCCCTTTCCGCCAGGAACTTGGCCACTTCATTGGTGTGATGCCCTTCCACAAGGAAGCTCACCGTTGATGTTCGCTCACTTCCTTCCGGAGGTCCGTAAACCTTCACCCCCGGCATGGCCGAAACTCCCTCTCGAAGCTTCTTGGCAAGGGGCTCCTCATAGGCATCAATAGCCATCATCCCCGCAACGATATTTTTCCTTCTCTCGGAAGCACCCGATAAGGCTTCCATTTCCTTCAGAAAATACTCCCTGTGTCGCTTTCCGATATCAGCAATAAACTCCACCGCTTCCGCCGCTCCGCAGGCAGCTTCCTTTGACGGGGTTCCGGTCTCAAACTTCCAAGGCATTTCCGTGTTGTCGTTGGCCATAACTCTGATGGATTTTATCTTGTCCCCCAACTCCTTTTTCACATAAGTGATTCCAAGGTGCGGGCCAAAGAACTTGTAGGAAGAACAGTGAAGAATATCCATCCCCACCTCTCTCACATCGATGACCTTATGGGGAGCATAGTGGACCGCATCCACCACGACGATAGCACCGTACCCATGTGCCACATCTACATATTTCTTTACATCGGTAATGGTGCCGCAGGCATTGGCGGCCCAGTTGATTGCGACTACCTTTGTCTTCTCGGAAATCTTCTGCTCAAAATCCGAAAAGCGAAGCGTTGCCGTATCGGGATCCACCGCTACATTTTTCACCACGATTCCGAAATCCTCCAAGGTCCTCCAGGGAGAACGATTGCCTTCATGGTCTATCTCTGTGATAATGACCTCATCTCCCGGCTCCATGGACTGGAGCAGCCCAAAGGCGACTTTGAAGTTGTTTGTGGAAGTGTTTTCGCCGAAGGCCACCTCATCGGCGGAGCAGTTGAAAAAGTCCGCATAAGCTTCCTTTGCCGCTAAGTAAAGCCCGTCACTTTCCATGGAGGTGGCGTAGACTCCCCCGGCATTGGCGTTGTGATAGTATAGGTAATCATTGATTTTATCCACTACCCTTTTAGGGACCTGTGTGCCTCCGGGGCCATCCAGAAACGCCGCGGGGTAGCCGTTGACCGTTCTGGATAAAGCCGGAAACTGCATCCTCACGTAATCGATGTCGAATTGAAACTTCTTCATATACTTTCCTCCTTTTACTTATGTGGGGGTTCGGGTCTATGCTCCAGAACCCGCACAAGATCGCTGAATATACCATATGCCGTCTGTTCAATCTCCGGCGCATGTTCAATGATGGAAACCGTCCCCATTAAATCCGTGGTGATGGATAATGCCGAAGATGTGCCGTCTATGGTGGCCAGCAGTTCAGTCTTTGGAATCTCCTCCGGTCTTACCGCACCCTTCACTTTTCCGTCTTCAATCTTCCCATTGCACATGAGTTTGATTGTCATCCCCTTTTCTTCAGCCTTCTTGATGTCCTCTACACGAATCTCTTCGATTCCCTTTCTATCGATATCCAAGGGCGTGATCCCGGCATCCATGAGCACATTGAGAAGGGCAGTGGTTTTCGCCGCCGCATCGTAGCCCTCAATATCCATGGCCGGGTCGGCCTCGATAAATCCTCTTCGCTTTCCTTCTTCAATCACCTTATCATAATCTTCTCCCTTTGCCAGCTCTTCCAAAACGTAATTTGTGGTACTGTTGAGAATACCCTTTACCTCTGTCACCTTGCAAAATTTCAGCGCATCCTCCGCTAGATTGAAGATGGGCGTTCCATCCATGACTGCCGTTTCAAAAAAGAATAGGCATCCTTGCTCCGCAGCCAGGCTGCGAAGTCTAGCGTAGTCCCAAGCAATCGGGCCTTTGTTGGCGCTGATGGCGTGGGCTCCTCTGAGAAAGGCTTTCTCAATGTGGGCAATGGCCGGTTGCCCCGAGAAGATATCAAGGGGAGTCAGTTCAAAAAGAACATCATAGGCCACTTCCTCCACGATATCCATGGCAGTGCGCTGACAATAACCTGTTTGCTCCTCATCAAATCTGCCCAACTCCTCTATGTCCCGGCAGGCCTTTTCAAGGTCGACGCCCGAAGGGTTTACCAAGGAGCCTCTGCTTTTCGTGGCAATAGCAACTACCCGAATAGCTATTCCGTACTTGGCCTCCACTTCTCCCTGTTTCTCCAGCAGAAGGCGGGCAAAGGCCCGACCCGCATTGCCGAATCCCAGGATGGCCAGCCTGAGTTCTGTTTTGCTCATTTTTCTCTTCCTTCGGAGCCTTGCTCATGTGCATTGTACTCGTTTATTCTAATCATCCATTCCGTCAGTTTCACCATTCTTCATCCTTATTTATCTCCAAGCATTCATCATTGCGATGCATATCAATTTAGCATGACCTGTAAGATTCGATAAAATCTCGCCAAAAGATACATATGAACATATGCGTCCTCTTGATCCTCTATCCCCAGTAATTCCTGGATCCTCGCCAATCTCTTTCTTATTGTATTCTCATGCCGCAACATTTTTGTCGCTGTTAGAGATACAACTCCGGCACTTTCTGCATACGTAAGAAGAGTATCTACTAATTTAGCATTATGTTTTTGGTCATATTGCCTAAGTTTACCAATGTCTGACTCATAAGAGCTTCTAATCCAGTTATGATTGCAAATAGGAATCAGTAAAGCGTCAGTCCCTAGCTCGCGGTATGTTAAAACCATTTCACGGTCCACCGTGGCAGATATATTTGCGTACATACTTTCCTTGAGCGCAGATGCAAATTCACTACGCTTATCGTGGGCACCGCTTATTCCGATATATAACTTTCCTCCTAGGCTAAGTTCAGATATTATTTCATCTGCCAAAGCATATAATTCCCCTTCAACTTTTGGCTGCTTTCTTGAGCATATTATCAACAGTGCCCCTCTTAAACATAATGCCACTAAGAATTCCTTTTCTGTATCTGCATGGCGTTCATGGAAAAATTTTACAGATTTTTCGTATTGGTTGTCTATCAGTTTTCCCACACGCCGATCCTTTTGATACCTTGGTGTTGCATATATGCATATGAAGTGCTCATATATAAACGGACTGATTCTACGAATTGTTTTTTCCGAGACTTCAGGTGAGACCTTCTCACTCCACAAAATTTCCTCCACTTCCTTGGATACAGCGTCTTTGCTATCACCACCCTGAAGAGCATTTCTAACTGCGAATATGATATCATCAATATATGTGTCCTCAAAGAGAAAGACAGGAATATTGTTTTTGTTTGCTAGGGCGACCACTTCCCTGGAAACACTCTTAAAGTATACTGTCTTTATACAGATAGCCGATGCTTGTATCTCGATAAGCGCCTTCACTCTTCGAAAAATATCTTTCGGATGATGCTTTGCATCACTAAGTGTTGTAATGACAAATTCACCTTTTGTAAATGTCATGGCAACATCGCGAGGTTCTTCCCAGTCAAAAATTCCAGTCCCGCTTACTTCGTTGGACAAACCATACCGCCCAGCCACAAGCCGGAACCCATCAAAAATCGTATCCGCCATTAAATCCTGCACTGTTACCATCGCTAATTTCTCCTAATTATGCGTCCCCTCTGTAGTCTTAATCGAAATAAATCATAATTAGTATAGCACAGTTTATTTTTCTTCCTCCACTTTTTCGGCTATTGCCGATGATGTCTTTTCCTTTTTTACTTCAAATTCTTCAGCTTTAGGGTTTTCTTGCTTTATAGACTCTTTTTTAAGGAATTCTTCTTTCTTAAGCCTCACCGCCGGCTCTCTTGGGATTCCAAAGTTAGGAAGGAACCTGTCTGCACCAGTTAGCGTCAAAATTAGCAGCGAAAGAATTGAAATCCATGCAAAAAAGTTCAACGGTATTAAGTCAAATGATACAATTTTTACCAACGGATAAACAGCAGCGGTTAACCCTACATAATAAACATTGCAAACATGCCATGGGATCAGCTCTCCCGTTAATACACCTATGGCATCTCCGTACATCGCATTTCTACATCTCAAGTTGTAAAGATCTTCCTCGCTTCCTTCAATCCCTTCATCTACAATATCTCTAATAACTGGACCCATTGTCGCCATTTGTGCCTGATCATCTGATAACAGCATGTTACCGATGATACATAGGATTGCATTACAAAACATGAGATGCCGAACTTTTTTTGATAGTTTCATGCACATAATCGCTAGGGGCTTAAATGCGCCCATTTCACGCATGACCCCTCCAAAAAATATTACCCACATTACCATAATTACAACCCAACTACCCGCATCTGCAAACGAGTCATAGAGCATTTGAAGGAAATTACCAAATGACCCGACAGTTCCAATAAAAGCTCCCATAAGGGTCGCACTTACTATACCTGCTGCCAGGCATACTAATGTTGGCAGGCGAAATATCGCCATTCCAATTATGATAATTACCGGGATCATCATCCATAAGGGAATTGTTTCACTTGATACTTGATTGAGCAGTTCAACCGCAGCCGGTCTCTCTTCTTCCAACGTTGCCCATGCATCAGCAGGAATGTCTGAAATGGCATTCGATGCATCCACCGTTCCTGCCGGAAGCCCTTTAATAAGGCCGGTTACATAAAAAAGTATAGTTGCTAGGCCTACATTGGATAATGACCACACGAGCTGTTTATTGAATCTATCGACAACTTCAACACCTTGAATACCGCAGGTCATAATCGTTGTGTCTGAAATCAATGCTACATTATCTCCAAAGGCAGCACCACCCGCGCAGGCACACATGGTCATTATTGGGTCTCCGCCTACAATATGTCCTAGCCACATAAAAATTGGTATCGTGGCTGCAAAAGTTCCCCAAGATGTTCCTGTCGCCATTGACAGCACACACGAGACAATAAAAGCAACTACCGCAACACTTCTGCCACTAACTCCTAGTTTCAATGCTCCGATGATGATACTAGCACCTACTCCAGTGCTCATGAAAAAAGTTGCCACTGCATATGCCATCATGAGAATAAAGAAAACCATCATTGCGTTTTTAACGCTCGTCAGTGCGCTTTCTAGAATATCCATGACTTTCCTTTTTGTTGTCAACCAACATACTATGGTCGCATAAAGCAACGCCGCAGGGGCCGACATAAGCATGTCAAAACCGCCTACAACAAGGCCGCTGAGCACGAAAATCGGTGATAATTTGAATAGCATTAATAGTCCGTTCATTTTTCTCCTCCTCGCTTTACTCGCGCTTGTAAATTACATTAATGTACCTACTACTGCTCAAGTACATTAGAGATGGATAACTGAGATTGAATTTCATTATGTCCCCCACCTGCACATTGCCTATGTTATTATCAACATCCACAATCATGTGGTCGCTACTAGCTCCAATTACTTCTATACCTTCTTTCTGGGGAAATATCTTATCATTGACAGCGTAGTCCAACTTCCCTGCCCCGAGAATCGCTCGCTTCCGAACTCCTCTATCTATGTACTCCGGCTTATATCCAAACGAATCAACACAAATTTCTCCAACTGGGTGAGTTGGCTTATCTTTTACTTCAATCACCTCCGCTTCAAGAACAAATATGTCTGGGTTCATATTTGTTATTTCTAAGTTCCATATTTCCGGTAAATCATAATTGTTGATTATGCCTTCGCCGATCCGAAGGTGATTTATTCTTTTTGGCATAGAACCATCTAATACCAACGGATACGAACTTGTCGCACCGCCCGAGATTATTTCCAAAGTTCTGCCGATGCGTTCTTCTACGCGTTCTGCTAGTACAATAAGTTCTTTCATTTTTTGTACAGTTGGTTTGATAGATCCATAGCAGCCTAGATTTGTTCCAATGCCCTTTAATATTAGATTCCCCAAATCATTTTCAATGATTTCTGCACATTCAAGAAGCTCTCTCTTATCCCAAAATCCCTCTCTTAGGTCACCCATATCTGCCATGATTATGACACCGTGTTTTTTGCCGGCTTTTTCAGCAGCTTTATCAAGTGCTCTTAGCACCTTTATGTCGCTGTTTAAGCTGATATCCGCATATTCCACAACATCTTCAACCTCTGTCAGCATCGGAATTCTCAGCAAAAGATATTCTGCTTCAATTCCAGCCATATGCAGTTCTTTGATTTGTAGCATGCGCGAGGTTCCCAGTTGGTTGCAGCCTGCCCTCTTAAATTCCACGACTGCTTTCGGCAATCCGTTAAATCCTTTTATGACTCCACACACACTAATGCCCATATCTCTACAGTTGCCTAGCACTAAGCTAACATTATGATGTAGTTTCTTTAGGTTAACTATAAGGCGAGGATATGGTGAATTTTCAGCCAAACATGTGCTTTCCACAAGATTACCTTCCCTTCAATTATTATGTTTCATTATATCCAACATCTTTTCTTCCGGCAATTGTCAGATAATTCATCTTTTTCGATCTTGTGGTGTAGCATCCTACACTCTGTACTTTTTATTGTTTGTATGAAATAACATATCGATTTTTCGTTAATAACTACGGGTAAACATCTTTCCTGTCAATAATGCTCATGAATGCCCTCTCCTCAAAGCTTTGCCGTTTACAGTAAATTGATTTTGTCCAGCAGGTATAATTTGCTATAATAGGAGCATGTATGGAGGAACCGATATGAACAAGCTTTTACTGGTCATCGATATGCAAAAGGATTTCATCGACGGAGCACTGGGCACCCCGGAGGCTAGGGATATTTACCCGCGGGTGGTGG
>JBMNVE010000017.1:0-34300 GCA_050946655.1 Anaerovoracaceae bacterium
CCGACCACCGAGCCGTCCACGTGACAAAGCCTCCATCATATTTTTACATCCGCCGGTGTTTCCCGTGGTATAATGTGGGAGGAGGTCTACATGAAGGAAGAAAAGAAAAGAAAGCGGAAATTCACAGTTGAATTATCCATCATAGACCTTGCCCTATTGTTGGTAATCGGATTGGTGGCATATTTCAAGGGCAACTTTGAGATAATGTTTTACTACTACAGCTCCATCAAAGTTATCGGCGCGATATACTACTTATATGAATATAAGGTGCGATATAAGGGCCAATTGATAAAACAGTTGAGGGCCCTTCGAGATGTGCGAACGCAACTGTATTATATTACAGCCCTGGCCATCGGCATATTATTTATCATCCACCGCACGCCTGCCGACCCTACCATGGATTCCTTATACCATTCCTTCTTTACTGTCTACGGCATCATATCTCTTCTTTGTTTACTTGCCTGCATATATGTGATCGTCCAAAAGAAAAAGCTCCTCATCAGCGGGGACATGTTCGGAGTCACAATCACCCGGAGGTGCCACAACTTGCTGGCACCATTTATCAAGCGGGGAGATACGGTGGTGGACGCCACCTTGGGCAACGGGAACGATGCTGCATTTTTGGCAGAGTGCATCGGCCCTCGCGGCACCCTCTATGGATTCGATATCCAAAAGGAGGCGGTGGAGGCAACCGAGGAGCGACTGCTGACTGTGCTGGACGATGCTCACCTTTACCCGGAGTCCCACGAAAACATGGACACCTATGTCCGGGAAGCTCCCAGGGTCATCATGTTCAACCTGGGTTATCTTCCCGGGGGAAGAAAAGACGTGACCACCTTACCTGAGACTACACTTAGGGCGATCGAAAAAGGCCTGGAGCTGCTAGAGGAAGGGGGCGTCATGTCCGTGATCACCTACAAAGGGCATCCCGGCGCCCGGGAAGAGCATAACCGGGTGACAGAATTTCTCTCCGCCCTGCCATCCCGGTGCTTTGAGGTCCTTTCCTTTCTCCAGGGAAACAGAGGGGGATCTTCCCCGGAGCTCCATTTGATCCAAAAGAAGGCCGGCCTCTGAAGGTAGAAAAGGGCAATAAAATCATTCAAAAATCCGAAACCGTCTTTTCTCTATGATTCAGCCCATGGGCCCGGAGAAGACGGCTTTTTGTGGCGGAATTTCTTTCCCCGAGGGAAATTCATGTGATATAATAATTTGGATCTTAACATTGTTTTCATTACACGGAGGTGCAGATATGACCAGAATCGCCTTATGGGGAGGCACCCTCATTGACGGCACGGGAAAGTCCCCCATTGAACACGCCTTGCTTTTGATTGAGAAGGGAAAGATCATCTACGCCGGAGAAGGTGGAGAAATCCCCCATGGATATGAGACCATGGATGTACAGGGAAAGACCATCATCCCCGGGCTGATCGACACCCATCTGCACTTTTCCGGCAATCTTACCGATGACGATACGGAATGGGTACTGGAACATCCCATTCAGAAGACGGTTGTGGCGGTGGAGCAGGCGAGGCAGGCTTTGCAGCGGGGACTGACCACTGTGGGAGAGATTTCCGTCTCCGGCATCCACATTCGGAACATGATCGAGAAAGGCATTATGGAAGGCCCCAGGATCGTAGCCACAGGGAAAGGCTTTTGCCGCACCGGCGGCCACGGCGATTCTCACAAGCTGCCAAGGTGGTACAACGAAGAGTCCCACCCCTGGGCTGAGCGGGTGGACGGCCCCTGGGAGCTGCGCAAGGCCATTCGTGGCAGGCTGCGGGAAGATCCCGACGCCATAAAGATATGGTCCACCGGCGGCGGCCTGTGGAGATGGGACAGGAAGCTGGATCAGCACTACTCGGCGGAGGAGATCCGGGCAGTGGTGGATGAGTGCAATATGGTGGGGATCCCCGTATGGGCACATGCGGAAGGGTACGAGGGCGCACTGGATTCAGTGAAGGCCGGCGTTCATCTGATCATCCACGGCCAGACCTTGAATGATGAAGCCCTGGACATTATGGCCGAAAAGAACATCTATTTCTGCCCTACCATCCAGTTCCTCAAGGAGTGGTTCACCATCTATGCTCCCCCCTACGTGCCTGAACTTCACGATAGTTATGAAGGAGATACCGTTGCAGAAAAAGAACTGCAGCGGGTCTACGACAACCTGCGCAAAGCCAAGGAAAAAGGGATCGGTCTGACCATTGGCTCCGACTCATTCTCTTCTTCCCTGACCCCTTACGGACACACCGCCATCGGTGAAATGATCGCCTTTGTAGAGGAGGCCGGAATCTCGCCCATGGATACCATCGTGGCGGCCACCAAGACCGGAGCGGAAATGCTCAAGGTGGGCCACATCACCGGCACACTGGAAGAGGGAAGGTCGGCAGATCTGATCGTCCTTGATGCCGATCCCCTGGCGGATATCCGCAATCTGGGGGTGGATCACATGGATATGATCATGAAAGAGGGGAAGAGGGTGAAATGAAAGACAAGGGGAGCACAAGCCCCCACTTGTTTGCCTTGACGAAGGAATCCGGTAAAGATATACTCTCTCTATGAGCATTATCGAGATCTTTATCATCGCCATCGGACTTTCCATGGATGCCTTTGCCGTGTCCATATGTAAGGGCCTCTCGATCCAGCAAGCGGATGTAAAGCGAGCTGCCATTGTGGGGTTTTATTTTGGGGTTTTTCAAGGAGGAATGCCTCTCATCGGCTATTTTGCGGGAATCCGTTTTTCCAAATGGATCATGGATTTCGATCACTGGGTGGTTTTTGTACTGCTCTTGGCGGTAGGCCTCCACATGATCCACGAATCGCGAAATCCCGAGTCATGTCCTACATCTTCCGTAGGGCCCAGGGAGATGTTCCCCCTGGCCGTTGCCACCAGCATCGATGCCCTGGCAGTGGGAATTTCTTTCGCCCTGCTTGAAGTTGAGGTGTTTTCCGCCGCATCTATTATCGCAGCCACCACCTTCATCCTTTCCTTCATCGGTGTGCAGATGGGCTGCGCTTTAGGCTCCAAGTTCCAGTCAAAGGCGGAATTGATAGGTGGGATCGTCCTCATCGCCATCGGTTTGAAAATTTTGTTGGAGCACCTGGGGGTGCTTTAGAAAGGGTTGGATATGGTAAGAGAAGTACGAGCAGAACAATTGGAAAGGGTGAGAGCCCTGATCTTGAGCGGCTTAGGCGAGATTGCTGAAGGGGAAAAGTATTGTAAGGAACTGGATGAGCACCTGAAAAATGATGCTCTTTGGTATTACCTCCTGGACGATCGGGAAGTGGCCGTGCTGGGTGTGGAGAACAAGAATCACATCTCCCTTTGTTTCACCGATCCTGATTATCGGGGAAGGGGTGCGGCCAAGGAACTCTTTGAAGCGGTAAAGACCATCCTACTGGCCCGTGGCTTCTTTGAAATCACAGCGGATGCAGTATCTGAATCGGAGGGCTTCTTTAAAAAATTGGGCTTTCAGAGGGTCGGTCAGCCGGAAGGGGATCGAATCACCATGCTATACAGGTTTTAGGGCCGAAACCTGATAAGAAAGGTAAAAAGCAACTCTTGCGAGTTGCTTTTTGAGAGGATGAGATATTTTTTTCTTGAGATGGTGTGTGCATCTCAACAACTGCAGTCTAAAGGAGTTTGCTTAAAAAATTCTTAAATAATAGCAGTTATAAAAGAATTTCCTATCTTTTTGCTCGGAATTACTAAATTTACCTTTATCCCTGGAGGAAATACCGGCGGACATGGTCAAAAAACTTTCCCTTTACTTTACCAAAGTTAGGTGTTAATATGAGTCCATTGAAGGATTTCCCGAAAGGAACATTATCATGACTACGAATTACACTGCAGCAGCATATTTTTTCTTTTACTTTACTCCCGGGGGTAAGGTGAATTTTGCTGATGTAAGGTAAATCGTAAACTTTTTGGAACTAGGAGACGAAGCACCCTGCAAAGTGAGATTCACTTGCAGGGTTTTTATTTTAGGTTTACATTGGATGTGTAAGAAAGGTGTAAAAGGAGGACGCAATGATTATCATATTGAAAGAAAATCCGGATGAAGGGCAACTTTCCAACCTTACTTCTTGGTTGGAGAGCATGGGGCTCAAGATCCACTATAGCCAGGGCATGAACACGACCATCATGGGCCTCATCGGGGATACGTCCAACGTGGATACGGATCTGATCGTTGCCCTGGATATCGTGGAAAGCGTCACCCGAATCCAAGAGCCCTACAAGAACGTCAATCGAAAGTTTCATCCGAAGGATACCATCATTTCCATCCCCGCCTCGAACAAGGATGTTGGGGTTGTGAAAATCGGCGGCGGAAACTTCCAGATCATCGCCGGCCCGTGTTCGGTGGAAAGCGAAGAACAGGTCTGCGGGATCGCCGAGGAGATCAAGGCTTCCGGAGTCAAGCTTTACCGAGGCGGTGCCTTCAAGCCCCGTACTTCTCCCTACGCCTTTCAAGGCATGCGGCAAACCGGTATCCGGCTTCTGGAACAGGCAAAGGCCAGAACAGGCCTGCCCATCGTCACTGAAGTCATGGATATTTCCCATCTTCCCCTCTTTGAACATGTAGACGTGATCCAGGTGGGGGCCCGGAACATGCAGAACTTTGAGCTGCTCAAGGAACTGGGCACCCTCAATAAGCCAATCCTACTCAAGCGAGGCCTTTCCAGCACCTTGCAGGAATTCCTCATGAGCGCCGAGTATATTATGGCGGGAGGTAACGGAGATGTGATCCTCTGCGAACGGGGGATCCGCACCTTTGAAACGGCAACCCGAAATACGCTGGATCTATCTGCCGTGCCCCTGCTAAAGAGCCTGACCCATCTGCCGGTCATCGTAGACCCCAGCCATGCCACGGGAATTTCCGGTTTGGTTCTTCCCATGGCCCTTGCGGCAACGGCGGCAGGAGCCGACGGTCTGATGATCGAGGTCCACAACGATCCGGCCCATGCCCTCTGCGACGGACCTCAGTCGCTGAAGCCCGATGCCTTCCGCCATCTGGTGGAAGCGGTGGAGCAAATCAGACCATTTGCATATAAGGGGGAAGACCAATGATCGGCGTCATCGGTCTGGGGCTCATCGGCGGATCCATGGCAAAGGCCCTTCACCAAAACACGGATCATCAGGTTTACGGCTATGACATCAACGAGACCGTCATGCTGAAGGCCAAGATGGTCAATGCCATGGAGGATATCCTGACTTTGGATATGCTTCCCCACTGCGACCTTGTGATCATCGCCCTCTACCCGGAAGCCACGGTTGAGTTCATCCGAAAAAACCAGGCCGGCTTCAAGGAAGGCGCCATCGTCCTGGACTGCTGCGGGGTGAAGAGAACCGTCTGCCGGGAGGGGGAAGAGTTGGCGAAAAAAAACAACTTCATCTTCATGGGCGGCCATCCCATGGCCGGGCTGGAGCATGCCGGCTTTGAGTATGCCAAGAGAGCCCTCTTTGACAACGCCTCTATGGTTCTCACACCGGCGAAAAAAACCCCCATCCAAGTGGTGGAAAAGGTCAAGAGGTTGTGTGCATCCATAGGGTTTTCCAACATTCAGATCGCTACTCCAGAGGAGCACGATCGGATGATCGCCTTCACCTCACAACTTGCCCATGTAGTATCCAGCGCCTACGTCAAGAGCCCTGCTGCCATGGACCACCACGGGTTTTCTGCGGGGAGCTACCGAGATCTTTCCCGGGTGGCCAAGCTCAACGAGGAAATGTGGACAGAACTGTTTCTGGATAATCCGGATTTTTTAGCAGATGAGGTGGACGGAATGATCCAACGGCTGACCCGGTACAGGGATGCCATAAAGGGGGGAGATAAAGAAGAACTCCACGCTTTATTGAAGGACGGCAGGCTGAGAAAAGAAGAAATCGACAAGGAGAAGTTCTAATGGACCAAATCATCATCCAAACCAAAGACCCTTACCGGGTGCTTCTGGGAAGGGATCTCCTTCAACAGACAGGGCCCCTTTGCCGAGAAATTCATGAACCCTCAAGGGTCTGCATCATCACAGAAGAAAGCATTTTCTCCCTCTACGGAAAGCGTATTGAGGCTTCCTTGGCACGGGAAGGCTATCAGGTCCACAAAATTTTTCTTCCCGGCGGAGAGGAGACCAAGCGTGCAGATGTTCTTTCTCGCATTTGGGAGACCCTGGCCGAAAAGGAATTTTCCCGCTCGGATCTGCTCCTGGCCTTGGGGGGAGGGATCATAGGAGACATCACCGGCTTTGCCGCCGCCACTTATCTTCGCGGCATTCCCTTTGTTCAAGTACCTACCACTTTTTTGGCTGCGGTGGATGCCTCTGTAGGGGGGAAGACGGCCATCAATCTTTCCCGAGGCAAGAACTTGGCGGGGGCTTTTTGGCAGCCATCTCTCGTCCTATTTGATGGGGCTGTGATGGAAAGCCTACCTGTCACCTGCCTTCAGGACGGCATGGCGGAAGTGATCAAATGCGCTGTCATTGCTGACTCATCGCTATTTAACGATGTATCAAAAATGACCTTTCCCCTATCCGATGAAAAGGTCTTTCGCTGCGTTTATTCCGCAATAAAAATCAAGGGGCAGTTGGTTGCCTCCGATGAAAGAGATCTGGGCAAGCGCCAACTGCTGAACTTTGGACACACCCTGGGACACGCCATAGAGCAGGCCAGCAATTACGAAATTTCCCACGGTCACGGGGTGGCCATGGGCATGGTTTTTTGTGCACGGGCAAGCCTATCCTTAGGCTGGAGCAGGGAAGACTGCCTGACCCCCATCCAAGAAGTTTTGCAGCGCCAGGGGTTTCCTCTTTCCTGCCCATTCTCTTCCCGAGAGCTGGAAGAAGCCATCTTGAGGGATAAAAAGCGAAAGGGAGCGTCCATCACTTTGGTGATCCCCCAAAAGATCGGTAGTTGCGTGCTGAAGGAAATTCCTTTGGATCACCTGATGGACTTCATAGAAAGGGGCTTGTATGAACATTAAGATTTGGCCGCATTTGCTTCAGGGAGAAGTTCCGGCCATCCCGTCTAAATCCCACGGCCATCGCCTGCTGATCTGCGCCGCTCTTGCCGGCGCCATGGAAACCGTCCAAGTGGACATTCCTTCTCAGGACATTTTGGCCACCCGAGAGTGTCTGGATCGGCTACGGGACCCGGACCCGGTTTTAGATTGTAGAGAAAGCGGCTCGACCTTGCGCTTTCTCCTCCCCATAGTCATGACCGGATCTCATCGTGCCACCTTCCTTCGCAAGGGAAGGTTAAAGGATAGGCCTCTGTCTCCGCTGAAGGAAGAGATGGAAGCCCATGGCTGCACTTTCCGAGAAGATCCCCAAGGCAAGCTCTTTGTAACGGGACCCATGAGGGGGGGCGAGTTTTCTCTGCCGGGAAACGTCAGCTCTCAGTTCATCACCGGACTTCTCATGGCTCTGCCCCTGCTTCCCTCCGGAGGCCACGTCCGATTGACCACACCCCTACAGTCCGCACCCTATGTGGACCTCACCCTTCAAGTCCTTGAAGAGTTCGGGATATCCGTAGAGGTAGACGATCGTACCTATACCGTTGCCGGAAATCAATCCTACATCAGCCCGGGATCTCGTCAGGCGGAAGGAGACTGGTCCAACGCAGCATTCTTTCTCACCGCTTCATCTCTGGGATCTTCGGTTACATGCACCGGCCTGGATCAAGGGTCCAAGCAAGGAGATAAGGCCATCGTTCCATTGCTTTCCCGGATGGACCGGGAGGAATACCGGCAAATCGATGCATCCCAGATCCCCGATCTGGTGCCCATCCTCGCCGTAAAGGCCGCCCTCACCCCGGGCACCACCCGCATCACCAATGCGGAAAGGCTGCGGATCAAGGAAAGCGACCGCCTTCAGGTAATGGCCCATAACATCAGCACCCTGGGTGGGGACATCCGTATCCTTCCTGACGGCCTGCTGATTCAAGGTGGCAGCTTGAAAGGAGGAGAGGTGGATGGGGCCGGGGATCACCGCATCGTCATGTCCATGGCCATCGCCGCCACAAGGTGTCAAGGGCCGGTGACGATCTTGGGGGCAGAGGCGGTGGATAAATCCTATCCCACATTTTTTGATGAATTCCGAAGGCTGGGAGGTGTTATTGATGAAGTCGAACCTAGGTAAGCATATCTGTGTCACTATATTTGGCGGCTCCCACGAAGACCATATCGGCGTCACCATAGAGGGAATGGATTTCAAGCCGGAAGAGGTGGATATGGAAAAGCTCCAGGCCTTCCTTAAGCGACGGGCCCCGGGGAATTCTCCCTACGCCACAGCAAGAAAGGAAGATGATATTCCCCTGCTCACAGGAACTGATCCCATTACCTACATCATCAGGAACAAGGATCGACGCTCTTCAGACTATGACAAGCACCGGAATATCCCCAGGCCTGGCCACGCGGATTACGGTGCATGGGTCAAATACAAGGGGCGGCTCAATATGGCAGGAGGCGGGCCTTTTTCCGCGCGGATGACTGCACCCCTTTGCATCGCCGGGGGCATCGCCCTACAGCTGCTGGAGAGGAAAGGAATTTCTATCTCCGCTAGACTATCCTCTGCGGGAGGCTACCGGGGAGAAGAAATGTATCCTGCTATTTTGAAGGCAAAAGAAGAAGGAGACTCCCTGGGGGGCATTGTCTCGGCAGAGGTAACCGGCTGTCCTGCCGGTATCGGCGGGCCTATGTACGACGGCCTGGAAAGTCTGATTTCACCAATCATCTTTGGCATACCCGGTGTAAAGGGACTGTCCTTTGGGGCAGGCTTTTCTGCGGCGGAAATGTGGGGCTCGGAAAACAACGACCCCTTTTTGATGGAAGAGGGCCGCGTGATTACGGCAACCAATCACGCAGGAGGCATACTGGGCGGCATCACCACCGGCATGCCCATCACCTTGGAGGTCGCCTTCAAGCCCACCTCTTCCATTGCTAAGGAGCAGGATTCCGTGGATCTTTCCGGGAAAGAAAATGTAAAGATGAAGGTGGAAGGGCGCCACGATCCCTGCATCGCCGTGAGAGCGGTTCCGGTGGTGGAAGCGGCCCTGGCCTTGGGGTTAATGGATGCCATCATGGCAGAGAATGGAGGATAATGATGAGTATTGAAAAATTGAGAGATTCCATCGATGAAATCGATGTCAAGCTGGTTGAACTTTTCCGAGAGAGAATGGAGATCTCCTTGGAGATCGCTAAAGAGAAGCGAAAACAGTCTCTTCCCACTTTGAATGCGGCAAGAGAAAAAGAGATCCTCTTGGAGGTCAGTCAGCGGCTGGGTGAGCCACTGGACGGCTACGGCCGGATCTTGTACAACACGATTTTTGATCTGAGCAAGTCCTATCAGAACAATTATCTCAGGGAGGGTTCCCAGCTGGCTGATAAAATAAAGCTGGCCTTGGAGGAGACGCCGAAGCTGTTTCCAGAAAAGGCAACGGTGGCCTGCCAGGGGATCCGGGGCTCCTATTCCCAGATCGCCGCGGACAAGTTGTTTACCGTCCCTTCCATCATGTACTTCAATACCTTCGATAGTGTATTCAGTGCGGTAGAAAAAGGTCTTTGTCGCTACGGCATTCTTCCCCTGGAAAACAGCTCCTACGGATCGGTGGGAGCAGTCTATGATCTCATGCGCAAAAGACAATTCTATATCGTCCGCAGCATAAGGCTTCGCGTATCCCATTATCTACTGGGGCTTCCCGGTAGCAAGCTTTCGGACATCAAGGAAATCGTATCCCATGAACAGGCGCTGGGCCAGTGTGAGGCCTTCCTCAAGTCCATGAAGGATGTGAAGGTGACCGTCTTCGACAATACCGCCGAAGCCGCTAAATACGTAGCCCAATCGGGAAGAAAGGATCTTGCCGCCATTGCATCCAAAAGCAGCGGAGACAATTTCAACCTGGATATCCTCCAAAAGGAGGTCCAGGACAGCGACAACAACTACACCAGGTTTATCTGTATTTCCAAGAAGTTGGAAATCTACCCCGGGGCACACAAGATCGGCCTGATCCTCTCCCTGCCTCATGAGCCTTCTTCCCTCTATCACATGATCGCCAAGTTTTCCTGTCAGGGTCTGAACCTGACAAAGCTGGAATCCCGGCCCATCCCCGGCAGCGATTTCGAGTTCATGTTTTATTTCGAGTTGGAGGCCTCCGTCTATTCTCCGGCACTGATCAATCTTCTCAGCGAGCTGGAAGGCAGGCCGGATGTCTTCGTTTTCCTGGGCAACTATTCGGAGGTCCTGTGATCATGGAATACGGTTTGATCGGAGAAAAGCTGGGTCACAGTTATTCCCGGGTGATCCATGAAATTCTGGGGGCCTACAGCTACCAACTCTGCCCCCTCTCTCCCGGAGAACTGGCTTCCTTCGTGACAGCCAGGAAGTACAAGGGCCTCAATGTGACCATCCCCTACAAGCGTCAGGCCCTAAGCCTTTGCGATAGACTGGATCCCATCGCCGAAAGGATCGGGGCAGTAAATACCCTGTACTTCAAGGGGAAGGAACTTTGGGGGACCAATACCGACTATGATGGCTTTCTCTTCATGCTCAGGCGGGAAGGGATCTCTCTTGCCGGGCAAAAGGTCCTCATCCTGGGGAGCGGCGGGGCATCTTCCATGGTCCTGACTGCTGCCGCAGATAGGGGCGCACGGGAGGTCCATGTGGCATCCAGAAAGGGCCCCCTCACCTATGACCGGCTACCCGAGGATGTCCAGGCCATCGTCAACACCACCCCAGTGGGCACCTACCCTCAGGTAGAGAGCCGGCCCTTGGATCTGGCGGAGTTTCCCGCCTGCAATGCTGTGGTGGATCTAATCTACAATCCGTCAAGGACACGTCTTATGCTCCAGGCCCAAAAGCTGGGGATCCGGTATGCCGGGGGGCTTTCTATGCTGGTTGCTCAGGCCACCAAGGCGGCGGAATATTTCACGGGAAGAGATGATTTCAGCCGCCGCAACGAGGAAATCATCCAAGCTCTATCCGAAAAAATGACCAACCTGGTCCTCATCGGGATGCCCGGCTGTGGCAAGTCCACCTTGGGGAAAAAGGCGGCAGACCGGCTGCAAATGGATTTTTTCGATACGGATCTGGAGATCGCCCGGCGCACCGGACGCCGGCCAAAGGACATCATCCAGGAAGAAGGTGAAGCCGTTTTTCGTCAAATCGAAGGGGAAGTAGTGGCGGAGCTGGCCAAGGAACACGGCCGGGTCATTGCCACCGGAGGCGGAGTAGTATTAAGTGAAGAAAACATGGCAGCCCTCAAGCAAAACGGCAGGATCATCTATATCCGGCGGCCTCTTCACTGTCTGGCCCGCTCAGGTCGCCCCCTTTCGGCGAATATGGAAGCACTAAAAAAGATGTCCCAAGTCAGGACACCTTTGTATGAACAATATGCCGATGAGGTGGTGGAAAACACCGGTACCCTTGATGATGGGATAGAATTACTGATTCATCGCTTCTTTTCTTCCCATTCCTCCCGGGTGATGGAGTAGACCATGGCATCCCGCACTGAACCGTCGTAGACCCGGTAGGTCTGTCGCAGCGTTCCTTCATATTGGAATCCCAGCTTTTCAATGACCCTTTGGGATCGAGCGTTGGTAAGCCCTGTCTGCACCGAGAGGATGTCCAGATTCAGCGAGGAAAAAGCGTAGTCCATGATGGCCTCCCCCGCTTCGGTCATAACCCCTCTTCCCCAGAACGCCTCGTCCAGGGAGTAGCCCATCTCCTTGCTGGCGATGGACGGGCGATGACGATCATCCTCCAGGCCGATGTTCCCGATGATCTGCCCGGTGGCCTTCCAGGTGATCTTCCAGGTCATGGCGGAAAGAAAGATCTGCCGGATGATCCGCTTGGACTCCCGCCTGCTTTCATGGGGTTTCCAACCGGCATGGGGTCCCACGTTGGGGTTCTTTGCGTAGGCATAGAGGGCCTCGCTATCCTTCCTTGACCAGGAGGAAAGGATCAGCCTTTCCGTCTCCAGAGATGCAACCATGCTCATCCTCCTTATTCCGTCGTGCTGAGGATCTTGTTATCCTTTTCCACCTGGCTGACCTTCATTTTTGAAACATCCTTCGGGTCCACTTCTTCCTTCAACCCAAGGATGGTCGGGCCCAGATAGACTGTATCCAGTATCTTCCCGTCTAGGTTGATTTTGCTGTATTCCGTAAAGTTCCTTCCCTTGATATAGTACTTTTCTCCCACCTGTACCACTTCTTCGATGGTGATGTCCGCCACGCCCATCTTCATCTTTGTCCCCTTCAGCGGAGGAACGTTCTTATAGATGTACCGCTTGCCGTACAGCATGTCGTATTGAAGGGCCTTCAAGTCTTCCATGTATGTCTTGCTGTTTTGGTGTTTCTGGTGGTAGGTAACGAAGGTGCCGTTATGGATGCCGATGCGATCCAGGACTTCCGGCCCCAGCTGATAGGCGTAGTAATCCTTTTTCTTGTGGTCCATTTTGAAGTTGCTCCAGATGACGTAATCCGTCTGATAGGTATTTCGACCATCCTTCAGGTTCTCTTCCAGGACGTTGTCGATGGCGGGAAGATGGTCCCCGTACATGACAACGATCACTTTTTCATCGTATTTTTCCAACTCTGCCAACAACTGCTTGACGAAGTCATCCATTTCATATATCTGGTTCACATAGTATTCCCATGCCCATTTCAGCTCCTGGGACGGGGCATTGAGCACCCGGATCTTAGGCTCTTTCAGCACTTCCTCCGTGGGATATTTCCCGTGGCCCTGAACGGAGATGGCATAGATATAGTCTTTGCCGGGGGAAGAGCGAAGGGCGTCCATGATCCCTCCGGTGAGGACGTAATCCTTGGCCCACTTCTTGGGGGTCTTGCTGATGTTGCTCATGTACTCCAGGGACGTAAAGGTGTCGTAACCCAGGTTGACAAAGACCTCGTTCCGCTTGTAGAATGCGGCTCGATAATTGTGGAGCGCATGGGTGGAATATCCCATTTCCTTCAGGTTATATGGGATGCTTTCACAGGTCTTCTTTACGATGATGGACTTATAGGGATACTCTCCCGGCCCGAAAAACTTGGTGTTCATCCCGGTCATGGCTTCAAACTCCGTATTGGCCGTTCCCGCCCCCATAGACGGTACGTGCAGCCTGCCGGAGGAGTAGTCCTTCATGAGCTTTCTATAGTTGGGGATGGGGTCCTTGGAAAGGGTTATCCCTTTTACGGTAGAGGGGTCCATAAAGGATTCCAGCTGGAGAAAAACAATGTTGGGTCGGTCCTTATCGTCTTGGATCTGCCTACCGGGAACGGTGGTTTCCAGCTCTTTATCGGTAAATATCCCCCGGATCATTTCCTCTGAGTATCCGGCCGGGCGACCTACACCCTTGGCCAGCCAGGTGGCCAAAAAACAGTAGACAAAACCGTTGTCCCGGTAGCCGTAGGCCAAGTTGGGAAAGTGGGTGTCCACCAATTTTGCCTTGGTGGCCAGCAATGTTCCGCCGGTAGCCAGCCCGCAAATGAGAAGGATCACGGCTACCCCTCGCTTATAGTCGATTTTTTCCCTGCTCACCGGCAGCTTGCGGAACAGGATGATGATGGTCAAAATCAAAGCCACCATTCCCAAAATAAAGAGAACGATCTGCTTCGTGGAAAAATAAGTGTTGATCAGGGAAAAGCCATCCTTGATCTCCATGATGTCATAGGTGGTAAAGGGTGTCATTCGGTTGCCCAGGATAACACCGTTGACCACGCCCAAAAGCACCCAGAGCCCGGACATCATCACCAAGGCAAAGGCCTTATGGCGAAAGAGCATGGTAAAACTCAGGGTGACGAAAATCAGTAGGGTGTTGAACAGAAACACCACGGGACTTTCCAGGAACCAAAGCAGGCCTCCTGCCGCAGACTGCCTGGCCAGAGTCTCAATGAACAAATTGAGCAAGATGGCCGCCACCACACAGATACCGATGTAATTGTGCAGATATTTTCTGTAACATTTCTTGAGTTTATCCATGATCGTCCAATCCTTTTTTGACGTGGTTTGCCAGTGTGGCAAACTCCTCTATGGTCAAAGTCTCCGCTCTCCTGATGGGGTCGATGCCCGTAGCCATGAGCAGCTTCCTTATTTGGTCTTTATCCAATTCCTTCAAGCCCGTCAGGCTGTTGAGAAGGGTCTTCCTGCGCTTTCCAAAGCCTGCTTTGATGCAGGCAAAAAACAGTCCCTCATCCAAAAGGTCCACCGGCTTTTCTTCTCGGATGTCCAGCCTCAACACTGCCGAGTCCACCTTGGGCATCGGTAGGAAGACCTCTTTCGGTACAGAAGCAACCCGGGTCACGTTGCAGTAATACTGCACCGCCACGGTGAGGGCTCCGTAGGTCCGATTGCCGGGGGGCGCCATGATCCGGTCGGCTACTTCCTTCTGCATCATCACCGTGATGCTGTCTGCAGGTACATCCTCCTCCAGTATCTTCATGATGATGGGGGTGGTGATGTAGTAGGGAAGGTTGCCCATGATCTTCACGGACTTGAGGATAGGGTCAGCTATCTTTGCATTTTCAATGATTTGCCTTAAATTAGTCTTAAGAATGTCATCGTTTAACACCGTCACGTTGGGATGGTTTTCCAGGGTATCGGCAAGAATGGGAAGGAGTCCCTTATCCAGCTCAACAGCGATGACCTTCCGGGCCCTTTGGGCTGCCTCTACGGTCAAAACCCCCATTCCCGGGCCGATCTCAATGACCAGGTCGTCTTCGCCGATGTGAGAAGACTCCATGATCTTGTCGATGATGTTCTTATCCGTCAGGAAATTTTGCCCCAGGCTTTTGGATACCTTGAATTGGTGTTTATTCTTTATTTCCCTTACATTCTTGTGAGAGTATAGCTTCATGAAGCTCCTTCTTTGTGATTTTATATTGATTCAGTTTTCCCAGAAAGCACTTTCCGTTTCCGCTACCGATCCCCAGGATATTCCCCACTCTCCGGCGTTTTTCCGCTGAATGAGCCTCGCCAATGAGACCGGCATCCCCCAGGTCTTTCATGGTAAGCACCGGTCCTGCATCCCCGGTTTGCACCCTTGCTCTTGCCTTTTTCAGGGCTGCGACAATGTCTTGAGGGCGGGCGTTTTCGATGCCGATGTCCCTTCCTCGTGTGGCACTTTCTCGGTCCAGGTAGGCTTGCTTTGCCAAGGGATACTTGGCCGTTAGCCTGCGGCGGATCTCTTCACCGCTGAAGTCGGGATCCAAAAAAAGAATGATGCCCCGGGTCCCATACGCCTTGTCCAAAAGCATCCAGGTTTCTTTTCGGATGCCGAAGCCGTGGGTCTCAATGGTGTCGGCGGTCACAGCCTTTTTCACCGCATCGGTGTCATCTCTTCCTTCCACCACGATCACTTCCCGGATCTCCATCCTATTTCTTACCCTTTTCCTTCTTCAGCTCTTCCTCCGTGGGGAGAATATATAGGATCTCCCCGGGGAGGATCATCCGCAGCTGCTTTCTCGCCTGCTGCTCGATATAGTCCGGCTCGTTGATTTTTTTCAACTCTTCATTCAAGTCTTTCTTTTGTTTCAGCAGCTTTATCTGCTCTTTTTTCAGCTCTCTCTCCTCCATCTTGAGCTTGACGATATCATGGACAGAAAAGCTCACCATGGTGGCAAGCACCACAAAAACAAAAAGGTAGATGAAGAATCTTCGCCACTTCCGGGCGCGCCTTCTATTGACCTTGGGTCTTACCTGGCTGGTCTTTGGGTCTACTTCCAGAATCTCCGTTTCCTCTTCGTAGGACAACTTTTCTTCACTGCCTTGGCTTTCTTCTCCTTGAGACTTCCGTTTTTCTTCCCGGACCTTCTCCAGATCGATCAGGTTATTCTTTTCATAGAACTTTTTCGTTCTTCCTTTGCTTTTCTTTGCCATTATCTCCCTTTTCCCATTACGGAGTCAATTATATCATAAAATACCCCGAGGACACCATTACAGGTTTTCCTTCTTCAGCTCTTCTATGAAGTTTCCGCTGTTGATTTTGCCCACCGCATATGTCATAGTGGCAAAGACCGCCAGGAATACGATGACGATGCTGATGATGATGGCCCGCCATGGTACCAGGTAGGATAGGCCCGCGCCCAGCCAAAAGATCCGATAAAGAAGAATGGATATGATCAAGGATATCCCCATGCTCAGCACCAGGGAACGAATGCCGTAGATCAGGCTTTCATAGCTCAACATTCTGCGGAAGCTTTTTTCTGTCATCCCTACGGCACGTAGAACGGCAAACTCCCGCCGGCGAACCATGATATTGGTGGACATGGTGTTGAATACGTTGACGATGGCGATGAGAGAAATCAGCACCACAAACCCATAGGCAAAGACGTTGATCATAATCACCAGGTTTTTGGCATCTTTTGCATTTCCCGTGGCGTTGTTCAAACTGTTGGTGGGGTAGCCTTCTTCTCTGCAAATTTTCTCCATGGCCGCATAAGTCTTGGCCGGATCTTGGCACTTAAAAAACATGCCTCTGCTGGTCAGCAGGCCTTGGTAGTTTCCAAAAGTCTCACTGGCTGTTTGCCGGGACATGACGATCATTTGATCGTATGAAAACTGACCTCCACCGGGAGGGACATTTTTACCCGTCACGGCTCTGACTACCAGATTTTTTTGGCCTATCACAAATCGTTTTTTATCCTTCGTATAGAGGCTGATTCCTTTCTTATCTGATGAGGGCTCTTTTTCCAAGAGCGTGGTGGGAAGAGACGCATCAGCTGCACCGATGCTGATCAGATAGACCTTGTAGTCCTTCTCGCTCATGATCACCACAGGGATCTCTGTTTTACTTTCTTTTGTGTCGCTATACAAGGTGGCATATTCTACATCTCTTATGTAGGTGATTCCCGGAGCGGCAGAAATTTTATCGAAAATTTCTTCTCCTTTTTCCAGGTCTGCTACCGAACCTTGGCCAATGGCATGAAGATATTCTATGTCGTAAAGGGGACTGCTCTTCATCCCCGATTCACCTACATCCAAAAAATAGCTTCCTGCAAAGTTAGCGGAGAGAAAGAGGGTCATGCTCAAGGTCAAGGATATGATGGTGGCTCGATACTTCCTTCCGCTTTGTCTGAAGTACTTGTTGGACAGATCCTGCTCGAAGTTGAGTCGCCTTGCCACCACCTTGGGAACCTTGAAGATCTGATTTTCCTCTCGGATATATCTGCCCCTCCTGATGGTGCTGATGATGGATACTCTGGATGCCCGAGCTGCCGGCACCGCTACGGAGATCAGGACCGTCACTAGGGAAAGACCGATCATCAGGAGCAGGATGGGAAAGTGAAGATGTAGCCCAAATCCCCGGATGTCCACTCCTCCCCCTATACCGATGGTGTATTTCCCCATGACCTTCAATGCCAGTCCGATTCCGCCGATGCCCAATAGCATCCCCAGCGGGATCCCGACAAGGCTGATGAGGAGCCCTTCTGTGAACACGGCAATTCTTCTCTGCTTGGCCGTGGCACCGATGGAGGAAAGAAGACCATAGTCTTTTGTCCTTTCTCCCACAGAAATGGCCACTGCATTGTATATCAGAGCAATGGAGCCGATCATGATCAGAAAGATCAAAAGGCCGCTGACAATGGTAAGAAGCGCACTGAAGGCTCCGAAATGGGTCGCACCCAGGTACAGAAGCAAGTTATTATTGAACTCAACCGCACCATTGGGAAAAAGCTCACTCATATAGGATGTGATGGCATCGGGCTTTTTTGTCTTTACATACGCAACAATGCTTTCACCTTGGTCATCGGAAAACTCAGTGGGTTTATCGGCAACGGAAATTCCCATATACCCGGGGGAACTGTAGGAAATGACATTCACTCCTTCTGAAATTCCCACGATGGTATACTCTCTTCTGCCCAGCACATGAAGGACCTCTCCCTCCTCGTAAGGCTTGTCCGCTGTCAACCGGGTCCCTTCAGGCGTATTGCTCTTCTCTCCCGCCACTCGGATCCCCAGATCCCCGCTGATCTTCTCTCCCAACTTTAAAGGCCTGCCCCCGCCGGCAGCGATGGTGATAGGAAGCACCAATTCATCGGAATTTCTGGGCATCCTCCCTTCTACCAACCGAACACGGGTCATTACATCCAGGGACACATCCGGATCCAGCACTTGGATATAGGGCTTATAGTGATCCTCCATCCCTTCCACTTTCAAATATCCGATTTCTTGGTAGGTTCCGATCCGGTCCGTTCGGTCGTCTCTTTGGGCCTTCAACAATTCGATTTTTTTCGGTGCGTAGACCCGGGCATACCAGTCTCCGGTCATCTGTTTTTCATACTGCACCATGAAATACTGAAAGCTGGTGGCAAAAGCCAAGACCCCACTGATCATGGCAACAGAAAGAGTGACACCTACAATGGTCATCAGTGTCCGTAGCTTATTCCTCCGCAGAGATCGCAATGTGATCTTGGTGAAGATATTCATTTCCGCATGACCTCGTCGGCGATGATCCGCCCGTCCTCTAGAGCAATAAGTCTATCCGCTTGAAGGGCGATGTTTTCATCGTGGGTAATAAGGATCACTGTCTGTTTCTGCTTTCTATTGGATTGTTTCAGTAACTCAATGATCTCCTGGCTATTTTTACTATCCAGGTTTCCCGTCGGCTCATCGGCAAGGAGGACCGCAGGATCGTTGATCAAGGCTCTGCCTACGGATACCCTCTGCTGCTGGCCTCCCGATAATTGATCGGGATAGTGATTGGCTCGATCGGCAAGGCCCAAGGATTGGATCAGGCCACCGAGATGGTCCCGATCCACTTTTCTTCCATCCATGAGCAGGGGAAGGGAGATATTCTCCGCCACGGTGAGCACCGGGATCAGATTATAGAACTGGTAGATAATTCCCACTTCTCTTCTGCGAAAAATGGCAAGCTCATCAGCTGACTGCAGGTATATATCCTTTCCGTCGATAAATACCCGACCCGATGTGGGCGTGTCAATGCCCCCCAAGATATGGAGCAAGGTGGATTTTCCCGAACCGGAAGGCCCTACAATAGCCAGAAAGTCCCCCTTGTTCACAGAAAGAGATATACCATCCAACGCCTTTACCGTATTGTCGCCGGACCCATAGGATTTTTTGATGTTTTCTACCCGCAAGATCTCCATTTATTTCCCTTCAGTATAGTGAACTACATCTTTGCCGTTTTCATTGTATTTTTCTTCAAACACATATTCATCACTTCCCTTGACCATGACAAAGAGGATACTTCCTTTATATGTGCTGTCGCTGTAAAAATCATAGCCCATGGGAGGAGCACCGATTTCCCACGTAGTGGCCAGTCCCTTGTACTTGGTCCCATCAACGGTGATGTCCGGTTTGCCTTCCACCGATGCGATGGAAAATTTCACAGCCACTGCGGTGATCCCAAACTCATCGTCTGGAAAGTCCTTGGGATAATAAGCCTCGTACTCTGCAACGGCATACTCTAAATTCTCGCTAGCCAAGGGTTCTATGGTGTTGCCCATGGCCGAGTGGTTGTACTCTTCTATCTTCTTGTCCACAGATGCTTTGTCCCGGTCCACCTCTGTGATGCGATACTTCATGGGATATAGCTTTCCGTCTCTTTCACTTTCCTGCTTTGTTTCTATCCATGTCCCCAAAGGAGCTACCTCCACTGTTTTTCCCGAGGACCCTTTGTTGCATCCGCTGACGCATATGGCCAAGAGTACAACCATAGCTACCGCAAGAATATAATGATTTCTTTTCTTCATATTTTTTCTCCTCTATATCTATTTCCCTCAGAACCCCCCCTGCCTCGTGGGTTCTTTAAATGGAAAAGCGTTCTCCATCTAGATGGCAAAACGCTTTTATCTGTCTGTTGTTCCACGTGAAACATTCTATACATTCCTTAACATTTCAATCAGTCTGTCCAGTTCATCTCTGCTGAAATACTCAATTTCAATCTTTCCTTTTTTGCCCGATTGTTTTAAACTGACTCTCGTCCCCAGGACTTCCTTCAACTCACTTTCGATTTGAACCACATCGGGGCTTTTTCTGATCTTACGAGGAATGCCCCGTTTTTTTTCTTTCTTGCCGTTTACGATATCTTCAAGGGCTCTTACGGAAAGGCCCTCCTTTACTACTCTGTCCGCGAGAAGGATCTGTCTTTCTTTCTCCTGGACAGCAAGCAAGGTCATACCATGTCCCCTGGAGATCTTACCGTCTATGAGCATTCCCTTTACCTCCGGATACAACTTCAAAAGGCGCAGGGTATTGGCAATATAGGGTCTGCTCTTTCCGATGCTTGCAGAAACCTGGGACTGAGTCAGGTCAAAGGAGGAAATCATCCGGTCTATCCCTTCTGCTTCCTCCAGCGGGTTCAAGTCCTCCCTTTGCATGTTCTCTATGATAGCAAACAGCATGTTTTCCTGGTCGGTCAGTTCTCTCACGATGCAGGGAACCTTTTTTAATCCGGCAGATCGAGCTGCCCGGTATCTCCGCTCTCCGGCCACGATCTCATAGCCCTTATCCGCAGGTCTGACAATGATGGGTTGCAGTATCCCATGCTCGGCGATGGAGCTCTCCAGATCCTTCAGGCTCTCCGGATCAAAGGACTTTCTGGGCTGACCGCTGTTGGGCTTGATCATATCCACAGAAAGCTGTTCCACCAACGCCTGATCCACCTTTCCATCCTGCCCTGCTCCTGCCGGCTGCAAATCGCCAAAGAGGGCCTCTAGGCCTTTCCCCAAGCCGGTATTCTTTTTTTTGGCCGTCATAGCTCTTCCTCCTCCAAAAGCAGGAACTCATCAGCAAACTCATCGTATGCCGCCGCCCCGGTGGAACGAGGATCATATTCAAAGATGGGCATTCCGTAGCTGGGCGCCTCGGCAAGTCGCACATTTCTAGGAATCACCGTAGTGTAGACCTTCTCCTTGAAGTATTTCTTCACTTCTTCCACCACCTGAATGGACAGATTGGTTCTCCCATCAAACATGCTCAGGATGACCCCCTGGATTTCCAGTTTGGGGTTCAGTTTCTTCTTGACAATATCAATGGTGCTCATCAGCTGGCTCACACCTTCAAGTGCATAGAACTCACACTGTATGGGGATCAGCACCGAGTCTACGGCAGTCAGCGAGTTGATGGTCAATAGGCCCAGGGAAGGGGGACAATCGATGAAGATATAATCGTATCTGTCCTTGATGGTTTCAATGGCATCCTTCAGCCGACTTTCCCTGCTTTCCATCATAACCAGCTCCACCTCAGCTCCCGCCAATTCCACATTAGCAGGAATGATGTCCAAGTTCTCAGTGGCCGTGTGAAGGATCATCTCCGATGCAGCAACATCGTTCCTCGTCAAAAGATCGTATACGGAGTAGGTCAGTTCCTTCTTTGATACCCCCAGGCCGCTGGTGGTGTTTCCCTGCGGGTCAATATCGATGACAAGGATCTTCTTTCCGCGCATGGCCAGGCTGGCAGCCAGGTTTATGTTGGTCGTGGTTTTCCCCACACCCCCCTTTTGATTAAAAATCGCGATTATCTTTCCCAAGATGATTCCTCCTAACAATACAGAAATTATTCTCCTTAGATTATACCCTATTTTTCCGGAAGATACTATTTATTTTTTAAGAGATGTTCCACGTGGAACATCTCTTAAGAAAGGTCTATTTAATCGGCATCTTTGCAGGGGTTCCGGCTTTTCTAGGATGTGCTGCCGGGGTTTTTTTCTTTTTTTTCACAACCACTAGGGGATGGTCCAGTCCATAGCCGCCGACCGCGGATAAAGCCCTGGGCCTGACTATCTTGGCTTCTTCTCCCCCCAGGATTGCGACGGCTTTCCCGGATGCTGCTACCTCTGCTTCCGCCTCCGGCCCTTTATAGGCGATAAAACTTCCTCCCGGCTTGACCAGGGGGATGCAATATTCAGAGAGTACTGCCAAATGGGCAACCGCCCGGGAAACACAGAGGTCGAATCGTTCTCTGTAGTCTTTATTTCTTCCAAGGTCCTCCGCCCGACTGTGCAGCACGGTGACATTATCAATGCCAATTTCTTCGGCGATCTCTTTGACGATTTTTAGTCGCTTGCCCAGGGAGTCCACCAAGAGGAACTCCTTCCTCGGATAGGCAATGGCCAGCGGGATCCCGGGAAAGCCTCCTCCCGTTCCTATATCAACGACTTTTTGACTTTCTCTGAATTCCTCCAACTCCCCGATGAGCAGGGAATCCACAAAGTGTTTTTCCTCAAACTCTGCAGGATCTGTGATGGCAGTCAGGTTCACCTTGTTATTCCACCACAAAATCTTCTCCATGTATTCTTGAAATTGGTAAATTTTGGAATTATCCTCTACGTCAAGGCTGGCGAGGACGCGTTCCAGTTTTTTCATCACTTACCCTTCCGCCTTTCTTTTTCCAAGTATACCATGAGGACATTGATGTCCGCCGGAGAGACTCCGGAAATCCTGGAGGCTTGTCCCAGGGATGCCGGCTTTAAGGCGTCCAGCTTCTGGCGAGCCTCTATGCGCAGTCCGTCTATTTTTCCATATTCAATAGAGGAAGGTAGCTCCCGTCCCTCCAGTTTCTTAAATTTTTCGATCTGGGCCAGTTGCTTGTCCACATATCCCCTATACTTGATGTTCACCTGCAGCTGGGTGGCCCCGTGGAGAGGAAGTTCCTCCCGATTTGGATCGAGGGCTACGATGTTCTCGTAATTGATTTCCGGCCGCTTCATCAGCTCTGCCAGGGTAGCCTTATTCTTCAGAGGTGCGGTGCCTACGCTCTTCAGGAAATCCGCCGCTTCACCGGGAGTTATCCAGGTATTTTCATAGCGTCCCATCTCTTGGGCCACTCGCTGCTTTTTTTCCAAATACTTTTGATATCTCTCCTCTGTGGCCAGCCCCAGGCGGTAAGACCTCTCCGTCAAACGCTCATCTGCGTTGTCCTGGCGCAAAAGCAGCCTATATTCGGCTCTGGACGTCATAATCCTATAAGGCTCATTAGTACCTTTTAGGGTCAAATCGTCGATGAGAACGCCAATATACGCCTCGTTTCTCCGGAGAACAAAAGGTTTTTTCCCTTCCAACTTGAGAACGGCGTTGATTCCCGCCATGATACCCTGGGCTGCCGCCTCTTCATATCCAGAGCTTCCGTTAAACTGACCGGCACAAAAAAGATTTTTGATCTGCCGGCTTTCCAGGTTGGACATTAAGCTCATGGGATTGATGCACTCATATTCGATGGCGTATCCGGGGCGAACGATGCGAACTGCCTCCAGTCCGGGAATGCTCCGATAGAATTCTTCCTGAACATCCTCCGGCAGGGATGTGGACATCCCCTGAAGATAGTATTCATCCGTATTTAGACCTTCCGGCTCAACAAACAACTGGTGTCTGTCCTTCTCCGCAAACCGGCTTACCTTGTCCTCGATGGAGGGGCAGTATCTAGCCCCTACTCCTGTGATCTTGCCCCCAAAGAGGGCGGATCGCTGGAAGTTCTTCCGGATGACCTGATGAGTCTCTTCATTGGTGTAGGTCAACCAGCATGATACTTGCTCCCGCTGGATGGCGTCGCTTAAAAAGGAAAACGGCGTAATGGGCGTCTCTCCCTTTTCTTCTTTCATCTTGGAAAAATCCAGAGATGCTCCCAGGGCTCTGGCCGGTGTGCCGGTTTTGAACCGCCGCATGGGAAGTCCCAGGTCCAAAAGGTTTTGTGCCAAGGCTAGAGAAGGGGCCTGCCCGTTGGGCCCGCTGCTGTGATGGCTGTCCCCGATAAAGATCTCGCTGCGCAAAAATGTTCCGGTGCAGAGAATCACCGCCGCACCTAAATAGATGGCGTGGGTAGCCATTTTTACACCGATGATCCTGCCGTCTTCCACCAGGATTTGGGAAACCTCTCCCTGCTTCAGGTCTAGATTTTCCTGAGATTCAATCGTCTTCTTCATCTGTACGTGATAGCCGTGCTTGTCCATCTGCGCGCGAAGAGAGTGGACTGCCGGGCCCTTGCCCCGGTTGAGCATCTTCATTTGGATCAACGTCTTATCCGTGTTGACGCCCATCTCACCGCCCAGAGCATCGATCTCTCTGACCAGATGTCCCTTACCCGTTCCGCCGATAGAGGGATTGCAGGGCATCTGTGCCAAGGATTCCAGGTTCATGGAAAGAAGCAAAGTCCTCTTCCCCATTCTCGCCGTCGCCAAGGCCGCCTCGCAGCCGGCATGACCGGCACCCACAACAACTACATCGTATTTACCTAAGATATATTGTTCGCTCATATTCCTACTTTCCCAAACAGAACCTGGAGAAGACCGCATCCAGGATGTCTTCTCCCACCGTCTCTCCGATGATCTCACCCAGCAAGGCATAACCAGTATTTACATCTACTTCCACAAAGTCCAGTGCTTCTTCACGCCTGATCATGGCCAGAGCATCATCAAAAGCGGTGAGCCCCCGGCGAAGAAGATCTTCATGGCGAGCATTAGTCACCATCAAACTTTCCTTTTGGTACGTCTTTCCACCGTAAACCAAGGCTTCTATGGCATCTTCCAACTCTCCGATGCCCCTTCCTTCCTTTATAGAGGCTTCTATGATGGTGCTTTTGGGAAGACGTTCAGCCAGCATTTCAGGCGAAACCACCTGCCCCAAATCCCCCTTGTTGATCATGACGATGCCGTTCTTGTCTTCTATGGCCTCGATGATCTCTTCATCTTCCGGTGTCAGTTCCTTGCTTCCGTCCACCATGAAAACCACAAGGTCAGCCCGGTTAAAGCTGGACTTGCTCCGCTCTATGCCGATTTTTTCTATGGTATCTTCCGTATCTCGAATGCCTGCCGTATCGGTAAGGCGCACCGGGATGTCCCGGATGTTCATGGTCTCCTCAATGGTGTCCCTGGTCGTTCCGGGGATTTCCGTCACAATGGCCCTGGACTCTCTCAAAAGTGCGTTCATCAAGGAAGACTTACCTACATTTGGCTTGCCCACGATGACCACCCCCAGACCTTCCCTCACGATCCGGCCCGTGTCTGCAGTATCCAGCAGGCGAGAGATCGACTCCCTGACCGCCATCACATCCTTTTCCAACTGCCGGTAGACGATTTCTTCGATGTCTTCATCGGGATAATCGATGTTCACGGTGATGTTCACCAGGATATCCAATATCCTTTCCCTGATTTCTCTGATTTCAGCAGAAAGCTTCCCTTCCAACTGTCCCATAGCAACATCAAAGGTTCTGGGGGTTTTGGCAGAGATCATGTCCATGACGGCTTCTGCCTGGCTCAGGTCCAACCGGCCACCCAGAAAGGCCCGCTTGGTAAACTCCCCGGCTTCCGCCGGCCTGGCTCCGTGAGCATAGCACAACGCCAGGGTTTTTCGCAGAGAAATCACGCTACCGTGGCAGTTGATTTCCGCCACGTCCTCGCAGGTATAGGTAGCCGGGCCCTTCATAAATACCGCCAGGACCTCATCTACATGTTCTCCCGTATCCGGATCCACCACGTTTCCGTAAGTGAGTTTTCTGTTTTCCGGGATGGCAACAGGAACAAAGATTTTGTCCAACACTTCCTTTGCTCCTTCTCCGCTGATCCTGATAATGCCGATGCCACCCTCTCCGTATGGGGTTGAAATGGCTGCAATCGTATCGTTCATGGTTTTCTATCCTCTTAGTCTCCGTGAAATATAAATAGAGATGAAACATGGAGATGGAGATAATTCTCCATCTCCATGCCTGTTTTTTGCAATATGGAGAAATTTATTGGCGAAGGGGCCAATGTTATCCTGTCTTGAGACAGCCCCCAACCCTTACTTCAATTCAATGATGACCCGTCTATATGGCTCTTCTCCTTCGCTCCTGGTCTTCACCTTGGAGTGATTGTGCAGGGCGGCATGAATGACCATTCTTTCGTATGGATTCATCGGCTCAAGCCTGACGCTCCTCCTGGTTTTGATCACCTTGCCTGCCAAGCGGTCCGCCAGTTTTTCCAGGGTTTTCTCCCTTTTTTCCCTGTAGTTTTCCGCATCGATGACCACGCGCACGTAGTCTTCCTTATCCTTGTTCACCACCAAACTGGTCAGGTACTGTATGGCATCCAACGTCTGTCCGCGCTTGCCGATGATGGTACCTGCATCCTTTCCCTCTATTTCAATGTATAGATTTTCAGGGTTTTCTTCCGCCGAAAAGGACAGTTCCAGTTTCATCTTTTCTGCGGTGCTTTTAAGAAAGTCCAAGGCAACATGGTCTTCTACCGGTTTCAGGTCATCGGGTTTTATATTGACCGATGTACGTTTTATCTCCTGAGACAGGGGTGCCTCTTCTTTATATTCCCGCTTCTCTTTCCTGGGTGGCTTTTTTTCTCTTCTAGGTTTTCCTGCCGGCTTTTCTCCGGATCCAAAACCTTTGGTTTCTTCCTTCTTTTCTATTGTTTCCTTTTCTTCACCCTTGGATTTCAGCTCCACCCTGACCTTTGCCAACTTGGAACCGATTCCCAGAAAACCTTTAGAAGGCTCTTCTAAAACTTTGACTTCCACTTCATCTATAGTGACCTTCAGGTCGCG
This sequence comes from Anaerovoracaceae bacterium, assembly GCA_050946655.1. Taxonomy (GTDB): domain Bacteria; phylum Bacillota; class Clostridia; order Peptostreptococcales; family Anaerovoracaceae; genus JAXGRD01. The sequence goes on from JBMNVE010000017.1 coordinate 26,475, forward strand.
AAGGGCGAGGGTGACCGCCTCATCTACGTCTTTTCCCCATTTCTCCGAAAAGTCCATCATTTCTTTTTTCCTCCTTCTGCATTGAGCTTCTTGCGCATCTTGTTGAATCTCAGGTTAAAGAATACCTGGATCACCTGGCTGAAGAACCAGTAGATGCTCAGTCCTGCAGGGTACGCTCGCGCCATGAGTACAATCATCACCGGGAAGAAGTATTTCATCATCTTCATCATGTTTCCCATGCCGCCCACTGCCGTAGTGCTGGCCTGCTGTTTCTGGGACATGGCAAAGGAGAAATACGTGGCGATTCCCGCCGCGATGGGAAGGATCCACTTATCCGGCTGGCTAAGGTCGGACATCCAAAGGAAGGATTCGTGGACAGCAAACAACATGTTATTGTTCTCTCCCATGTACAGGAGGGGATTTCGCAGAAGGGCAAATAATCCGAAAATGATCGGCATCTGTATGATCATGGGCAGGCAGCCCGCCATTGGATTGAAGTTCTCCTCTTTATAGAGCTCGGACATCTTCTGGTTCAGCATGGCCTTGTCATTGGCGTATTTTTGCTGAAGGGCCTTCATCTTGGGCTGTATCTTCCCCATATTTGCCGTAGACTTGATCTGCTTGGCGTATAGGGGATATAGGGCAAATTTGACGATGGTGGTCAAGATCAAAAGGGCGATCCCGTAGCTTCCCACCAAGTCATAGATATAAAACAACAGCGTTCCCAGGGGTTTCGCAATTGCTCCAATTACTGCATTCATTCATTTCCTCCCGGTTATGGTACAGGATCATATCCCCCCGGATTCCAGGGGTGGCATTTAATGATCCTTTTCATTCCTAAGTAACTACCTTTAAAAAATCCGTACTTCTGCAGCGCTTGCATGAAGTAGGTCGAACAGGTAGGGTAGAACCGACAACTAGGTGGAAACAGGGGAGAAATCAGCATTTGATACCCCTTGATCACCAATATCATCACGTATTTCAAATGACCACCTTCTTATTTCAAATCAGTTCTCTTGATGGCGGCTTCAATAGATTTTTTCACATCCGCACATTTCTGTTCATTGGCTTTGCTTCTGGCGATAAAGATAATGTCAAATCCCTTCTTTTGGATGGGCTCCATCAGACGGACGCTCTCCTTCATCAACCTCCTCGCCCTATTTCTAGCCACAGCATTCCCCACTTTTTTACTGGCCAGGAAAGCCGTTCGGTTGTAGGGTAACCCGTTTCTCTTGTAAAAAACAACTACATAGCGGTCTCCCACGGATTTTCCTTTTTTGTATACCGCGGAAAAATTCTTACTTCCGCGAAGCACCTCTTTTTTCAGCACCACGCCTCCATAACCAATAAAGGCCACTTTCGCGGCCCTTATGCTGTCAGTTGTTTTCTTCCTCTTGCTCTTCTGTTTTTCAGAATGTTTCTGCCACTCTTGGTCTTCATTCTCTTTCTGAAGCCGTGCTCTTTTTTTCTCTGCCTCTTCTTAGGCTGATAGGTCATTTTCAACGGATACACCTCCTTACGACATACTTTTTTCATCACGGGCCTAAATTTCAACCCGTGCACATGCCATATTAGTATAATTGACCCTCTGGTGATTGTCAAATGAATTTTCAATGCCTAGAGCCTTGTTTTAACCGCTGTAATTCCCAAAGCGAGTTCTTTGTGGGTTTCTGTGGTCCAGCCGTGGCCACAGGAAGAAAGAGAAAAAATATCAATCACTTCGAGCATTGGAAAAACCATGCCGCCCAAATTTATCCTCGGAAAAATATTCCGGTTTTTTCTCCGTAAAATCTATGTTAGTATATGGGCCTAAATATATGATCTTCCCAACATATGGTGGTGCTGTGAATTTTGTGACCAACTTCATCCACAACCTGTGGACAAAACACTGAATAACTCTACATCAGTGATTTTTCATTTTGCCCCTTGCCTGTGGATAACTTTTTCTGTATGATAGGGATACACTGATGAAAAGATAGGGGATGAATATGAGCAACTTGATGGACAATTGGGAAAAAACGTTGGAAATGCTGAGAAGCGACTTGAATGAGGCAGCCTATGATGCGTGGTTTGTTCCCCTTTCTCCAAAAAAAGTGGATGAAAAGCAAAATATCCTATATATAGAAACTCGCAACGAGTTTGCCGTGAGCAGGATAAAGGATCGCTATATGCAGCTCCTCAAAGGAGCCGTCAGCATAGCATTTAAAAGGGATTTGAACATCGTCGTTACTCTGATCGAAGATGAAGAAGTCAAAAACGCTCAAGCTTCTATCAAGCCGGTAGAAGAAGATGATCTGATCGAGCAGTATTACCTGAACCCCAGGTTCAGTTTTGATTCCTTTGTGGTGGGAAAAAACAGCGAATTTGCCTATTCGGCAGCTTTAGCCGTTGCCGAATCTCCGGCAAAGCAATACAACCCCCTCTTTCTCTATGGTGGATCCGGCCTGGGAAAGACCCACTTGATGCATGCCATCGGTCACTATATTTTAAAAAATCATAGAGGCAAAAAAGTTCTCTATGTTTCATCGGAAATCTTTACCAATGAATTGATCAGCGCATTAAGGGATAAAAAAATCGGGAATTTCAAGAATAAGTACAGGAATATAGACGTATTGTTAATAGACGATATACAATTTATAGAAGGGAAAGATTCTACCCAAGAGGAGTTCTTCCATACCTTCAATGCCCTGTATGACAGAAACAAGCAGATCATCATTTCCAGTGACAGGCCTCCCCAAAAGCTTACCAGCTTGGATGACCGATTGACTTCCCGGTTTTTGTGGAGCGTTACGGCGGACATTCAGCCCCCCGATTATGAAACAAGGGTGGCCATCCTGATGAATAAGGCGGAAGTCGAACATGTGGAAATCACCGAAGATGTTTTGGCAGTGATCAACCTGATCGCAGAGAAGATCAAGTTCAACGTGAGGGAATTAGAAGGAGCCTTTACCAGGATCGTCAGCTTTTCCACTCTTCTCAAAAAGCCCATCAATATGTCCCTGGCAAAGGATACCCTTAAAGACATTTTGTCCTCCGGCGATTTGATGGTAACCACAGATTCCATCAAAAAGGTGGTCTGCAAATACTTCGGCATCACTTTAAAGGATATGGATTCGGCCAAACGAAACCGCAGCCTTTCCTATCCCCGGCAGCTGGCCATGTACCTCTCAAAGGAAATGACCGATAATTCCTACCCGAAGATCGGTTCTTCCTTCGGTGGAAGGGATCATACTACCGTCCTTCATGCCTACAACAAGATCGCCGGAGAAATGAAGATCGATGCCCAGACAGAAGAAACCGTCAACGCATTGATCCGATTGATCAATGAAAACTAAATTCATCCACAAGGATTGTGGATAAGATAACCGGATTTATACACAAGAAAAAAAGAATAACAAATCGCTGTATTTCAAAGAGGAACCCAGTTATACACAGTATCAACAGATCCTACTACTAATACTACTATCCAAATAGATAATAAAAAGAGAGCAGGAGGCAGGCAATGAAATTTTCATGTAACCAGCAAATTTTATCTAAAGCATTAAATACCGTATCCAAAGCGGTAACCACAAGGACCACCATTCCTATCCTAAAGGGGATCCTCTTGCAGGTGACCGATGACGGCAAACTTACCATGGCAGCCTCGGATTTGGACCTGAGCATCGAAAGGTCGGTAGACGTAGATGTGGCATCATCGGGTTCTATTGTAGTTTCTGCAAAACTCTTCACAGATATCATCCGTAAATTGCCCAATCAGCAAGTGATGGTGGAGCTCAACGAAAAGGGTAATGTGAATATCAGGACACTTAACTCTGAGTTCAACATTGTAGGCCAACCGGCCGATGAGTTCCCCAGCATCGGAGAAATCGATACGGTAACGGATCAACTTTCTCTTCCCCATGAAATATGGAAGGATATGATCAGAAAAACCCACTTCTGTGCCAGTGTAGACGAATCCAAGGGGATCATCGTAGGCGTCTTGATGGAGATGGAAAAGAATATGATGAATATGGTCGCCTTAGACGGATTTAGAATGGCTGTGACAAGGGAACAGATGATCAATGAAAAAGAGCAGGACATCATCATCTCCGCCAAAATACTCAGCGAAATTTATAAACTCTTAAGCGAAGTGGAGAGTGAAGAGGATATCCAATTCATCCTCAGCGATAAAAAAGCCGTGATCCTCATGGAAAAAACCAAGATCGTCATGCGGCTGATGGAAGGAGAATTCATCAAATACAGGGATATTCTTCCCAAGAGCAACCGAACCAGGATCATCATCAACAGGATGACATTACTTGACTCCATCGAAAGAGCTTCCCTTTTGGCAAAAGAGGGCAAGAACAACCTGATTCGCTGCAAGATCGAGGAAAACTTGCTGACCATAACGTCCACATCTGAGGAAGGGGAAGTAAAGGAAGAGATCATCATGGACAAGACCGGGGAAGATATTGAGATCGGGTTCAATTCCAAGTATGTGAGCGATGCCTTAAAGGCTATCGAAGATGAAGAGGTAGCCATGGAATTCAATACCAGTATCACGCCTTGTCTGGTCAAACCTTTGGAAGGAAACAGCTACGAATACTTGATCCTGCCGGTTCGAATCCCTTCATACTAGTATGATCATCAAGAATATAAAACTGGAAAATTTCAGAAATTACAGAGAGCTGGATATTGATTTTCATCCCCAGGTCAATCTTTTTCTGGGAGAAAATGCCCAGGGAAAAACCAATTTACTGGAGGGGATTTATATCACATCCATTGGGAAATCCTTTCGAACCACTAAGGATAAGGAATTGATATACTTTGACGAAGAATTTTGCAGAGTAGTGGTTTCCTACCAAGGGGAAGTTGAAGGAGAGGTTTCCATTGCCATCGGCAGAGACGGAAAGAGACTGGGAAAAATCAACGGGATCAAAATCGAAAAAACTTCTCAGCTGATGGATCACGTCCTTGCGGTGATTTTTTCTCCGGAAGATCTAAAAATCGTTAAAGAAGACCCGGAGAAGAGAAGAAGGTTCATCGACCGTGAACTGTGCCAGCTGAAGCTATCTTATTACAGGAACTTAAATCGCTACAATAAGGTTCTTCTTCAGAGAAATGCCTACTTAAAAGAAGAAGAGATAAAGGAAGGCGCACTTTTTGTTTGGGATGAACATTTGATTCAATATGGCCAAAAATTGGTGGAAGATAGAGATGAATTCGTTAAAAAGCTGGATGTGATCAGCAGGGATATCCATCAGGGGATCACCGAAGGGGTAGAAAAACTGACAATCCGGTATGCCCCCAGCATACATGTGGCAGAAGACTACAGAAAGGCTTTAAGTGAAGGGTTGGAGACGGATAAAATGCGGGGAAATACATCTCGCGGACCCCATAGAGATGACTTTGAAGTATTTATCGACGGAAAGAATGTGCGCAGCTTTGGTTCTCAGGGTCAGCAACGGACGGCAGCGCTTTCCATCAAGCTGGCCGAGATCCAATTGATCCGGGAAGAAAAGGCCGAAAGCCCTATATTGCTGTTAGACGATGTGTTCTCCGAACTGGACAGTTCACGGCAACGGTACCTGATCGACTACCTGGAAGGTCTGCAGATATTTATCACCGGTGCGGATATTTCACCGGAAGTCATCAGCAGTTTTCCCAAAGGGAAGACGTTTTTCATCCAAGGCGGCAAAATCATGGATGTTGAAGAAAGATAAGAAACGATACGCCGAATAAAGGACACGATTTTCAAAAAGACTACCCGCCATGGGTAGGTTTTTTTGATCGGCTTTGTGATACCATCAAAAAAACTGTAGTGTTCAGATGGATCATAAGGAAAAATCGAAATACCGAAGAGGGAGGAAAAAGATGGTGAAAAAAAGAAAGTGGCTTGGGTTGCTCATGGCATTGGTGATGGTCTTTGCCATGGTGCCCATGATGGGCGGGAAAGCTGCCGGGGAGACGAGAAGTGAATACAGCGATGGTACTTGGACGGTTGGACAAAAGACAGGTGGTGTATTTTATATAGAGAAATATACAGGGCCGGAAACCTCGCATATCACAGTGCCGTCCCATGTGGCAGGACATAAGGTGAGTGGCATGGAGTCAGGCGTGTTTAAAGATAAAGAATGGCTGGAGAAGGTAACCTTTGAAACAGAAGGGGAGCAGAATATTTTCGATGCCTTTGAACGCTCGGGAGTAAAAGAGGTGGTCCTTCCGACGGGAGGAGAGTTTATATTTCGTGGTAGTTTTAGATACTGCAAAAATTTAAGCAAAATCAATTTAGAAGCTCTGAGTAAGTTGGACTTTTATGCTGCAGCATTTATAGGGTGTACTAACCTAAAGTCTGTACAGCTGCCCAGTGGGATGAACGAGATTATAGGAGACTTGTTTAATGACAGCGGTCTTGAGAATATAAACTTCCCTGATAGCTTAAAGGAGATAGGTAATTCTGCGTTCTATAGGGCTAAGCTGAAGAATACGCCGGGGAAAACCTTACTGGATGGGACAACACCTTGCCTGTATATCCCCGACGGTGTGACGAAAATTGGGCGTAAGGCATTTCTGGGAAACGATCACCAATATACGGCGGTGTCCGTGCCCCCGGGACTGTCTACAGAGGGCGCCTTTAAGGCGGGTGTTCCCGTTGAGGAGAGAAAAACCGCCGGCAAGGTTACCGTATCCTATAACCGCGGAATAAAGGGTGCTGCAAATGAAAAAGCAGGAGAATTCCCGGAAAACAGTACTTACCAAGTGGACAGGACATTTGATCCCGGAAACGTGGGGTGGCTTCTCCTTGGTTCTGACGGGAAGCTAAATATGGATAAGCTCTACCAAAAGGGAGATACATATCAGTTGGGGACAGAAGGTGTAGTATTCTATGGAGTGAAAGATTTAGATCCTGTGATGAAGCACCCCACGGATGCCGCAAAGAACAAAAAAGTACAGGATAAGCCCATCTATGGGAACTACCAATTCCCTACAGATGTGACCGTGACCGTTCCGGAATATCCGTCAGATGCAGACTGGCAGGCTGCCATCCCCGGGGGAAAGGTGTTTGCCGGCTGGAAACATAGCTACAATGAAAAAGTTTATTTACCCGGCCAGACGATTTCCCTTAAGGAAGCTTTCTTGGCGCCTAATTTAGGCCCCGTGGAACTGGAGCCTCAATTTGAAGCCCTTCCGCCTCCCGTGATGACAAGCGGTGACGGAAGCACCTGGGTCAAGGGTAGCGGAAAGAACCTTTCTTTCACCTCCGATGGGGAGTTTCGGGCCTTTGAAGAAGTCAGCGTAGATGGAAAGGTCCTGACCAAAGATGTGGACTACACTGTAGCAGAGGGTAGCACCATCGTAAATTTGAAATCGGAATACTTAGAGAAATTGACCCTTGGCAAACACACCATCGGCATCAAGTCCGTCAACGGAACAGCCACAGGGAACTTCACCGTGGTAGCCAAGGTAGCGCCTAAACCGTCAGGGCCTGATGGAAAAACAGATCCCGGCAAGACCGGCGCTGCGGGGACAGTGAAAACCCTGAAAGACGGGAAAACGCCAAAAACCGGAGAACCCTCTTCCCTGGGGCTCATGGCCATGTTCATGATCATAGGCGGAGCAACAGCATTAGCAACCTGGAAGAGAAGAGAAAACTAAATCGATCAAAAATCATATTCCACGGAGAGAGCCTGCGAACCAAAATGGGGGACAGGCTCTCTTCCCTATTTTCACCACTTCGGCTCCACCCTTCTCTCATCCTTTAGCCCTCCACCCTTCACTTTTTTTATTCAGGCCGGGCTTTCCTAACTAATCGGCTTGAAAACAGGGCGGATGTACAGAAACGTCCG
>JBMNVE010000018.1:0-32004 GCA_050946655.1 Anaerovoracaceae bacterium
CCAGGTCCAGAAGCTCTTCGTCGTCTACCATGTCGCACTTGTTCAAAAATACGATGATGTAGGGTACGCCTACCTGACGGGAAAGCAGGATGTGCTCTCTGGTCTGAGGCATGGGGCCGTCTGTGGCCGCTACCACCAGGATCGCGCCATCCATCTGGGCCGCTCCGGTGATCATGTTCTTTACATAGTCAGCGTGACCCGGGCAGTCTACGTGTGCGTAGTGACGATTGGGGGTCTCATATTCTACGTGGGAAGTGGAAATGGTGATCCCTCTTTCCTTCTCTTCCGGTGCCTTATCGATCTGGTCGAAGGCGATCTTTTCGCCAAGCTGGTATCTCTGCTGCAGTGTCGTGGTGATGGCTGCCGTCAGAGTCGTCTTACCATGGTCTACATGCCCGATGGTTCCGATGTTTACATGGGTTTTGTTTCTTTCAAACTTTTGTTTTGCCATTGTTATTTCCTCCTAAACGTCGGATTCCGACGCACACATTTGCGGTCATCTGACCAATAAAAATACCTTCATTTTGTTTTTGGAGCTGTTGAGCAGACTTGAACTGCCGAACCTCTTCCTTACCAAGGAAGTGCTCTACCAACTGAGCTACAACAGCGCATTAACATTGACATCTTACTATATTTCACGCAGGATGTCAACGATTCAATTCCCCCGAATTGCAAGAAAAAACCCGCTAAAACTCGTCGAAATACATGGATATTTTTTTCTTGATCCGCTCCATGGCGTTGTATATGGATTTGGGCTTCTTCCCCAGAGCCTGGGCGATCTCCGAATAGCTCTTTCCCGTCATATATTCCGTCCACACCCGGACCTCCAGGGAACTGAACTTCTTCTTTTCGTTTTCCTTGACAAAGTCGATGAGGTCCTTGATGAGAACAAGGGCTTCGGGATCGGCGCCTTCCCGTGCCACAATGACCTCTTCCAAGGTCTTTGCCGACTCCTTCACTACAGGGCGATTGAGAGACACCGACGTGTTCAAAGGCGAATGCTTCATCCGATTGGCGGCCTTGATGGCATCCAATATCTGACGGGTGATGCATCTTTCCGCATAGGTGCGAAAAGCAACTTCTCTGTCCACATCGAAACTTTTGATTGCCTTGAACAGGCCGATCATCCCCTCCTGGACCACATCCTCCACCTGAGCTCCGATAATGAAATAGGTGTGTGCCTTGCTTCGGACAACATCCTTATACTGTCTGATCAAATATTCTTCCGCATCTTCCTTCCCCCTCTGAGCCAGCAACGCAAGCTCTTCATGGGGCAAGGCGCTGTAATCATTTTCCATCTCTTTGCCTTCTCACTTCATACATCAGTATCGCACCTGCATTGGATGCGTTGAGGGAAGATATCTTCCCCATCATAGGGATGGATACCACAAAGTCACACCTCTCCCTGACCAGCTTGCCCACACCGCTACCTTCTCCGCCGATGACAATACCCATCGGTCCGGTCAAGTCCGCCCTGTAATAGGCCTCTTCTCCCATATCGCAGGCAGCGATCCAAAGGCCCTTTTCCTTCAAAGTCTCTATGGCTTGAGAGATGTTGGCCACACGAGCGCAAGGGATGTATTCCACCGCTCCGGCAGATGCCTTAGCTACGGTTTCCGTCAAACCCACACTCCGCCGTTTACCGATAATCACCCCGTGGGCACCGGCACACTCTGCCGTCCGCATGATGGCACCTAGGTTATGAGGGTCTTCCAAGCCGTCCAAGATAATCACGAAGGGATCCTCTCCTCGCTCTTTGGCCAGGTTCAGAATATCCTCAACCGAAGCATATTCCTGGGCGGATGCATAGGCCACCACGCCTTGATGGCTTCCTCCGCCTGCCGCAGCCTCCAGCTCATTCTTCCCGCAAAAACGCAAGGGGATCTTTCTGTCCCCCGCCGCACCGATGATTTTCCGGATAGAGCCTTCCGCTCCCTTTGCCACCAGGATCTTCTCCATAGGGCGCCCGCTTTTCAGGGCTTCCAGGACAGCATTCCGGCCGATGATCCTTTGGCTATTTTCGTTGGTATTTTGCAAAATTGTATTTCACTCCGTTTTCCACTTGCTCCGGGGAGATCCAGGTCATGGCAAAGTCCGGATCTTCGTCCAAATTGGGAAAATATCTGTCTCCCTCATAGGCACCGTCCAGCTTTGTCACATACACGGTGCTCACATGGGGCATGAATTGCTCATAGACGCTCTGGCCTCCGGCGATGAAAACCTGTCCCTTGGGGATCCTGCTCAACACATCCAAAAGGCCTTCAAAGGAATAACAGATCGTACAGTTTTCGTTGCAATAACTGCCGTTTCCCGTAACGACAATGTTCTCTCTGCCGGGAAGCGGCTTCCCTCCCGGGAAGGATTCCAAGGTCTTCCGACCGATGACGATGGTCTTGCCCAAGGTCTTTTCCTTGAAGTACTTCAGGTCTCCGGGAAGATGGACCAGCAAGTGGCCGTCCCGCCCGATACACCAGTTTCGATCTACCACTACAATGGCATTCATAAGTATCCTTCTCCCTTTCCCATCATATGGCGATGGGGATATCTTTGATCTGCGGGTTCTTTTGATAGTCCTCAATGAGGATATCGTCCACAGTGAAATCGTAAAAATTCTTGATTGATGGGTTCAGTGTGAACTTAGGTGCCGGATACTGAGGCCGCTGCAACATCTCCTTGATGATCGGTACATGTCGGTCGTAGATGTGGGCATCGGAGATCACATGGATCAATGTCCCCACCTCCAATCCGGATACCTGAGCAAACATGTGGGTCAGCACAGCGTACTGGACTACGTTCCAGTTATTGGCTGCCAAAATATCCTGTGACCTTTGATTGAGAATGGCATTGAGCTTATTTCCTGTTACGTTAAAGGTCATGCTGTAAGCGCAAGGCTCCAGGCCCATTTCCATCAAATCCGCAAAGTTGAAGATATTGGTCAGTATCCTTCTGGAATAGGGCTGGTTCGCAAGTTGCCACAGCACGTTGTCCACCTGGTCCATCTCACCGTGGGGGAACTTGTACTTGACCCCCAGCTGATAACCGTAAGCCTTTCCGATGGATCCCTCTTCATCGGCCCACTCATCCCATATGCTGCTCTTCAGTTCCTTGATATTATTGGACTTCTTCTGCCAGATCCACAGGACCTCATCCACTGCCGACTTGATGGCCGTCGGTCGCAGTGTGAGGGCAGGAAACTCCTCTGAAAGATCGTACCGGTTCACTACGCCGAACTGCTTGATGGTGTGGGCCGGAGTCCCATCTTCCCACACAGGCCTGACGGTCTGCCCTTGGGAAGAAAACCCGTTTTCTAAGATGTCTGTACACATCTTTACAAATAGTTTATCCGCTTTACTCATAGTTTCCCTCACAGAACAAAGTACTTTATCACGATAGCGATGAGACAGATGATGATGGCGATGATCATGAATTTCGCTGCGGGCGTCCAATTGGAGGAAGGTGGTGACTCCTTCAAGTTCTTTTCGTTTTCCTCCTCCGCCATCCGGTTGGATTTATAGTAATCACCCAGCATATCTCTGGCTTTGTTTCTCGTCTTTCTCTTCTTCATTTTCCAACTGCCTTTTCATCCACCGCATCCATGGCAAGACCTATGATTTCCTCCATCCGCCCAGTCTCTCCCGCCAAATAGAGGTAGCCGATGAGCGCCTCAAAAGCCGTTGCCCATTTATAGGTGACCGGATCTGTATTTTTTGCCTTGGTAGCCGTCTTCCTGTTTCTCGCCCTTCTGGCAAGGGCCTGCTCTTCCTCCGAAAGGCTGCTATAGAGAGCCTTGATGGCCTTAGCCTGACTCTCCGCCTTGACGTATTTCACCGCCATGAGGTGAAGCTTATCCGCAGCCGGCTGCCCCGTTCCGATCACCTTTCGCCGCACATAGACTTCGTATATGGCATCTCCCATAAAGGCCAGCACCGTTGTGTTGTATGATTTCCCACTCATTCTTTAATGATCTGCACCCCTTGGGGAGTATCCTGCAGCGTAATGCCCCTCTCTTTAAGGATGTCTCTGATCTCATCGGCGCGGGCAAAGTCCTTGGCCTTTCTCGCCGCCTGCCGTTCATCCACCAGGGCCTGCACGTCGTCTTCTACGCCCCCCTCATCTTCCTGTTGCAAGAGACCCAACACATTGCAAAGTTCCATGAGCATGGCCAGGGATTTTTCCGCAAATTCCTTGCTGCATCCATCCTTCACCGCCGTATTGATGGCCGTGATCAATTCAAAGACCGCCGATATGGCATCCGCCGTGTTCAGGTCATCGTCCATGGCCTTGATGAACTGCTGCCTGTAGCCATCGAAACCTTTTAAGGTCTCCTCTTCCTCGGGGCTCATCTGCCCCTCAGCAGTAGAAATCAAGTATTCCAAATTGGCCTTGGCATTCTCCATTCTGGCCAAGCTGTTCTTCGCTTGCTCCATCAAATCCTGGCTGAAGTTGATGGGATTTCGATAGTGGCCCGAGAGAAGGAAGTAGCGGATAGCTTCCCCATCGTACTCTTTGAGGATATCCCTCACCGTGAAGAAGTTCCCCTTGGACTTGCTCATCTTCTCTTTGTCTACAGTGATATAGCCGTTGTGCATCCAGTAATTGACGTAGGGCTTTCCGTTATGGGCCTCCGACTGGGCGATCTCGTTTTCGTGATGAGGGAAGGTCAGGTCCAGGCCGCCGGCATGAATATCCAAGCTGTCGCCCAAGTACCTTCTGGACATGGCGGAGCACTCAATGTGCCAGCCGGGCCGTCCCATTCCCCAAGGAGAATCCCACGCAATTTCATCCTCCGTCTTTCTGGCTTTCCAAAGAGCAAAGTCCAGAGGATCCTTTTTCTTTTCGCCTACCATGATACGGGCGCCGGACTCCAGATCGTCGATGTTCTGCCCCGACAGCTTTCCATATCCCTCAAACTTCCTGGCACTGAAGTAAACATCTCCATCCACCTCATAGGCATATCCCTTGTCCAGCAAGTCCTTTACGAAGGCAATGATATCCTCCATGGATTGAGATACTCTTGGGTGGACTGTCGCCTCTTTGACGTTGATGGCCTTGGCATCGGCGAAGTACTCCTTGATGAAGCGTTCGCTGACTTCAGATGCACTCACCCCTTCTTCTTTCGCCTTATTGATGATCTTGTCATCCACATCGGTGAAGTTCTGCACGAAGTTCACCTTGTTTCCCCGGTATTCCAGATACTTCCTCATGGTGTCAAAGACCACGAAGGGCCTGGCATTCCCAATGTGGAAGTAGTTGTATACGGTAGGGCCGCAGACATACATACTCACTTCCCCCTCACGGATGGGCACAAAATCTTCCTTTTTTCTTGTCAGTGTATTATATATTTTCATTTTCTATCCTTTTTTCCTCACATTCCACTTCGATGTTCGCCCCATGCTTACGCAACTCTTCTTCCAAAGTCACTACCCGCTTGCGCAGACATTCCATTTCCACCGCAACGGGATCCGGCATGGTTGCCACATCCATCTCCGACGAAGGCTTCTTCTTCACCTTCACCACAGTACCGGGTATGCCCACAACGGTACAACCGTCGGGCACTTCCTTGAGGACCACGGACCCCGCGCCGATTTTTACGTCGTTTCCTACTTTGAATGGTCCGAGAACCTTGGCTCCGGTGCTGATGACTACTCGGTCCCCGATGGTGGGATGTCGCTTACCCACATCTTTTCCTGTCCCTCCCAGGGTCACCCCCTGGTAGATGGTGCAGTCGTCGCCTACTTCTGTGGTTTCCCCGATGACCACACCCATGCCATGGTCGATGACCACCCTCTTTCCCAGGACAGCGCCCGGATGGATCTCGATCCCCGTCAGCCAGCGAGTCGCCTGTGACATGATCCTGGCCAGAAGTTTTATATTATGTCGATAGAGCCAGTGAGCGGGAATATGCCAAAGCCGTGCCCATACACCAGGATAACATAGAAAAACTTCCAAGCTGGTCCTGGCCGCCGGGTCCCTTTCCTTTACTGCTTTGATATCTTCTCTTGTGGTTTTAAAAAATGCCATTTGTCTTCCTTTTTTAGTCTCCGTGATAATCCGAACCCCTGGTGATGTGAAGATGGTGCTTCTCCGCAAGATCGATCATCTTCATGGTTTCCTCTTCCGTATGGTCGGGATAGAAGCACTCCAAGCCTCGAAGGCCTTTTTCCCGCAAGGAGCCCAGAAGCAAGTCCAAATTCTTGTAAAACTTCTTGCTCCCCCGCTTCCCTATCTTGTCCACTTCCATGGGGTGGGCAAGGACAGGTATTCCTCCCGCCCCCTTGATCAGGTCGATAGCCTCTCCCACCGGAAGTTTCATTTTCTTTATTTTTCGCAGGGCAGGCTTGGAAAAGATCTCATCAAAGGCCTGCTCAGGGTGATCGATATATCCCTTCTTCACCATAGCTCTTGCGAATATGGGTTTACCGATGAAGCTCTGCCCCTCTCTGGTGATCAGGTCCTCCATGGCCAAGGGATAACCCTCCTCCGCCAACGCGGCAAGCAGCTTTTCATTCCGCTCCTCCCGCTTCTCCCTGATTTCTTGGATAGCTGCCAGCAGACGAGGCTCTTTGGGATCGATATGATAGCCCAAGATGTGGACATTTTCTCCCCCTTCTCCCTTTGCAGACAACTCTATCCCGGCTATGACCCGGATATCCAGAGCTTCTCCTGCCACCATGGCCTCACCGATGCCGTCGACACCGTCGTGGTCGGTAATGGCAATGGTGTGAAGACCTTTCTCCTTAGCCCTCTTCACTACTTTAGCAGGTGAATCCGTACCGTCGGAATAATATGTATGATTGTGATAATCTACAGAATGTTCCATACGGGATGCAGCCCCTCTTCAACTGTACTCATGGTGGTCTTACCCTTGATGGCGTTGACCAACTCCAGAGCAAAGACCATGGCCGTGCCCGGAGACTTGGACGTGATCACCTTGCCGTCTACCACCACAGGATCACTCAGGGGCGTTGCCCCCACAAGGTACTCCTCCATACCGGGATAAATCGTCGCTTTCTTTCCTTCCAATATGCCCAGTTCTCCCAAAATCATCGGTGCGGCACATATCGCCGCGATCCATCTGTTCACACTGGCAAAGGCAAGGATGCTTTCCCGCAATCCCTTATGCTCCTGCAGATTAGTCGTCCCGGGGATCCCGCCGGGAAGAACGATCATATCGCAGGTGGAGTAGTCAGCCTCTTCGTATACAAGGTCCGCCGTGATCGGGACCCCATGTGCTCCTACTACCCTTTTTTCTCCTATGGAAACAGTCTTGGTCTCTATTTCCGCTCTTCTCAGAATATCTACGATCGTCGTGACCTCAATTTCTTCAAAGCCTTCAGCTAAATGTACATATACCATTTCTTCCCTCCTAAAAACGCTTAAATATCTTTTTTCGACCTGCCACCTGCCACGTCACATAGCCCAAAATCGCCATGAGCACCGTGGATATGATGATATCAAATATTGTAACATGAAGAGCAAAAGATTTCTCCAGTATTTGGATCAAAACATCCCGCTTGGGGAAATCCGTGCCGAATACCCTCCCCCATGTGGCATCCCGCAAGGCGGGCACCAACTTGATCATGCTGTTGAATATGGTCAGGATCACAAAGGACCATATGGATCTCTTGTAATTCTGTAAATGGATCTCCTTTTTCCGCCACCGGATCAGGAAGAAGTAGACCAACGCCGTTACAAAAAAGCTGATCAGCCCCACCACCAGAATGATATCCAGAGCATCCCTCAGGTTGGTCATGGCCTTTTGATCCTTATCGTTGAACACATTCTCCGGCTGATATTCCACATCCTCCATGAGAACGAAATCATCGGTCTTTCCCATCATAAAGTCGCCAAAGAGATCGATGAGTTTTTCCTCACTGATCATCCGGCCGGTCTGGCTGACCGATTGGGTCGCGCGAAGATTGTACTGATAGGTATCGGAGAGTCGCATGACCAAATTGGACGTAAGGCAAATGATCATAAGCGGAATGCTAATGATCAATAACCATGCCAATATTTTTTCGATGGGGATCTCCCGCCGCTTCCTGGTGTTGCGCCAAGGATTCCTGCGGGAATTCTTTCTATAGGTCTTCATGGTCTTCCTCATGGAAATAGGCCCGGCAATCCGCCGAGCCTATGATTGTTAGTGTCACGCTTCTTCTTCTGCCTTGTGGGCGGCAATTACTTTATCGGCCAGGTTTTGTGGCAACTGGTCATACCGTTCAAATTTCATCTGGAAAGTCCCTCTGCCCTGGGTCATGGATCGGACAGTGATGGCGTAATCAAAGAGCTCCGACTGAGGCGCTTCGGCAATCACCTTCTGATCCCCTGTCTCCAGAGGCTCCGATCCCAGGATCCTTCCTCTTCTCTTGTTCATATCTCCCATCACATCTCCCATGTAGTCATCGGGAACGGTGACCTCCACATGCATGATGGGCTCCAGCAAGATGGGATTCGCTTCAACGATACCCTTCTTGAAGGCCAGAGATGCGGCGATCTTGAAGGCCATGTCGTTGGAATCCACATCGTGATAGGATCCGTCATAGAAGTCGGCCTTGACGCCCACTACCTTGCACCCGGCAAGAGGTCCCTTGTCCATGGATTCGCGGAGGCCTTTTTCCACCGCCGGAACGTAGTTCTTGGGAACAGATCCGCCAAAGAGGTTCTCTTCAAACTCAAACTCTTCTTCACTGGGTGAGAAGCGGATGTGCACATCTCCGTACTGTCCTGCACCGCCGGACTGCTTTTTATGCTTGCCTTGTACATCGGAAGTGCCTCGGATCGTCTCTCGGTATGCGATCTTTTGGGGTACGGTCTTTACTTCCACACCAAATCTATCCTTCAGCTTGGCCATGATGATGCCCAGCTGGATTTCCCCTTGTCCGCCAAGAAGGGTCTGCCTGGTTTCCGTGTTTCGCTCGATGACAAAAGACGGATCTTCTTCTCGCAACTTGGCCAATCCCGCAAAGACTTTATCTTCCTGCTTCTTGTCCGCAGCCTCGATGGCCATGTACAGCACAGGTTCGGGATATTCACTGCTCAGGAAGCGAACGATGTGGTTCTTATCACACAAGGTGTCGCCGGACAAGGTGTATTGCAGCTTGGCAGCCGCCACAATGTCCCCTGCTTCCGCATAGTTGAGTTCTTCCTGCTGATTCCCTCTCAGGAAGAACAGCTTGCCGATTTTTTCCATCTTTTGGGTTCTCTCGTTGAGGACTTCCGTACCGGCTTCCAGTTTCCCCGACACAACTTTCATCACCGAGATCTTCCCTACGAAGGGGTCGATGATGGTCTTGAACACGAAGGCGGAAACAGGTCCGTCGGTTTTGGGAAGGATCTCCACCAGCTCGTTGTTATCATTGATTCCTTTGTATGGGCCGTGCTCCAAAGGAGTGGGCACGTAAGTGACGATCAGATCCAAAAGGCCCTGACTTCCCTCTCCCAGAGAAAATGCCGAGGAGCAAACAGGAACGATGCCTCCCTCATGGATGCCTTTTTTCAATCCCGCTAGGATTTCTTCCTCCGAAAAATCGTCTCCGCTGAAGTATTTCTCCATCAGGTCATCGTCGGTCATAGCGATGGCTTCCTTCAGGTCTTCGTCGATTTCCGCAGAAATGGGCCAGCTAAAGGGGATCAATGCATCACCGAACTTTTCCTTCAGTTCGGCAAAGGTAGCATCGTAGTCAAACTCGTCCTTATCTCTCTTGTTGATGACAATCAATCTGGGTTTCTTATATCTCTCACAGGCTTTCCAAGCTTGTTCTGTTCCAACCTGGACACCGCCGCCGGCATCTACCAAAAGGATTGCAGCCTCCGCCGCACGAAGTGCCGCGTTCACTTCTCCTACGAAGTCAAAGTATCCCGGTGTGTCGATGAAGTTGATCTTGCTCCCCTTCCATTCCACAGGAACCACCGATGTGTTGATGGAGTACCCTTTTTCCGCCTCCATCTTGTCGTAGTCGGATACCGTGTTGCCGTCTTCGACCTTGCCCATTCTGGTGATGGCTCCGGTCTCCAAAAGCACAGACTCCAAAAACGTCGTCTTACCACAGCCACTGTGGCCCACCACTGCTACGTTTCTTATGGTTTCGCTGGTATAGCCTTTCATAAATTACTCCTCCTAATTATAATAAAACAGTGCGATAATTATAACATTTACCGCTCATCCATGCAATAGCCGTTAGAAATCCGCCGATTTCGGGGTCCTGGGGAATGGCAGCACGTCGCGGATGTTGCTCATCCCCGTGATGTACATGAGAATTCGTTCGAACCCAAGGCCAAAGCCGGCATGTTTAACACCGCCGTACTTTCGCAGTTCCATGTACCACCAGTATTCGTCCTCCTTCAATCCCATCTCTTCCATCCTGGCTTTCAGCACATCATGCCGCTCTTCCCTCTGACTGCCGCCGATGATTTCTCCCACACCGGGAACCAATAGGTCGCATGCCGCAACCGTCTTTCCGTCATCATTGAGCCTCATGTAGAATGCCTTGATGTCCTTGGGGTAGTCCGTCACGAAGATGGGTTTCTTGTAGACCTGCTCTGTCAGATATCGCTCATGCTCCGTCTGGAGATCGATGCCCCATTCCACCGGGTACTGAAACGGATGGCCGGATTTTTTCAGGATATCCACCGCTTCGGTGTAGGAGATCCGCTCAAACTCAGACTCTGCGACATGGTGCAGCCTGTCTTTCACTCCCTTGTCAATGAAGTTGTTGAAGAACTCCATTTCCTCCGGAGCGTGTTCAAACACGTAGTTGATGATATACTTGATCATGGCTTCCGCCACTTCCATATTCCCGGCAAGATCGGTAAACGCCATTTCCGGCTCGATCATCCAAAACTCCGAAGCGTGTCTTGCCGTGTTGGAGTTTTCCGCACGGAAGGTAGGTCCGAAGGTGTAGACGTCCCGGAAGGCAAGGGCGAAGATCTCCGCCTCCAGCTGGCCGCTCACCGTCAAGTGGGCTTCCTTGCCGAAGAAGTCCTGGTGATAGTCGACCTGTCCTCCCTCCATGGGCGGTTTCATCATGTCTAAAGTGGTCACCCGGAACATCTCGCCGGCACCCTCCGCATCGGCTCCGGTGATGATGGGAGTGTGTACATATATGAATCCGTTTTCCTGAAAGAACTTGTGGATGGCATAGGCAACCACAGAGCGCACACGAAAAACGGCACTGAAGGTATTGCTCCTGGGTCGCAGGTGGGCGATCTCCCGCAGGTACTCCAGACTATGTCGCTTTTTTTGCAAGGGGTAATCCGGCGCAGACCCGGCTTCCACGATGATTTCTCGGGCCTTTATTTCAAAAGGTTGCTTCGCATCCGGCGTCAGGACAAAATCCCCTCGCACCTGCAATGCGGAAGAAATGGCGATCTTGGATACCTCTTCAAAGTTGTCCAAGTCATCAGCCTCATACACCACCTGAACGGACTTGAAAAAAGAGCCGTCGTTAAGCTCGATGAATCCGAATTTATTGGACCCCCTATTGGTTCTCACCCAGCCTCGGAGGACCACCTCCCGGCTACTATATTCTTCCTTGTTTCTGTATAAATCTTTTACTTTAACTTCTTTCATCCCGGACTTCCTTTCCTCTTTCTGTTAACCCCTACATTGTAACTGTTTTTTCTTTTCACCTCAAGCATTATTCCGTTCTTTCACGGTTTTGTGCTGAGGACTGCACAGAACCGGAAAGATAACGACAATTCCTTGTTGACTAAATAGTCTGTTCCAAGATTTTATCAGTCCTGCAGATCGTAAATGCAAAAACATCCGCCATAGAAGCAAAAAGCACTGCCCCAAAGAGCAGTGCCATGATACGATCTTCGACTATTTCTTTTTCTTCAACTTTGAAAGCACCAGCAGTAGCACGATGGCTACAACAGCAATCAAGAGTACGATGATCACCGGAGTCAAGTTAGTCTCATCCCCAAGAGGACACATCCCCGTAGCGCATGTGGCCCCAACCTTTGCCTGGGCAACTGCCGGCACAGCCAACAGTGTGATCATCACCATAGTCAAAAGACTCCTCAGTCTTTTTCTTCCCATATCACCATCTCCTTCCTGTCCCAGTTTCTTTCCTATATATTACCATTGTACCCCTGACTTTGTAAACTGAAACTTGATTCTAACGCCTTTCCCTGTTTAGGCGCCGTGGATGAGCATGGCAATAAAGAGGGCGAGCCCACCCAACAAATGGATGAGAATCGTCAGCTTGTTGGCTTCCATCAGCCCCGGGATGTCATCCGGGAAGAGGGCACAGGTCCGGTTGCTTTTCCACATCATAGGAATCAACAACAAGGACAGCAACCAGGCCGGGTGACCGGTGTAGACCATCAGCGTGATGATCGGTAGATAGGATGCTACAAAAAGACCTCGATGCCATAGCACGCCTCTTGTTTTTCCCACCCGTGCAAGTAAATTGAGCTTGCCGGCTTGAAGGTCCGCCTCATAATCCGGGAATTCGTTGATGACCAGTACGTTAACGATGAGGCAACTCAAATGCAAACTCATGGCTAGAAGGATCACCCGGTTTCCCGTAGCAAATACCGTATAGGCCCCACAAACGATCAGCGGGCCATATGTTATCCCAACCGCAAGCTCACCCAACCCTCTATAGACCAATTGAAAGGGAGGCATGCTATAAAAGATGGAGATAGCCACACCGGCCATGCCAAACCACAACACGTGAAAAGACTGAAAGAAAACAATGGCCATGCCAAGAAGCCCTGCTGCCATGAAACACAGAGCAGAAATGGCCACCACTGCTTTAGGCGTTACCAGACCCGGGACCAACACCTTCTTCCCTCCTGAATATGGCGTCATATGATCCGCATCCACCGCAGCGTCATTTCCCGTGAAGTAGTCTTTCAGCTCATTGACACCATGCTTTCCCGTCTCAATAAAAATCATTGCGACAATGCTGATGAAGATCCAAAAAACAGCTTCCCTGCCCAGTGCGGCACCTCCGTAAATAAAGGCAGCCCCGTAGCCGACAGCCATCGGGACCAAAGAAGCGGTCCAGGTAGGTGGGGCCCCCAGACTTAGGAGAGCCTTTCCGTAACGTTTCAACATGATCATCTCCCCGGTGCGGCACTTCCAAGCAAGGCCTTTTCCATCTCCAGGAATCCATCCAAGAAATAAAGCCATCCTTGATAATATTCCGTCTCCGCCATGGGAATGGCCATTTCAATGTATTTAGGGACCCATGCTCCCAGGTGATTGTTCATAAAAGACCTCTGCTGCTCCAGGAGATCCCTTACAGATGATGTTTCCTTTGCCATCTCTTTGGTCAGGATCCGCATAAAATCCATTTCAATAAGGATGAAGTCCGCCCCATCCACCCCCTTTTCCGGAAAGAAGCCGCCCTTATGGTAGGCCCTCCCCAGCGCGATTAGGAGAGCTTCCTTTTTCGCTCCCTTCTGTATATATTGACTTTCATAGGGAGGCCTGAGCTTCTCTTTTTGGGGAACGCGAAGAAGCCTGGTTCGATCCACAGCCAAATTTTCGATTTCCTCAGGTGTGCCCGATAACCGATCCACATATCTATTGATGAGCTTTACGCCCTTTTTGATTTTCGGTTGACCTAGGGTCTCATATCGCTCAAGAAACTGACGGTGATTTTCCCCTCGAATTTTTTCTATGAACTCTCCACTTGGCAAGGTGGAAAAAATACCGATGACCTCGTCGTAGGAACGAGTCCTTCCCGTTGCCATCATTCTCCATTTTTTGTCCTCATATGTCATGGGCTTCTCTTCCTTTCTCTTCCCGATTCTCTCATGCCAAAAGTTGCCAAATCCACGGCAGAATGTACTGGTGTACAATGCGTATAACGTACATGATCGCAACGATCCCCGCCACACCGCTGACCAGATTCAGCCACTCCGACAGCACCGGTTTGTACAGTATTTTTTGTTCAAATGCGCTGTAAGGGTAGGGTAAGATCGGTTTTTTCTGAAGATGGATCACTGCCTGGTGTTTTTCCACAAAGCCGCCCACCAGAGAAATTCCAATGGCGATAGGAACCAGTATCCGCGTCTGGGGAAGAAGAAGAGCATCCATAAACAGAATCCCGCATACTATCAGCGCCGACAGAGCGAAAAATAGCTGATGCGGCCTTTGGTCTCCCAACAGATCGCAGATGACCGAGCCCAGGCCACATGCTAACGCAAAGGCAGCAGCAACAGAAAAGGCCATAGTGAACCAGCTTTCCATTGCCGTGCCCCAACATAGCGCTACCATCAAGCCGCTTCCCATGGCACAGCCGGAAGCAATAAAAGTTGCCGTTGCAAAGGGCTCGGATTGGTAACCGCTTCCCACTCGCGGAACAAATAGCAGTCCATGAACAATAAAGCCGAAAAAGCAGAGAAACATCGTTCCCCAAGCCCAGATCAAGCATATGACCCGATAGCCCAGTAAAAAGTCAAAGGACAGAAAAAGTGCAGAAATGGTCAATAGAAAGAGGATCAGGAAATCCAAGGTCAAAGGAGATATCAGGTTTTTTCCTTTAAGAATCTTCAACGCTCGGAAAGGCCTTCCCAGATCCGCACCCATGAGGACCTGAGCACAAACGATGCAACCCAAGGCAATTGACCCGGGCAGTTGCCACAGGGAGTCTTCTTGTCGTCCCATCACCAACAGCGGTATTGCTGACATGGCCAAAATCCCCATGCCTGCAGAAGACAAGAAGGTGAAGCCTTGAATGTTTACGCCCCATACGTATTTATCATTTAGTGCCGTCTTATTCAGACCGAAGAACATCTGGTGCACCATAAAGATGCCTCCTGCGGCAAAGATCAGGATGGATAGCAAAAAAATGATCCAATCGAATATTTGCATTTCTCCTCCTCCTATCCGACGATGTAATATACTGATGGTTTTGTGCCCAGCTCTCCCCTAAACGGCAGGGCACCGTGCTTTGCGATCAATTTTGATATCTCGCTCTCCGGGTCATCTAAGTCACCGAAGTACCTGGCAAAGGCGAGGCAAGTATGGACACATGCCGGTTCTTTTCCTTCCTTGATCCGGTCCACGCAAAAGACGCATTTTGCCACTGTTCCCTTCTGGAACTTCCGGCCTTTCGCTTTTTCAAACGGCGTTGCCTCCTGCCCCTCATAGTAGCTGTTGATCTCCCATATAAATTGCCGGGATTCATATGGGCATGCAATGATACATGCTCGACAGCCTATACATTCATCCGCCTCGATGGATACCGCTCCGGACTCATCTTTGTAGGATGCACCCGTAGGACAAACCTTTACGCACGGCGGATTGTCGCAATGCATGCAAGGCATGGGGATCGTCTTCATTTTCGCCGTAGGATAGGTCCCCACCTCATATTTTCGTATCTTATTGTATTGGATCCCCGCAGGTGTGCCGTTTTGCCCTCGACAAGCCACGGAGCAGGAACCGCAGCCCACACACTTACGCAGATCGATCAACATGCCCATCCTCATAGAAACATCCTCCTCTTTTCTTTCTTCCTTTTCTCGATTTTTACCTTAGGCGCTATATCCTGACCTGCACTGATGCCATCCAAGGTGCTCATCTTTGTGGAAAGCAGCCTGTTGAAATGGGGTCCTCTATTGTGGAGAGGATTGGCTCCTTTGCCCCCCTTTCCGTAACTTCCTGCCACACCAATGGTTTCCGGCTGGAATCGCTGGGAGGTTCGCAGGATGCCATCTATTTCCCCATACCGAGAAGACACCTTCACCTTGTCCCCGTCTTTTAGTTTTTTCTTTTTGGCAGTGTCCGCATTGATGCAGATCACAGCCTCAAAGGGATCGGATTTGTATAATTCCGCAAGCCATGGATTGCTTACTGCGGCTCCTACGTCACTGGATACATATGGGGTTTTCCAATTGATCGCCCACATATCGTATTCTGCGGGCGCGTTCATTTCCGAGGTTTCTACCCAATGGGGAATGGGCTCATATAGTTCAAAAATGTATTCGTCATCGTCCAGTTCGGGGAAATGGACACCATGCTTTTTCATGTCCGCCCGCAATTGATCACCTACCTCCTTTAAGTTGATGAAATAGAACTGGTGCTTCGTCTGATCGTCCGGATAGTAATAATAGAGATAGGATTTCTTTCTCGGCTCCCAGTGGACCATGTACCCGGTTTTTGATAGTTCTTCAAAGCCTTCCCCGTTTCCGTATTTCCAACTTCTGATCTGTGCATCGAAGATTTCTCTCAAGGTATGTCTCTTATCGATATCCAGGCGGTAAGGATCTCGAATGTTCAGTCCGTGCTCTCGAATAATATAGTCTTCTCCTTTATTCAGGTGGTCGTAGAGGCCCCCTTCTCCCGTTAAAATCCCTATGCGGTCAGCAAGCTCTGTCAATATGTCATCGCAATGCATCGTGTTGAAAAGAGGATCCACAGCTTGTCGCATCTGTATCATTTGCAACCCAAACACTTCATTGTCATGGCACTGATGCTGGGGATAGAAGACCGCCACCCTTTCTCGCTCCATAAAGCTGTGCTCCGGCAGGATCACATCGGCAAGAAGGCTCACTTCATCCATATGGTATGAAACGGCTACATGGAAGGGGATCTTTTGAAACATGCGAACAAATTTATCCGGATCAGCATCCATCCGTATCGGGTTCCCACCGATGGTAAACCACGCTTTGATGTCGTAATCCAAGTAATATTTTTCCGGATCCAATATTGCATTGGCCGCAAGGTGCGGTGTGGTGTGACAGTGGGGGAAGAACTCTTCCATGCCCACCGTATTTGGCGGGAAGGTGAAGGGCTTTGGCACCGCCTCATATCCCGGTTTCGCCGTACCGTCTTCTGTAGGGGGAATGGCCGAGGGCCCCCTGTATCCGGATCCCAAGCAGGAACCGGGGACTTCCATAGCACCTACCATCATATTGATCAGTTTCCCTGTAAGGTCTGCGTAAGTCCCGCCCCTGTGGTTGGTCAAATTCCTTTCCGCATTGAGGGATACCGGCCTGAACGGGAAGGTGAAGCCATCGATCTCTATGGTACTTCCGATTTGCGCATGCTCCACAAACTCCCGGGCAATGCGGCGAGTCGTCCCCGCAGGCACATCAGTAATCGCCTGGGCCCATTCAGGAGTATATTTGAGAAATTCTTCCTTTATTTTCGTGAATCCTGTGGGAATGTTCTTCCCATCCACCACTCTTCGCCCCTCCAACAGAGGAGCAATTCCCTTCGTGTCAAAGGGGACCGCTGAATCTGTTTTTGTGTCCCACACCAAAGGCTTGCCGCTTTCCCCATGCCGAAGGTAGTCTCCCCCCTCGTCAATGAGGTAAGCGCAGTTTGTCCGCTTGATCAAAAATTCTTCATCATAGGTCTCCAGCTCATACATCATCGTGTGAGCCATCGCCAACATAAAGGCATAATCGGAACCGGGGCGAATAGGGACCCACTCCCCCTTGGTTGCCTCATAAGAGCACCTGGGATCCACACAGACCAGCTTCATTCCTCTGTCCATGGCTTTAGCAAACTTCCTTGTGCCTCCCGTTGTAGCAAAGTTGGGGCCCACCGATCTGCCTATGGTAATGTGATAATTACAATATTCCAAATCCACTACAGAAACCGGGAAATTGCCTTGAACTAAACCCGTGGCATAATGGACTGTGCATAAGGCACCGTGAGATCCGATCTCATTAGGCGTACCGAAGGCCTGACGGAACGGAACACGCAAAATCGTGTCCCTCTGCCCCCATCCTTCGCAGATGGCAAGGCCTCTGGGATCCTCATCACGGACTTTTTTTAACTCCCTGGCGGTGATATCCAGGGCTTCTTCCCATGTGATCTCCTTCCATCTGGGATCCACGTTCAGATCCTTGGTGGGGTTGGTTCGCATCATAGGTACCTTTGCTCGGTAAGGGTTATAGAGATTCATGATCGCCGCATTCCCACGTAAACATAGAGAGCCGTAGTTTGGCGGGACCCCGTCTCTTCCCTCCACCTTGACCACAACACCTTCCTCCAGGTGGACAAGTGTATGACAGTCCCCCTGCATGCAGTGACGACATAGGCCGAACAAAGTTTTCGTTTCTTTTGACGGAACCCCTCCTTCTTCCCAGTGATAAGGCGAGAAGAGCGTGTTTTCCTCGAATTCCTTAGTCAGTAGCATATCTGCATATTTTTCTGCAATTCTATCCATTTTTCCTCCTCCCATCTCTCTACTCTTGTACATCGTAAAATTGTGTCGGCTGCTTATCCAAAGGGCCGGTTTTCTGAGAAAACAGGAATGGGAAAAACCGACGTATAAACTGTGCATCCAGATACCTGAAGGCCAGCGGTATCCCCCCGATATCCCAATGATAATGGAGATTCACAAGATGCTTGAGGGCTGTTGCGAATATACTGCTCAGCCGAATTTTCCCAAGGGATGCCACCGCGCGGACCGGACCGACGGAGACCATGCTGCCGTGAAACTTAGGTGCATATTCCTTGAGCGCTTTGCCCTGATCCAGTGCCAATACGTTTTCTCCGGCACACATCCCCGACTGCCTTGCATGCTCTACGATCTGTGGCATCTGTTTGCCCTGAATTTCTAAAGACAAATTATCCCCCACACAAAACACATTTTCATGAAGGCGACTTTGGAGATACTTGTTCACTTCCACCCGTTCCCGTTTGTTCCAATATGCCTCACCATCCCCCGGGGTCGGATTTCCTTTTACCCCTGCTGACCAGATCAGGGTTCCCGGGAGAACCTCCCCGTCTTGCAAATGGATCTTATCTTCTTCCACCTTGCGGATCACTGCTCCATTTCGCACCTGGACTCCCAGTTGTTTTAAGTATTTTTCCGCTCTTTTTGCGGATTTACGATCCAAGTTCCCCAGGATTGTTCCGGCACCTTCCAGGATATTGATTTTCACCTCATCTGCTTCTATTCCATATCCTTTGCACATTTTTTTACAGTATACAGACAGCTCTCCGGCCATTTCCACGCCGGTAAAGCCCCCACCGGCAACAGAAAAGGTCAATAGATCGTTCCGCCTCTCTCCTCGTGGCTCTTTATCTGCCAAATAGAAACAGTCTGCCACCTTCTCGGCAATGATCACGGCTTCCTTGTGACTCCAGAGGGGGAAGGCATTTTTTGCCGCATTTTCCACTTGAAAAAAAGCCGGCCTGCTGCCGGTAGCAAGGACTAAGTAATCATACTGATAAGAAATATTCTCTCTGGAGGTTACTCTTTTTTCCGCAAAATCTATTTCCACAATGTCCTGCTGAAGAATTTCCAGGCGATGGGAGTTTTTCCCTCTGAATATCTTATCGTATCTTACTTGGACATCTTGGGGATGGATGCGGCGGCCTGCCACCTCATGAAGCTGTGTCATCAAAGTATGATAACGATTTTTTTCTGCCAACAGAATTTCGTATCCACCTTTATTTTTCGTTTTCTTCAGCAGGGCTTTCGCTGCCGCTATGCCACTGTATCCACCGCCTATGATCAATATCCTCTTCATGTTTCCATCACTTTCTTTCCTGTTCTTTTTCTTTTCTCCTCTTTCCCTCACAAGTACTCTGCCGTTTTTCTCTTCAGGAAAGAAATCGCTTTTCTCACCGCTGTGCTATACCTGTTTTCCGCTAAGTGAAGAAGGTATATGGGGTAAGTTTCCCGGAACCCGGTAATTTTAATTTCCTTCAAATGCCCCCTTTTTAGTTCTTTTTTTACCGACAATAGCGGGAGTAGGGCAACACCGATTTTTCCGCTAAGGGCTGTCTTAACCGATTCGGTGGAGTGAAGGGTAATGACAATGTTCATATCTCGCAATCCCATGCCATATTTGGCCAAGGTTTCCGAAAGAGGTTTCCGTTCGGAAAACTTGTCATAAGCTTCAATCATGGGATATGCCTTCAGTTCTTCCAGCGTGACGGTTTCCGGGATGGGAAAAGTCATTTCCGCCACTAATACCAACCGATCTTCCGCCACCTTCTCTTTCTCCAAGTTCGTCTCTTCCTGCTGGATCAACCCGATATGACTGACCCCGCCCAAAATATTGTTTTCAATGGATCCTCCCGTGTTGAAGGTCAGGTCGAAATAGCAGTTTTCAAACTCCGGCTGATTTTGTAAGGCATACACCAGAACCGGTAAACCGTAGGTTGCCAAAGTCAAGTTGGATTCGATCCGTACAGTTCGCCTTCCCCGCTGAAGGTTGGAAACCTCCTCAAAGGATCGATTGTACATGCTCACTATATTCTTGTAGTGCTCCGCAACTACCTTTCCCGCCTCGGTGGCTTCAACCCCTTTTTTACTCCGCACAAGAAGAGGCGTTCCATACGCATCCTCCATTTTGCGGACCAATAAACTGATTGCCGGCTGAGACACGAAGTTCTTTTCCGCTGCCTTGCTCATTTTCTTTTCGGCAAGAATATCAAGGTAGTGCTGCATGTTCTTTATGTCCACTTTTGAGACCCCTTCCCAAGTACAGATACACTTGTTTCATGGTTTCCGCTTCCCGGCTATCTCCCATCTTCTCAAGGCCTGCCAGCGCTTTATCCATGTATCGACTTCCCACGCCGAGTGCTTTCTTCATGCTTCCCGTCTCTTGGATCACCTCCAAAATATAGGCTTGGTCTGATTTGCTCAATTCCTCTTTTTCAAGTATGGGGAGAATCATTGGCTCTTTTTCCAGCGCATAAATCAACGGCAAGGTATAGATCCCCTGCATTAGATCATTCAAAGGTTCTTTCCCCAGTTTTCCTTCATCTGCCAGGTAATCGTTACAGTCGTCTCTTATCTGAAAAGCGATGCCCATATGCTTCAGGGAATTGACCAGGATGCTTTGTTTCTTCCTGTCCATATGGGAAATCACCACTCCCGCACTTCCGCAGATGGCAAACAAAGTGGCTGTCTTGCCGGTGATGATCCGCAGGTAATCTCGATACGAGATCGTGGTCGTGCCCCGAAACATGTTTTGCCTCATCTCGCCCAAGCAAATTTTCTCGATTCCGCGGGAGAACCAAATCACTTGGTCCCACTTTGTCCGGTCGTCCTCTTGGCTATCCTGTTTCTTCGATATCTCTGCCCACTCTTCAGCCATAAACCTATATGCTCTGGCTAAGAGAAAGTCTCCCGTATAGACGGCAACATCTTTTCCGAATTTCTGTTGAACACTGAGGGATTTCCGACGCATCCTCGCCTCATCAATGATGTCATCATGTACCAGCGTAGCCATGTGGAGCATTTCCAGTCCCGCTGCGGCAATATAGGGCCTGTCATCTGTACAGCCACCCATCTCCGCCGATAGTATGGTGATCCCGGCACGCAAGTATTTCCCTTCCGTTTCCAAAAGATGTTCGATGACTTCCCTTGCCGGTCCTCGGACATGTTTAAGCTGGGATGCGATAATCTCTCGGACCCGCTGAATTTTTTCTTCCATGTTCCCGTAGGGTGTCCAAAATCCCATACTGACCTTTCTTACATCTTTGTATACAAATCATCCTTTTCAATAACTACTACTTATCAAGTATATCTCAAATACCGCATAATTGTATATACGGTATTGTAATAAATATAAATATTATTTATGTATAAGTTGAAGTTGTCATCCCGGAGCGTCCTCATCCCCGCTTCCACTTTACTTCCGGGCATCGCTTCCTGAGAAACTCGGGAAAACTCCTCTCTTCCCCCTGAGAGAAGCCTCCTTTTCGAGCACGGATAGCGGCATGCCTGCCCACCATCAATGCGAATTCTTCTTTCGTTTCAACGATCCTGTAAATCCTGCTGTAACTGTACACTGAATTGGATGCGCCCACTGCCAGGTGTATGTCCTCTCCGAACCTGCAAACAACATGGGGAGCCGCCCCTTCACCCATTTTTTTCATCTGCCTGAAGGCGATTCTGGCTGTGATCAGGTGTTGGCATAAGAGCAATATCCCAAGCACCATGAGAATGATCCCCAGGTCAAAGAAAAACAACCTTGCCTTGGAACTGAGCGGTTCAGCAAAAAAACCCATGGTGTCAGCCACTACCGTGATCACCTGGATCCCACCGAAAAACAAGAGTACGATCCCCATCCATCTGTAGTATTTGTACACACTCTTTCCATAGAAATGTGCAAGGGTTTTCTTTGTTTCATAATATTGGTTTTCAAATTCGATTTTCATCTTCTGCTCCCTGGCTTCTTTACTACCCTATATACCCTAGCTACGCCGGAGAGCACCTGGGCATCAGGCAAATCTTCACTTCTTGCAAAGGCCCCGATGAGACCTCGGTATGTCCGCCCGGCCTGTGCCAGTTCACGGGAAGAGGCCCCACTTGTAATCGGTGCATTCTCCCATCCTACAGGATTATCAAAGATGAGAGGGTAGTAGATGGCGTGACATGCGCCGAAGGGCTTGCGCCCACGATTAAAATGGATTTTTACACGCCATGCACTTCCTCCCGCCCGGACATGCCGCCTGACAAGCCGGTCCGAAGGCCCTGCAAACATCAGTTGGGTCGACACAGCCGTATAGAGCTTTCTGCCTCCCGGGAAAGTGATGGCATGGGACTCAATGCCCGGGGCATTATCCCGGGCCACAAACAGTCTGCCCTCCTCTGCCGCGGTGGAGACCACCAGCCTGATCCCCGATTCAGCCACGAAATCTCTGGCCTGATCTACCATGGACTCAGGGGGAAGAGGGTTTTTCCCATATTGTGCACCGAAATACATTCCGTTGGTACGCCAGTATTTTTTCGCCGCCTTTTGGGCTACTCTTTGAAGGGCGACTACTTCATCCACATCCTTAAGTTTTATCGCATCCTTCGTGGCTTTGACCATGGCCCTGGCCATGGACTGTCTTCCCCCGTCTGCCCCCAAAGGCGGACTTTGCAGCCATGCACCGGTAAACCACTTAGGCGCCTCGGGAAGAGTCATCAGCTGAGCGATGGCATCTGCCCCGGCGGATTCCCCCATGATGGTGACCCTGCGAGGATCTCCCCCAAAGGCCTCAATGTTCCGCTGCACCCACTGAAGTGCAAGGGTAATGTCAGTAAGTCCCAAGTTGGCCGGCCGCTCATCTCCGCCCAAAAATCCCAACATCCCCAGCCGGTAGGTGACCGTGACCACCACCAGGTTCTGCTCCAGGACCAAGGGGGTCGGATCTCCGAAAGGTGCATCTCCGGCACCGGCGACATAGGATCCTCCGTGGATCCACACAAGGACCGGGCCCTTGGATCCCAAGCCTCGATGGCCTTCCGGCGCTGTCACCGTCAAGTTCTGACAGTCCTCGCTGAAGCCTATCCTCTCCAGATCGATTCCGTGGAGTGCTCCCCAAAACCCGTCATCCAGTTGTGGACAGGCCGGTGCCGGGTCAAAGGCTTCCAGGGGCTCTTGATGATCCGCCACAGGTGTCGGATAAGCAAATCGCTCCGCCCTTGCGTAGGGTATCCCGGATGCCCTGATCATCTTTCCGTCGGAAAGAGCGTGGATGGGCCCGCATGGGGCGTTGATTCTGATGGATTTATGATTCATCGACAACCTCTGTTTCTATCTTTTCAAACCTGTATTCCTGCTTTACCTCCGGGTACTTCATCCTGTCCACCTTGCCCAAAAACATCTCAAGTGGGCGAACATATATCCCTCCGTCTCCGTAGAGGGCCCTGTACACCATCAGTCGCTCCCGCGTCTCACTATGAATGGCGATGCCGATGATCTTATACAAATACCTTCCCGCAGCAACCTCTTCTCGAGTCACCGTCTCCGCCTTAAAGTGCCGAACCACATCTCCCGGCTTGAACCTATCCCAATCGATTGCAAATGCCTCATCGTATTGGACCAGGCCATCCACTCTTCGTGTGTCCTCTCCAAGCTGCAATGCCATATAATTCTCTTCCGGCACATCAAAAGATGCCTTTATCCCATATTGGGCAGCCTGCACATATCCCCCTTTGGGATAGTAATGCCGGCTTCCCAGTACGATCGAAAGCCCGTATCCCAGATCTTTTGCTACCTCGTGTCCGGCCTTCATCAAGGCTAGCCCGATTCCCTCCCTCTGACGGGCGGGAAGAACTGACAGAGGAGCCAGGGCCAACGCCACTTCCCTATCGATCTCCACTTTAGTGAAAAGAATATGGCCGAGGATTTTGCCATCTTCTTCGGCTACCAAAGAAAGTTCAGGAATGAAGGCTTCACTGTTTCGCAGGGCAACTACAAGATTATGTTCATTTCCGTCGCTGTACTCCCCGCCGGCAAACGCCTCCTCGATCAGCCCGTTGACTTCTCCACGGTCACCATATGTTTCTTGCCTGATAATCACTTGCACCATACCTCTACCATTTCCATCATCTCATCCACGGCCCTCTTAGGGGTAAGTATCCTGATCCCTCCGCAAAACTGAAAGATCCATCCGTAAAATATGGGACTGAGTGCCACATCTACACCGGCAATAAAGGTTTTTTCAGAGTTCACCATGGTTTCCACGCCCTCACCGAACCGGTCGATAATATACTTCATCAGCGAATTTTCGCACTCCAACCTCACGCGTACCGTCTCCCCGTCAAACATCTCAAATATTCTCTTGGAGTAATCGTCAATGTTAAACTCACTGGTTGCGGGTACTGCCTCCTCGTCCAGAACCTCGGGTTCGTGAAGGCGGTCCACCCGAAAGGCGGAAATATTGTTTCGCTTGAGAGAGTGACCCACTACATAGTAAAAATCATCGTTCCAAAACAATGCGTAGGGGCTGATCACGTAGACTTCCCCCTCATTTCGCAATACCTTTTTCTTCTCGCCGGTATACTCCGTATACTGAAAGCTGATTTTTCGCTTCTTGCTGATGGCGTCGTTGATCCGATCCACCGTGTAATAAATGTTCTCATTCCGAGGTTTGACTCTGCTGGCGGCATAGATATGGCGCTTCAGTTCCTCCTTTTGGCTGTTGCTGGCAAGGGCCGTCAGCTTCTCGGCCAACTGCTTGCTCTTTTTCTGGGTGATGAACCGGGAAGAAGATACGGCATCCAGCAGAAGCTTCAATTCCGGAAGCTCAAATTCTCTGTCACCAATGAAGTAACGATTGGGCTTTCCTGCAACGGTCACAATATCCATCCCCATATCCGACAGCAAGTCCAGATTGTTCTTCAGGGTTTTTCGATTGGTGGGAATGCCTTCTTTCTCAAGATAATCCAGGATCTCAAAGGTGCTGATCTGGTGGTCTTCGTCCGTTTGATCGTATATCAGGTTCTGCAAAAGAAGCAGCCTTCTTTTCATAACATTGTCGCCCATGGGTTTCTTCCTCTCTTCCTGCCCTATTCTATCACAGCGGATCTATTCACTCAACAAAACACCGGTGGCAACTATTGGTCGCCACCGGCTGGGGTTATGGATAAAATCTATCCACTACTTTTTTTATTTCCTCCGGCAGCCTTTGATGGCATTCAGCCAACAAGTCCTCGGGTATCCCGAAGAATGCTTCGGCAATGGACCCGGCAATGGCTCCCTGGGTATCCGCATCCCCACCCAATGATACCGCATTGCGCACCGCATCTTCGTAGTCCTTTCCTTCCAAGAAAGCGATAATGGATTCGGGGACAGATCCCTGGCAGCTCACATCGAAGGTGTAGTCCTTCCTGATCTCTTCACAAGTCCGATCCAGGTCGTATGCGAACTCCCGTTGTATATATTCTTTGATCTCATCCTTAGATGCTCCCGTCCTGGCCATGAATATGGCTGCAGCAGTAGCTTCTGCCCCTTTGATCCCTTCTGGATGGTTATGGGTCACCTCCGCCGAGAGCCGCGCCATCTGCCTGGTGGTCTCAAGATCGTCCCACCACCACCCTATGGGAGACACTCGCATCGCCGATCCGTTTCCGTAGCTGTTATAGGGCTCCGGTTCATCGGAAAAAATCCAATAGATGAATCTTCCCCCGTACCCTGCATTGGGGTATCGCCTCCCCCAATCCTGCATGTGAGCCACAAAGCTTTCTCTGATCGCTTTCTCTGTTGCATCTTTCGATAGGGTCAGCAGGGCCTCCGCCACGGCCACAGTCATCACTGAATCATCCGTCAGGCAGCTGTCATCGCTGAACAAGGGAAAGTCCTTATCCTTGGTGGATCGAAACTCGTACACACTTCCGATCATATCTCCGATTATTGCTCCGTACATTCCCCTTCCTCCTCAGCCATTGCAATGGGCTGTTCCAGCACGCACATGATCCCTTGGGAAATATCATAGAGCATCTTGGCCTCCGCCTCATCCCCCATTCGGTCATACAACCTTCCTGCGCTGTAGCTTTCCCCTGCAACCGTATAGGGACTGTTGGCTACATAGCCGATCGTCCCAAGTCCCTCCAGTTCCACCTTGATGGCTTCCTTATCCACCTCGTTATCCGGTTCCTTCACCAGACGAACCGGCCTGCCTTCTTTGAAAAACTCTTTTCCGAAGTAGTACTTGGTCCCCGTGACGGTGATATATATTTTTTTCATATCGTAATCCTCCCTTCTTACTTTTATTGTATCCACCGCCACCGGGAATGTGAAGGGGAAAAGAGGGAGGATAAGCAAAAGGGGTAAAAAATTACCCCTTTTTTCTTCACTGGTCTTCCCTTGATCGTCTACCTACCAGCCCGGCCAATAACAATCCGGAAGCCAGCAGCAAACCGAAGAGCCAGTAGAGGTCGGTTTCATCACCGGTCTTTGGTTTATTCTTGGCTGCCACAGATCCTTTTGATCCCGGCTCACCGGGTGTTGCCGCGGGATCCTTGGGTTCTATCCATGTATTGACGATGGTAAGCCCGTCGGACATTTTCTGTGCTTTGTACCCTTGGGGGACATCCACCTCTTCAATGGTATACACATACGGATTATCCTCTGCATCATTGGCGTCTAGGTCATTCCAAGTATGGGCGGCAGTTCCGTTCTCCAAGGATACCGGGTCACCGTAGGCCTTGCCGTTCTGTAACAACTGGATTTGGATCACCGGTTTTTCTTCCGGCCCGCCTATCCACACTTTGTTTCCGGTTATGGATATCTTTTCCGCAGGCGGCTTGTTAAACGTATTGGTGATCAAAAATCCAATGACTTCGCCGTCTTCACGCTGGATGTTTTCGATCTCGCTCGTATATTCTTCCACCAGGACTTCCTTGACCGTGTACTTGTAGCTATCCCCATTGGGGTCAACGATCAGATTTTCCCAAGTGTGATGCCATCCGGTATCCTCCGATAGCGTCACCGGATCACCGAAGGGTTCACCGTCTTTATAGAGCTGTACGGTAATGGTCTCCGGACGCTTCCCATATTTGTCATCTTCATCGTCCCAGATTTTTAATACTGTTTTATTCTCCAAATCCAGTGCATTGCTTATGGCAAAGATCACTTCTCCGGTTTCTTCGTTGATATCTTCATAGACATGGGAGCGATAGGGTTTTTCTGTTTTTTCAGATACCGTGTACGCAACTTTCTTCCCGTCCGACATGAGTGGCAAGTCCTCCCACTGATGCGTCCAGTTATTGCTTTTGTCAAGCCTGACGGGGTCGCCGTGTGGCTCCCCATTGGCCATCAATTGTACTTCCACATGGTCGGGCCGGATCCCCAGAACGTCATCTCCATCTGACCATGATTTTTTCACCGTTCGCTTGGTGGTTTCCAGAGTGTTGCGGACTTGGAAGCCGGTCTCTCCGGTATCTTCATTGTAGGTTTCTTTCACCTCTGCCGTATATCCGCCCACCTGGTCTTCTTCCAACGTGTAAATCACTTTATCTCCTCTCTCCGAAGAGAAGGGAAGATTGCCCCAGGTATGTTTCCATCCGGTTGCTTCTGACAGTTTCACCGCATCTCCATATGGTTCTCCGTCGGCAAATAGCCTGACCGTAACGGATTCCGGCCTCTGTCCGTTGGCATCGGAAGAGTCATCCCAGTTCTTCACCACAGTTCGTTCTGTGGGAAATTCTGTTTTGTGATATACGGTATTGCTGCGCACCCCGTATTCTCTTCCCCCTACTTTGGTGATTTCCGCTGTGTTCTGGAATACCGGCACATTCTGATTCAGCTTTTCCGGCTTGACCACCTGGGCGGGAAGAATGATTTCCATTTCGTCTCCTGGGGAAAGTGTTTTGATGGTGAAGGTGAGTTTTTGCCCCTCTCTTACAAGAGTAATTGGGCCATCCGCTGCAATCTCACTTTCTGCTCCGCCATTTAAGCGATAGCGAATATCGCCGGTATCCAGTTTCAGTCCGTCGGGGATATGATCCACAACCTCCACATTCCGGGCAACATCTTTGGCACTGCTATCTTTCACCTTCAAAGTGTACTCCACTTTGTTTCCATTTTCTCTTAAGTCTTTCGGCGACTCAAAGGTCCCACTCTCAGGATTTGAAGTTTTTTCGATGCCCAAGGACACCTCGCGCAGATATACCTTCACTAAGTCTGTCTTTTCATTGATATCCACCTCTCCACCGCCGTGCATCATCTTTATTCCATGAACATACACGTCATTCCACGCATACACGGTTGGGTTCATATATGGGACCCCGTTCTTAGGTGCGTCCATATAGATGAATATGGGCAGCAAGGATTCTGCAGGGAAGATGTAATCCTGTCCATTTGTCTTCTTCGACAAATCGATAGCCACTGCCTTTATGGTTGTTTTATCTGCCGGTTCTTCCTTGGTCCATATTTCGCCATTGGTTAAGTCGCCATCTTCAGGACTCTCCTTGGGGTTCAAGTCATTTCTGGTGGAGTAATACACAACCGGATCGATCCCCTTTTCTACGGCTTTCTCCAAATCTATCCTGTTAAACGTCCCCTGCCAGTGGGGCTGATCGCCGTAGGCATTCTCTAAAATATCGTACAGGACCACATTTCTTGCCTGGGTATTTTTAGCCACACTATACCTGAGACGGTAAATGTATTCGCCACCCACCGGAACTTCAGAAAGAACCCCAAAGGTGGCCTGTTCCATGCTTTTCACCATCTTGTTCGTGCTGATCTCAGTGGCAAGCAAGGGAGTTGCCTCCACCTTGTCCTGACTATAGAGGAATTGTTTGTCATTGGGGTCGTTGTCTCCGTTTACGTCCTTAAACCACTCTTTATTATCTATTTTCCCTCCTTCATCAGGTAGACCGTCTGCTAGTACGCCTTTCCCGGTTTGATAGGCAGCGCTGTTGAGCATAGTCCTCCCGTGGTCTAGGATGTTATCCCACGGATTGATCACTTTGAAGTCAACGACATATCCGGAATAAATATTGTAGTTGTCCCCGCCGCTCGAAGCCACAAAATAGTTGGGATCCACAGGAGACTGAACGCTGATTTTCATCATCGTCATGCCTGAATCTCTCCAGTCGGGGGTAAAGCTCACATCAAATGTACAGGGTTCTCCTCTGGCAAAAATATGGTCGTACCCGTTAAATGTTACGTTGGTCGTATGGACTTTGATGCTATCCTTTTGTACCCATGTTCCCTTGGGCAGCAGGTCATAAAACACTCCTGTATTTTGGGGCGCTACGATTTCCCACTTCAGCGCATTTTCACGGCTGATCACATTGCTGTTTAAACTGGTCGCCTCAGTCATGTAAAGGGTATAGGGGACAACGCTTCTGCCGTTGATCACATCTGAAACCGGAGTGCCGCTCTTCTTGATCAGATGACTATGGGCGACCGCTTCCTTTAGCTGTATGCCCTGGCCCCCATGACGAAGATGCTGATTATCTGTACCGGTCATAGCTTGCTCCTGCTGGCGGAGCTCGTTCCATACATCATCGGGGAAGTACATGCTGTCGATACCGTTCACCTGAAGCTTGTCTAAAACATTGACATATTCGCCTTCACTATTCTTCACGCCCATGGTGTAAATATTATAGAAATTGAGAGATTCTTCATCGTTCTCCCTGGCTTTTTCGATTGCGCTCTTTACTGCATCCGTCGGGCGTAGCTTAATGCCGAATCGCGCGTCAAAATCCACAGCAAACTTATTCCCTGTGTATTGATACTTGAGATTGGTAGTACCCTCCGGCAAATGAATAGGTCTACTGGGGGTAACATTCACTCTACTACCACCTCCGGCGGGAGTGAAGTAGTAGGAAGAATCATAGGATCCCGTTTTGATGATCTCCCCAAACTTTATCCATTCCGGATCATTGTTCTTTTGCACATAGATCTCCACCGGCTTATGGCTACTGTAATCCGTAGAGAGCTTCTTTTTATACCCACCGGATGGGGATTAAGTATAGTCATACTCATTGTACAGCACATAGGCTTTCAAATACTCGTAATCCGTCCCTGCCTTGAGCAAGCTGAACCACGGCTTGTCCCCTTCCTTTACATCTTGCCGCATTCCCATAACGCCGTCGACAAGTTCAACCGTGTAATCTTTTTCTCCGTCCTGGCTCACGTCTTTTCCGGTAACATTTGCCTTCAATCGGAATGAGTGGTTATCAAGGCCCAGGAGGTCAACCTCGTCATCATTATCCAGAGCATTGAGCGCCCCCTCGCTTCTGACCGATGAAGCAGCGACTTTGTATCCGTAGGAGGCGTCACCCGAATACGTGGCATCCGGCTTGTAGGTGTAGGTAGCACTCTTGGATAGGGTGCTCTTTGCGCCATCGACTCCGGTAAGATCTGCTGTTATGGTATTCTTCAGTTGTTTTCCTTCGACCGCTAGGGACTTGTCGTATTTGGTCACCACATAGAATGTACGCCATTCTGTGGAGTTGTTATTCTTTGGGTCATCGGTCTTTTGAAAGACATAATTGCTGAAGGTGTCCGTTCCGTCAGGATTTTTCACATTGACATTGAACCCGAGAGGGGGTGTATTGAGAACATGAAGAACTTTTGGCGTGGAAAAAGCCACCACTTCGCCTAAAGGGGTTCCAACGTCTGTCATTTTGATTTCAAATGGCTGTGTGGAAGTGGATGAAGATTTCAGGTTGATCCGCCATACACAGTAAAAATGATCATCTGCATCATCCGGCTTAGGTCCCCAGGCGGGCTCCCATTTATTCGTACGCCTATCTAATGTTTTTCGAACTTCCGAAAGGCTAGCCGTGGTGTTGACCTTCACATAAAGAGGGTCGGTTTGGGCAGTTACATCTTCACCATCCGTTTTTATGTTCACTTTCGTGCGGATCTCCGGGTGTGTGAAACCATCCTTCACCTGATATGGCCAAAAATCATGTTCGATGAAGACGGAAAAAGAGTCTGTCCTATTGAAGGGTTCAAAGTTGCTGATGACTATTTCGCCCGTCTCATTGTCTTCCCGATAGTTAAAGCTTGTGGTCCCCACTGTGTCCGGGGCCTTTGGTAGGGGAACGCTGATGGTGTCCACCGGCTTCCCATCCCGTCCATAAAAAATGTGAGCAGGGATCCTGATCTCTATCTCCCCCGGAGCTGCGTCCCGGTTTCCGCCCATGGTGAAATCCAGCTGATAGATAGCCGGTCTGGTGGAATAGTTATTCTTTGGCGTGATATCCAATAGGTCGCCGGTGATAACGCCTTCCTTTTGCGTGGCGGTATTCAAGCCACCCTCTCGCCAGGACGTAGTAAAAGTGGACGGCACGCCACGTTCTGCTGTGGCCTCTGCCTTGTCTGTTTTAGGCGCAGGAGTGGCTATAGGTGCACCCTCCGAATCATTTTTCTTCGCCGGGGAT
This sequence comes from Anaerovoracaceae bacterium, assembly GCA_050946655.1. Classification (GTDB taxonomy): domain Bacteria; phylum Bacillota; class Clostridia; order Peptostreptococcales; family Anaerovoracaceae; genus JAXGRD01. The sequence continues at coordinate 31,548 of JBMNVE010000018.1, forward strand.
ATGGTTTGTTCAGTCTCCTTCTCTTTGAGCTGTACCGGAGCCGGCTCCCCTTCCTTCTCCACGGCAGGCGGTGCTGTATGCCCTTCGCCGTTTGGTTCTTCCTGCCGTTCTTTATCCACCGCCCAGCTGGTGGTTCCACCCAAAACCATGGCCACCGCCAGAAAAGCAATCAAAATTCTTGTCTTTAATTTCTTCTCTCCACTCCAAAAGCGCATCCGTATACCCCCCTCTGATCCCACTCTTTCCTGGCTACGATCCAGACGCCGTTTCTACTGTCCACATATATCGCCGGTTTCTCATTTGCGTCCTTTTCCAGCCACCTCTTTCATGGGTGGTCAAGTCCTTTTTTGTGTGTAAATTCATTTCCTGTATAAACTCCTGTCATCCGGATCTCCGAATGATCCCTTATGCTGTCTTCAGTAAAGCCATCTGTCTCTTTGCGATCTCCTTGTACTCC
>JBMNVE010000019.1:0-31870 GCA_050946655.1 Anaerovoracaceae bacterium
AGCCGAAAAAGAAGAATATTATCCCATGCATTTGGAGGTGCAATTTTGGGAAATTGGCATTTTCGGGGATTCTTAGTTCCGTCGATCCAAAAAACATGATTTCTTCCCCGCAAAATTTCTTCAAATGGAGGACATGAAACATGGAGATGGAGAAAAACTCTCCACCTCCATGTGCTTTTTTGCAATATGGAGATTTTTATTGGCACAATACTTTAGTACTGCTTTGTTTCGCGCCATCCCCTCTGCAGGGTAGCTAGTTTTCTATCTGCTTATGCTCAGAAGACGCCAGTTTTGCAGGCTCAACCTTCTTTCCGGCTATGCCCAAAATGACGGTCAATGCTCCACAGATTCCTGTAAATACTTTGATGATCATCATGGTGGTGGCAAATACTTTGTCTCCGGCATTCTCAAAGAGGCCCTCGTAGTAATCTCCGCCTTCCCATCCGTTTTCATACCAGGGAAGGAAGAATACGCCCACTACTCCAATGATGGTAAGGAGCAGGAAAAGACCGGCCATGCGCTTCAGATCTCCTGTAGCAAGACCCGTCTTGGCATTTCCGGGGAAGGCCTGGCTGTTCTTTCTGGTCAGCCCGCCATATCGTTTTCTCCAGATCACATAGAGCAAAGGTCCGGTGACGATACCGATCATTCCGCCGATGAAGTAGTCGGATCCGTTGATCAGGAAGGATAGTACCGCTACACAGATGGGCACGATGCAGATGACGCAAAGGAAAGCATATCCCCCGGGTACCTTGAACTTGTACTCTTCCCGTGGGATCCTCTTTCTCAGGATCATGGCAGAAATATACACCATGATATAGGATGATACCAAGAGGAAGACATCCACTACCACAATGACGCCAAAGGGCAACATACAAAGAATCAGGTTGACGATACCCACCGAGAGTACCGCTATATAGGGAACCCCGTGTTTTTTATCGGTTTTGACCAGTATCGGCGGTGCCAGATAGTCATCCGCCAAGGCAAAGAACCCTCTGGAACCCGATGCAATGTAAGTGTTGTAGATAGAGCACTGGGCCAAGATGGCTACGATGACGAAGAATATACCGAAGGCAGGTCCCCAGAAGTGAGTCACCACGCTGGCGTAACCAACAGAGTCTGCACTGGTTCCCCAGTCTGCCCACTTACCTAAAGAGCCCAACCCTGCAGTAGTCGGTAGGATATATACAGCAACGATCAACGGGATACTGATCAGCGTCCCCTTGGGAATAACTTGGGGATTCTCTATTTCACCGGCGATAGTGGACATGGACTCATACCCGGAGTACATCCACATTCCGATGGATATTCCCGCACCGATGTAGAGGAACCAGTCGCTGAGGCCTTCTGCCGGCTCGGGCGTAATGGGACCGAAGGTCCCCGGTGTCCAGTTCATAAAGCCGCAGATGGCTACCAAGGCAAATGCGACGATAACCAAAATGGACAGTATACTGCTGACAACACCTACATCTCTAACCCCTCGAATATTGATCATCGTAAAGATGAATATCATTAGAACTTTGATGGCGAACTCCATAGGTCTTGACAGATCCCATGCAGATGCGGCGTAGCCACCGGCCAAGATGACGTACAGGGTGTTGTCGATATAGATGGAAATGGTCCTCCACCAGCCCGCCTGGAATCCCCAGAACTCGCCTAAGGCTTCCTGTACCCACTTGTAATATCCTCCCTCTTGCGGTCTGACGGACCCCAGCTCGGATGCGACCAATCCGAAGGGAAGTCCCCACACAAAGGGAAGGACGATGAGCATGATGATCGTCAACCCCGGCCCGGCCTCCGGTATCATTTCTTCGATACCGTAACACCCGGCTGCAACAAGGGAGAAGATCATGAATACTACGGTGGAAACTTTCAGGTCGTGCTTTTTGAGTCCGTGTGCATCGGTACTCATAGCAGCGGCACTTCTGTTTTCACTCATCTGATACCTCCTTTAAAACGTATGAATAATTAAAAAATGGCATCGATACACCAATCGATACCTCAATTATACACCCGTTGTCAAAATTTTCATAGAAATGGGGTCAATTAAAAAAAGAACGCAAAATCGTTCTTTTTTTACGCCAACATAGTTATCCTAAGATGCCGCCGGCATAACTCTATAATTGCCTTCTTCCCTCCATGGCTTTGAGAAGAGTCACCTCGTCAGTGTACTCCAGATCTCCGCCCACCGGCACGCCGTGGGCGATCCTGCTGACCTTGATCCCCGATGGCTTGACCAGACGAGAAATATACATGGCCGTTGCCTCCCCTTCAATGTTGGGGTTGGTGGCCAGGATCAATTCCTCCGCATCTGTCTCTTGCAACCTTAATATCAGCTGCTTCAGATTGATATCTTCCGGTCCGATTCCTTCCATAGGGGAAATTACTCCGTGAAGAACATGGTACCTACCGCGATAATCTTTGATCCTCTCCATGGCCACCACGTCCCTTGGGCTCTCAACTACACAGATCAACTTATCGTCCCTGGATTCATCCTTGCAAATTCGGCAAGGGTCCTCATCGGTGAGATTCCCGCAGACGGAACAATACCGCATATCTCGCTTTGCCGACAGGATTGCTTCCGCCAGGTTTTGGGCATCGCTATCCGACTCCCCCAGGATGTGGAAGGCCAGCCGCTGTGCCGTCTTCCCGCCGACCCCCGGCAACCGGGAAAGCTCGTTGATCAACCGGTTAAGGGGCTTTGCATAATAATTCATTATATCAATCCCGGAGGCAGGCCCAAACTCCCAGTCAACTTATTCATCTCGTTGGAAGAGATTTCCTCTATCTGGCGCAAGGCTTCATTGACTGCCGTCATCACCAGATCCTGGAGCATTTCAATATCCTCCGGGTCTACAACTTCAGCCTGCAAAGCAATGTCCGTGATTTCCTTCTTGCCGTTCACCGTTACAGAGACCGCGCCCCCTCCGGATGTTGCGGTAGTCTCCATCTCGTTGATCTCTTCCTGGAGTTCTTCCATTTTTTGCTGCATCTGCTGCATCTGTTGCATCTGCTTTTGCATATTGGCATTACCTGATGCCTTCGGTTTCCTACCTGCCCTCATTCCTTTACCCATGATTTACCTCCTTCATTTCAGTTCAACGGCTATGCCCAGGACATCTTCCGCCCTGCCGGCAATATCCGCCATCTCTTCTTTTTCACTCTCGCCCTTGGGCTCTTCCTCATCGATCAGTTTCAACATTCTCCTGCTGCCGATATACTTTTCCAATATATCCTCCATAAGGGGGATGTTTTTTTCCATGAACATCTTGGTCATTCCGCTGACTTTGACAGAAATCTCCTTGTTGGTGAGACTGACCGGCTCGGCGCTGTTTCGCACCATGCCAAACATCCCGCCCATAGTCTTTTCTCCGTCTTCTAGGAAGGCTTCCCAGATGCCGTACAGGTTTTCCTCTTGATCTGCCTCTCCGGAAGGCTCTGTCCTTTCTTTCCGATCTTCGGGCTTAGCTGCGGCTGCCGGCGCTTCATCCTCTTTTATGGGCTTTCGCCTTCTCTTCTGGACGATGATTTCACCGTCCGGGCTATCCGTTGCCAACTTGACCATGCATATTTCCAAGAGCACCCTGGGCTGTGATGAGCTCTTTGCAATGGGGACCGTCTTGGAGATCTCCAGGATCGCTCTGTTGATCTGAGCCAGATCGATGATCTCACTCTGGCCCCGGATCCGCTCAATGTTCTCCTGGGAAAGGTTCAATATGTCTTCCGGGTTCTTTAAAAACTTCGTCATCAGCAAGTCTCGGTAGTGGCTCATCCACCCTTGGAGGATCTGCCTGGAATCCTTACCTTCGGCAATCAGTTCGTGGATGATCGTAAGTCCTAAGGCAGGGTCATGATCCCTCACCGCCTGGGTCAACTCCAGGTAGGTCTCGATCCCTACCGTTCCCAAGATATCCAGCACATCATCTCTGGTCAACTTGCCTCTTCCCATGGCAAGGCATTGATCCAAAATGGTCAGGCAGTCTCTCACCGAACCATCTCCGCTGGCTGAAATCAGGCGAAGAGCATCTTCCTCTATCTGCGTATTTCTGTCCTCTGCGATCATCATCAACCGTTGGGAAAGATCTTTCTCGGAAACCCGATGAAAGTCAAGACGCATGCACCTGGATAATACCGTGGCAGGAAGCTTCTCCGGCTCCGTAGTAGCCAAAATAAACATCACCTGGTCCGGCGGCTCTTCCAAGGTCTTTAGTAGTCCGTTAAAGGCAGGGGTGGAAAGCATATGGACTTCGTCTATGATGTACACCTTTTTCTTTCCTACCACCGGTGGATAATTGACGCTCTCCCGCAGTTCCCGGATATCGTTGATGCCGTTGTTGGATGCCGCATCGATCTCCACCATATCCATGAAATGGCCGTCCTTAATGGCTATGCAATTCTCACAGACACCGCAAGGGATTTCTCCCTCCTCCGGGGAAGAAAGGCAGTTGACACCCTTTGCCAGCAATCTTGCCAAGGTGGTCTTTCCCGTTCCTCTAGTCCCGCAAAACAGATAAGCGTGGGAAATCTCCTCATGAGCCAACTGATGCTGCAATATTTTTACAATATGTTCCTGCCCCAAGACCTGAGAAAAAACTTCAGGTCTGTAGGCTCTGTACAATGCTTTATACATAAGTACCCTTTCATCACAGATAATAAAATTGTCCTTTGAAGGCTCCGCAGGCATGGAAAAGGCTGATCTGCGGCACATAAGAGGTTCCGCTTATTGCTGCTTCCTTCCGGACCTGACAAGGTTCACGGACTCCTATTGCGCAGGACCCAAACCGAGCCGGGCGGAGCTGTCAAAAGACAATTTTACGCAAGTCCAATTATATGGCTTTTCCCCTCGTAAGTCAAGGGCTCCATCCGTTAAATACCGACAGGCATTCGGCCCAGCGGAGCAACAACGATGGCTGAGTGGAGAAGCAAGAGTAGCTGAACGGAAGCCACACCGGGTTGGAAAGAACGGTGTGGAACGGGAACCCTTCATTGACCAAATAGTCTGTACGCCTAAAATCTTGGCTTCGGTCTGTTTTAGGAAAGAAAGTTAGAACAAACTCCTAACTTTCTTCTGCGTGGCTCTAAAAGTGCATTTCCCAAGATTTTACCCGTCCCAACTCCCTCAAGTGTAAAATCGCCCGTCGAGCACATGCTTAACTGAAAAACTGACGAGCAGTTATACTGCCCGTCAGAAAAATATTTGTCTATATTTTTATAATTTTGGACTCGACATAGGGGGGATTCAGCTTATCCCTTCTGATCGATCTTATTCAATTCAGGGAAGGTCTCCTCAAAGGTTTTCTCTCCCTTTTCCAGCGGGTCGATCTCTCTTGCGTGTCCCGTCTTCACCGTGATGGCTCTCACGATCATGGGAACGACTACTGCAGCACAGGCCAGTATGAAGATGGGGATTTGTCCTTCACCGAATGCCAGCAATAGGAGGCAAGCCGCTTGAGCGATAAAGGCAAAGGCAGGTATCCAGCTCTGTCCCTTGCTCACCCTCGCCCTCAGGCAGGTATGAGGATCATACCCTCTCGCCCTCAAGCGCTTTCTAAACAGCATCTGGGATGCAATGATCCCCAGCCAAGCAAGGGTCCCGGTAAAGCCTGACATGGAAAGCAGATTTCCGTACAGGTTTTCCATGGCTCCTGTAAGCTCGGATACAAGGCCCAACAGCAGTACGACCCACATGAAGGCCAGTGTGAAGAACACGGAGTTCTTGGGGTTGCAATTCTTGTTCAATTTGCTCAGGAACTTGGGAGCAAGGCCTTCCACAGAAAGGCCGTACATAGCTCTTACCGTTCCGTAGAATCCGGTATTAGCACAACTGAAGGCCGCTACCAAAACGACTGCCGTCATGATCACCCCGAAAGGTTTAAGTCCGTACATGTTCAGCGCCGTAGCAAAGGCAGGCTCTGCATCAGAACCCATCTGCCAAGGCATGATGAGGATCAGGAAGATGATGGGCACAAGGTACAGTCCCACAATACGATAGGTTACGCTCTTACAAGCTCTAGGCACCGACTCATCGGGATTCTGCGCTTCTGCGGCAGCAAGTCCGACAATTTCCGTACCCTGGAAGGTAACCAGAACAATGACCATGGAAGTAAGAACAATGCCCACGCCTTTGGGAAACAATGCTTGACCGATGGCTAAGCCGTCACCGAAGTTGATGGATCCACCCAGGTAGTTTTCGCTACCCCACAGACCGACCCAAACACCGAAGGCTACCAGTACAAATAATATAATGACACAAACTTTTGTGATGGCAAGACCGGACTCGATCTTAGCAAAGATATCAACAGCACTGAGGTTGATAATGGTTAAAGCAGCAAGGGCACCGATGGCAAAGGCCACATAAGCAGTGGCGCTTTTGCTGCCGGATAATACCTGCAGTACCGTTGCAACAGCGATGGCTTCCGATGGAACGTAGCAAACCCAGTTAAACCAAAAAGCCCAACCCATCCCCGTGGACATGGTTGGTCCTAAAAACTCATTGGTATACGCAATAAATGATCCTTTCCGCGGAAGGTTGACGAGCAGCTCAGCATAAGCAATCATCAGGCCGTAGACAATCAGCCCTACTACAGTAAAGGCAAGAAAGACAGCTGGTCCCATATCCCCGATAAGAAGACCAATACCCAGGAAGTAACAAGAGCCGATGACTCCACCGAGTCCGATAAAGGCTACTTGCCAGCCTTTGATCCCTCTTTTTAACTCTTGTGACTCACCCACTTGTGCGCCCCTCGGTTCTTTCTCGATAGGACATGAGGCTTGGTTATCAATCTTATTAGACATTCATAAATCCTCCTAATAACACAAAAACTATAACTCCGTATAAGATATGCTTATTCTAATAACATGTCATATCAGTGTCAACGGAAGGGGTATTTTGCAGAATATTCTGTTAATTCATACTATTCTGACTTTCTCATTCTCTCGAATTTCGTCCTTTAATTCTCTTTATTGAGAATTGTTTGAAAATATTCACATCTGTGGTTTTTATTGATTTTTAAGGATTCTTGATGGAAGTGCCAAATTTCGAAACCGTTTTCAGAGGAAAAAAGTGGCTTTTTTTCTCAATATTTAGACTAAACTCACGGAACAAAAAAACATAAAAAAACATTCCGAAAATTCCATATTCAGCCCACTACCTTGTAGAGTTCATCCCCCGCCGGCGGATCTACAACTTGGCTTTTTCCTTCGCTGACCATGACAATTCCTTCCGACGCTTCTTTGATCGCTCCAATGGTCTCCACTTGTATCCCGGCACCTTTCAGCGCCGCCTTTATCTCATCTTCCTTTTCCGGGGAGGCTAAAATCATCATGCATCCGCTGGATATCAGCCGCATATAGTCAATATTGAAGTGCCGGCATATTTTCAGCGTCACATCCTCCACCGGCACCTTGTCCTTCCGGATCTCCGCGCCCACCTTGCCTACATTGCACATTTCCCAAAGAGCGCCCAAGATGCCGCCTTCGGTCACATCGTGCATCCCGGAAGTTCCGATTTTACCGGCCAAAACACCTTCCTTCACTACGCTCACCCGGTCCAAAAGGCTCTTGGCATGGGCGAGTTCTTCCTCCGTAAGGACTCCGTTCAGCTCTTTCTCAAAGTCGCAGGCAATAATGCCGGACCCCTCAAGACCGGCTGATTTTGTCATCATCACCACATCCCCCGGCCTGGGATCCCCCATCCTGGCAGCCGTTTCTTTATCTCCTCTTCCCACAGCAGTAGAAACGATCACAGGCTTATTTACCGCAGAAGTGACCTCCGTATGCCCTCCGATGATTTCCACCTCCAGGGCTTCTGCTGCTACCGCTGCCTGGTGCATCATTTCTTCGATTTCCTCTGCCGTCGTGCCCACGGGAAGAAGTACCGCAAGCATGATGCCGATGGGCTGCACACCATTGGAAGCAACATCATTGCAAGAAATATGGATTGCCAACCTCCCGATATCGCTGATGGCCGCCGTAATGGGATCTGTTGAAATCACACAATCATAGGCTTCAAAGTCGATTACGGCACAGTCTTCACCGATCCCCGGTCTGGTCAACACTTCAGGCCGACGATAATGGATGTTTTCAAAGACGATTTTTTCCAGCAGTTCACTGTCCAGTTTTCCGATGTTAAGCATTTGTCTCCACTCCAAATTTCTCTATAAACTCTTCTTCACTCAGTATAGGTATATGTAGGGACACCGCCTTCTTGTTCTTTGAAGAAGAGGATGTCACGTCATTGTTGATGAGGTAGTCCGTCTTTCCGCTGACACTGCCTGACACCTTTCCGCCCCGAAGTTCAATGGCTTCCTTCAGTGCCTCACGGTTGGGAAACGCAACAAGGCTTCCCGTAATGACAAAGGTCATCCCGGCCATGGTTTGCTCCACATCCCTTTGCTCCCCTTGAAGGATGAGTTGATCCAAAAGGTTATCCACTCTCTCATTGTTTTCTTCCTGAGCAAAATACCCCACATAAGCAGAAGCCAGCACTTCTCCGATCCCCTGGATCTCCATCAGCTCCTCTTTGGTCAACTTTCTCATCCGCTGAAAATCATCCTTGCAATGGGCGGCAATGAGCTTTGCCACCGCCGTCCCGATGCCGGCGATCCCCAAGGAATAGAGGACCCTTGCCGGTGTGGACTGCCGCGCCTTCTCGGCAGCCAAGATGAGGTTTTGGTAGGATTTCTTCCCAAACCCTTCCATGGTCTCGATTTGTTCTCTATGGTCTTCCAGTTTGAAAAAATCCGCGGGCTCCTTAATAATCCCCATGCCGGCGAACTTCTCAATGGTCATCTCCGACAAGCCTTCAATGTTCAGTCCGTCCCTGCCGGTCATCATGGTGAAGGTCTTGATCTTCTTTGCCGGACATTCCGGGTTTGTACAGTACAGCGTCTCCACCCCGTTTTCGTTTCTGATGGCCGTTGCTCCCCCGCATACGGGGCAGGTGCTTGGGATCTGAACCGGCCCGGACCCGGTATTGTTCTTGGCGATCTGGGGAATGATCATATTGGCCTTATAGACCAAGATCTCATCTCCGATCCCCAGGGCCAGTTCCTTCAATATGCTCAAGTTGTGGACGCTTGCCCTGCTCACCGTAGTCCCTTCCAGCTCCACCGGAGCAAAGATGGCAATGGGATTGATCAGCCCCGTCCTGGATGCACTCCACTCTATTTCCAAAAGTGTCGTCTCCCTCATCTCGTCCTCCCACTTGAATGCCATCGCATCCCTTGGGAATTTAGAAGTAGCGCCTAAGGATTTTCCATAGGCTATGTCATCATAGCAAAGGACTAGGCCGTCAGAGGGATAGTCACCGGAAAGCACTTTCTCCTGAAAGCCCTTAACCGCCTCTTCCATATTTTCTCCTGTGACCTTTCTGTATTCCACGATTTCGAAGCCCTGGCCGGCAAGCCAGAGGAGCTTTTCCTCCATGGTCTCTTCCGGGCCCTCCACCATAGAAAAAGCAACGAACCTTACCCGACGCTTTGCGGTGATCTCGTTGTTCAGCTGGCGGACCGATCCGCTGCACAAATTCCTGGGATTCTTGTACTTAGCATCCAGTTCCGGCAGTTCTTCATTGATTTTTTCAAAGTCGGAATAAGTGATGATGGCTTCTCCCCGCAGGACCAAATCCCCCTTCCAGGGAATGGTCACGGGAAGATTAGTAAAAACCATAGCATTGGGTGTCACCACTTCCCCGATTTCACCGTTGCCCCTGGTGACCGCCTTAGTCAGCCTGCCGTCCCTGTAAGTGAGCACAATGGTGATCCCGTCCAGTTTCCAGGAAAGAATACATGGATGACTCCCTGCAAAGGTAATCAGAGCCTCTATGCTCTTGGTCTTATCCAAACTGAGCATGGGGGTCCCATGGGCCTCCTTGGGAAGATCCTTCCTCGTCTCATAGCCGACCTGCTGGGTTGGACTGCTGCCCAGCACAATGCCCGTTTCCTTCTCCAGAGTTTCCAAATGATCATATAGCTCATCGTAATCCAGGTTGCTCATGATCTCTATGCTATCCTGATAGTATGCCTGCCTGGCTTCATTGAGCTTGGATATGATCTCTCTCATTTTCGATATTTTGTCCACATTCACACCTTCTTAAGGGGAGCGACATCGGCCGCCAGCTTTTTCTTCCCCACGCTGTCAAACATCACGCTTACCACATTTCCCTTCACTTCCACCACCATGCCTTCTCCGAACTTGCCGTGGGATACTTTGTCCCCCAAGGCGAAGGTTTCCGTGTTTTTCTTCCGGGTCACTTCCCTCTTGGCCGCAGAGAACCGATCAAAGGGCGCAAAAGGTTTAGCCTTTCCATATCCGTCAAAGGGCTTTTCTTCCCCTAGACGGACCTCACTCTTCTTGTTGTAGACTCCGTCTCCGTCCAGCAACTTGGGGTCCAGTTCACGCAAAAAAGTAGACTCCCTGGTATAATCTCCCTTGCCGTACAGGACCCGGTATCCTGCTCCCGTCAAATGAAGACGCTCCTTTGCCCTGGTCATGCCTACATAGCACAGGCGTCTTTCCTCTTCCATTTCCGCCATTTCCTCCATGGCCCTCCATCCGGGGAAGAGCCCGTCTTCCATCCCGGTCATGAAGACAACGGGGAATTCCAGTCCTTTGGCGCTGTGAAGGGTCATGAGCACTACGGCATCTTCCTCCGGCTTGTGGTTATCCACATCGGAAAGCAAGGCGATCTTCTCCAAAAAATCGGGTAAGGTCAGCTCGCCTTCCTTCTCGTATTCAGCGATGACGGTCTTGAACTCAAGGAGGTTTTCCAGCCTGCTATCCGCCTCAACAGTTTTTGCCGCCTCCAAGGCCTGAACATATCCTGTCCCTGTGAGAAGGCCGTCGTATATATCCGACACCCTCAGGTTTTTTGACTCGTCGTGATAATGAGCCACCGTCCGCATCATCTCTCCCAGCCCTCCTTTCGCCCTGGCAGACAAAGAGCCTATCACTTCTTCATCCATCAGCACATCAAAGAGGCTCTCTTCCCGTACCAGGGCGAGAGTAACCAACTTTTCCAGGGTGGTGGCACCTACCCCACGTTTAGGTTCATTGATGATCCTTCGGAGAGCAAGGTCATCGTATGGATTCTGGACAAGGCGCATGTAAGCCACCAGGTCCTTGATTTCTTTCCTGTCGTAATACCGAATGCCCCCCACTACTCTATAAGGTATCCCCCTTGCCGATAATGCCTCTTCAAAGTTTCTCGACTGAGCGTTGGTCCGGTATAAGATGGCAAAGTCGTTATATCCGCTATAGTTCTGCCCCATTCTTTGGATTTCCTGAGCGATGTACCGTGCTTCCTCTTTCTCGTCATCCGCCCGTCGGTATACGATCTTGGGGCCCTCATCCGCCCTAGTCCAAAGTTTCTTTGCCTTCCGTCCCTTGTTGTTGCGGATCACCGAGTTGGCAACGGCCAGGATGTTTCCCGTCGACCGGTAATTCTGCTCCAGCTTCACCACCATGGCCCCACCAAAGTCCTTTTCAAATTCCAAAATATTGCGGATATCCGCGCCCCGCCACTGATAAATGCATTGATCGTCATCCCCTACAACGCAGATGTTCTTATGTTTTTGGGCAAGCATCCTGAGGAACTGATACTGGAGCTGGTTGGTATCCTGGTATTCATCCACCATGATATACTGGAACCTCTCTTGATACTTTTCCAGCACCTCCGGAGCTTTTCGGAATAGTCGGACCGTGTTTAAAAGCAAGTCATCAAAATCCATGGCATTGTTTTTTTTCAGGATCCTGTTGTATTCCTCGAAGACCCGCCCTATGGTCTCTTCCCGATACTGTCCATCGTGTATCTGTCTGTACTCCTCCGGTGATATTTCCTTTTCCTTACATTGACTGATGGTAGACAGTATGCCATTTACGGTAAGCTGTTTATCGTCCACTTTAAAGTCCCTAAAGATGCTCCTGACCACCGACTTGGTGTCCACCGGATCATATATGACAAAGCTTCCCGTGTACCCCAAAACATCAGCATGCCGTCGAAGGATCCGCAAGCATGCCCCGTGGAAGGTCATGATCCACGCAGGTAGGGGTGTCCCCACCAGGGACTCTACCCGCTCTCGCATTTCGCCGGCCGCCTTATTGGTAAAGGTCACCGCCAATATCCTGTAGGGATCTACCTTTTTTTCTTCAATCAAATAGGCGATCCTGTGGGTCATGGTGCTGGTTTTACCGCTTCCCGCTCCCGCCAAAATCAGCAGAGGACCTTCCGTATGGATCGCAGCCTTTTTTTGTTCTTCATTCAAATTATCTAAATTAGCCATGAGAGTATTTTACCATAGAAAGCAGGGGGACACAATGACAGGACAGAGGCAAAAAACGGCTACAGATCTTTCAGATACTCCTCCAGACAAAGATTTTTTTCTGTGATCTCCTTTGCCGCCTTCTTTCCCACATACCGGTAATGCCAAGGCTCGTAGATGATCCCGGTGAGTTTTTCCTTCCCTTGAGGATACCGGACGATAAAGCCGTATTTCCAGCTGTTTTTTATGAGCCACTTCTGGGCCCTAGTTTCTTCCTGGGACTCATCCAGTTCCTGCATGTTTTCGTCCACGATGTCCACTGCCAGGCCCAAATGATGCTCGCTGGTCCCGGGAACAGCAACTTCTTCCGCCGCTTCCCGCTTTGCCTCTTTCTTGGATTTACCTTGCTCCATCAAGTTTTCCACCTGGCCGTCGTAGTAGGCTTGCTGCATTTCAAATGTACGGTAAGCCGAAACCACCATGGGGGCATTCCCCGCATCTTTGCAGTCCTTCATCATCCGGAGGAAGTCATCCTTGCATCTGGAATCGATCTCATGGCCCTTATCCAGACGGACAAGGGGTGGCTTCAAATCCTTGGAAACAGGGTTCCACTTATTCAACAGTACCAGGTTCCACTTATCCGTCCGGTACACCAGATGGCTGATACCGTCATCCCCGACCACCTGATCTTTTGTCACTTTGCTCAGCAGCTTTCCTTTATCTTCCTCCGAGAAGATCCCGCCGAGCAACTTTACCCCGCCGAAAATCAAAGCTACCAGCAGTAACAATCCCAGAAACCCGCTGAGGAAAACTCTTTTTCTATTTTGTATTTTATATCTTTTTCTTTTCTGCACAACCAACTCTTCCCCGCACACCCGGCCTTTTCGCCGGTGCCCGCTATTCCTATAGGTGAAGATCCATATCGCCGTCCTTTATCTTTCCGGCCTTCCGCAGGAAAGCATAGATGACATAGGAAAGGATCGCCGGCATGATCAGGTGAAGAAGGACCACTTTCAGCAAAACAGCTAACGTAAAGCCCATATCGGTAAAAGTCCCGATTTGACCTACCAGCCCCGATGTCCCCATCCCGGCGCCCATGGGATTATTGGTCATCCGGAATAAGACGGTGCTGAAGGGACCGATAATGGCCGCCGCTAGCGTGGGTGGCACCAGTATCCACGGATGTTTGATGATGTTGGATACCTGCAACATGGACGTTCCGATACCCTGAGCAACCAGGCCTCCCACTCCGTTATCCCTGTAACTGATCACCGCAAAGCCCACCATCTGGGCACAGCAACCTACCGTTGCCGCCCCGGCTGCTAAACCGGATAGTTCCATCATTATACACAACGCTGCGGAAGATATGGGGGCGGTCAGCACCAAGCCCACCACCACTGAAATAAAGATGCCGAATAGGAATGGCTGCCACTCCGTTGCCATCATGATTAGATCTCCCAGTTTCACCAAGAAAAGGCCCACCAGGGGTCCTATGAACTTTGCCGCGATTGCCCCGGAAATCAATGTCACCGCAGGAGTGACGATAATATCCACCTTCGTCTCCTTGGACACCATCTTTCCCAGCTCACAGCCGATAGCCACTGCCACAAAGGCACCTGCCGGCCCGCCGGCCTGATCGATGCCAAAGCCCATCATCGTTGCACCCATGCTTCCGGTGACTGCACTGGTAAAAAGGACCAGGGGTGGTGCTTTCAAAGCATAGGCTACCGCCACACCGATGGCAGGCCCCATGAGCTGCATCGCTATGCCTCCGGCCTCAATGAGAAAGGCAGAGATCTGGTTGGCACCAAAGAGGCTCACCGTCTGCTCCCCAACTGTCTTGATGATCAGGCCGATAAGCAAAGAAGAAAATAGCCCCAGGGCCATAGCCGACAGGGCATCCTGCACATATCGCTTCACACTAAACTCTATATCTTTTCTCTGAAAAAAAGGAAGATTATCACCCATCTCCATACTCTCCTTTATCATAAGTTTCCTATACCGCCCACATTTTAACAGAGGAAATATTCAGGTGTCAAGACAGCTGCCCGGGCCTTCACCAAAGAAACACATGTAAAAAAATGAATAATTTGCAAAACAGTGGATTTTTTTGTTATAATAACTCCTATAAAGTTATTATGGGATTTATGATTTATTTGTTAAGGAGGTCATCATGACAGAAACCAACAACACACAGACCGGCCAGGATCCACAGGGGAACAACCCTCAAGAGGTCAAGGCACCGTCTGTTTATGATCAACAGCCAACGCCCGATCAGCAGGCAGCTCCCGATCAGCAGACGCAACAACCGCAACAACCACAGCAGGCACAACAGCCCGACCAGGCACAAGGACAAAACCAGGCATACGGCCAGGCTCCTCCACAGGGTGGAAGCAATATGTATAACAACCCCACTCCGCCTCAGGGCCAGAATACTGCCTACTCACATGTTCCTCCACAGACACCGCCGGAATTGAAAAAGTGGAACTGGGGAGCATTCATGTTCAACATTTGGTGGGGTATCGGCCATAAGGTTTACCTTCCGCTCCTTTGCCTCATTCCCTTGTTCAACATCGTTTGGGTGTTCTTCTGCGGAGCCAAAGGAAATCAGTGGGCTTGGGAGACCGGACAGTACGCTACACCGGCTGAATGCATCCGCCATCAGGCCAGCTGGAACAGGGCAGGTTTTGTAGCTTTCTTCGTCTACATTGCCATCTTGATCCTATATTTCATTATCTTTGCCATAGCAGGTGCCGCAATCATGGCAGCTCTGGGCAGCGGCGGATACTACAACTATTATTACTAAAGCCGGGCATCCATTGCCGGCTTCATCTGACCGGCCATGATCGTGGCCCATCAGATGCATTGGACAAAAACGGCTCTATGTCAAATGTTGGGGTGGGGCCAAAATCCACAAAAATATAACAAGTATTTTTTCTAACGAGCAGACTAACTGCTCGTTAGTTTTTCGGTCCGGCCGATATGGCCGGACGGGTGTTGGGAGCTGGTCTAAGTGGCCGAATCCCTGCTACCTGATTGTGGCGCAGCCGCCACCACTGCAAAAATCTTCGGTCGCCAAAAATACTGACAAAACCCACAAATAAAGGGTCGTCTGCCAACGCAAAAAAGAAAAATGGACAAGTGATGCTGCAAAAAACCGGGAACGCATGGTAAATTCTTCCATATAAGAGAGAGGGGTTTGCGGGAATTATGATTTTGGGGTCTTTTTGGAGATGTATCGGGGGTGGAACCACCCGGTGCGTTGGCAGCGATGAGGAATATGGCCAAAAAGTCAGTATTCCCGGCGACTGAAGAATCTGATCTCGAAAGCCGGCTCATCATATCAATAGAATCCGAAGATTTTCGGGTTCTTTCTTTTCGAATTTTAAAAGTTGGAGCAGTGAGTTTCTTTCTCGCCACCCCAACATTTATTATAGAGCCACAAAAACATGGGAGCAGGGCCATATGCGGACCTGCTCCCTTTGTCTTTATCTAGGATATTTGCAACGTTTATTTGGCTTTGTCTTTTTTGACGGTAAGGTACCAGGATAGGGGTGTCTCCCCTTCTTCCGGATCATCCAGTCTTGCATCGGCATCTTCCAAGGTCAATGGCGCGCTGCACACCACATCATCCCCCGGCTGCCAGTTGGCCGGCGTGGAAACCCCGTCTTCCTCATGCTTCTGCAGAGCCAAAATGATCCTCTTGATTTCATCGAAGTTCCTTCCGGTAGACATGGGATAGTAAAGCACTGTTCGGACGATCCCTTCCGGATCAATGATGAATACCGCTCGGACCGCCTGGGTATTGGCAACCGTTTGAAGCATCCCGTACTTTTTCGCCACAGACATGCTGATATCCGCAATGATCGGGAAAGGCAGTTTGACATATCCGTTCCCGTTCCAATCCACTTCCTCTATGCTCTTCGCCCAAGCCAAGTGCGAGTGGAGGGAGTCGATAGACAGACCGATCAACTCTGTATTGAGGCTTTTGAACTCATCGGCCATCTTTGCAAATGTGATAAACTCCGTTGTGCACACAGGAGTAAAGTCAGCGGGATGAGAAAAGAGAATCACCCACTTGCCCTGATAGTCTCCCGGGAAGTTCACCTTTCCCATGGTGGTCATTGCCCTGAACTCCGGAGCGGGGTCGCCGATCAGCGGAATACGATCACAAACAGCATTTACGTTAGCATCTTCATTTTTCATACTATCCTCCTTATGTGTATGATCAGGTGTAATTCTACAACCCGGAAACAATTTTAGTATCTACTTCTTTTATTATACAGGATTCTACACTTTGAAACGGGAATATTTTTATTTTTCAGTAAGGATGTCCTTTTTCCCTTCTTCTCTGTTGGCGCCAATGATGCCAATCAGAATGAGAGCCATGCCCAAAATGCTGTTCCACCTCAGGTCTTCCCCGCGGAACAACACCCCGCTGGCCACTCCCGTCAAGGTGATCACATTCATAGTAATGGCCGAGGCTCTATATGTGGGCATATGTGCCAATACGTAGTTGAGCATGGCAAAGGCTCCGATGGAAGAAAGTATCCCCAGATAAGCCACGCCCAAGAAAACCCGGCCGGATGAGAAGAGCAGCGTATAGGTCTCCCACCCATGGCCATTGATGAAGGCCAGGGCATTGAACCAAACGGATCCCATGAGAACCATGATAAAGGTCAGCTCCATGGGAGAAAAGTCCTTGGACAACTTGCCGGAGAGAAAGGAATAGGATCCGCCGGCCACAACGGCAAGGGCAAGAAAGAGATACCCCAGTAGCTGTCCCTCTTCACCGCTTCGGCTGGAAAAGGCCACCGTAATCACCACCCCGACAAAGGCCAGAACTACCGAGAGGAAATTGATGGGTCTTACCCGGATCCGAAAAATCAAAATGGAAACTGCCGTGACAAACACAGGCATGACCGCCAAAATAATCACCGATTCACCGATGGTGGACAAGTTGATTCCCCAGGTCTCAAAGAAGGAATAGAGGCATGGCTGGAGAAAAGCCAAAACAGCCGCATAGCCAAGGGGCTTTTCTCGGTATCTGACCTTGACCACTCCCGTCGCCAAAAGAATCAGAAATGCCAGTAAGGCCATGGTCCACCGGGATGCCATAAGCTGCCAGGGCGTCATCACATCTAAAGTGACCTTCGTCCCCAAAAACGACATCCCAAAGAGAAGAGCACATAAAACAGCCATCACGGTGACCTTGGTATTTTCTTTCATTTCTCCCCTTCCTTGATCCGAAAAAATGACGAGTGGCAGGAGCCACTCGTCAGCAAAGTTTTGATTCAGTTGGCTATTTATTCGCTACCAGTACTTCTTCGAAGATTTCCAAGCCCTTGTCGATTTGCTCGTCTGTTGCGCAGAGGGGGCAGAGGAAACGGATAACGTTGTTGTAAGTTCCCGCCGCTTCCAGCATCAGACCCTTCTTCAAGGCTTCGTTGACAATAGTGGTCACCAGTTCCGCATTGGGTTCTTTGGTTTCCTTGTCCTTGACAAACTCAACACCCATCATGGCGCCGGTACCTCTGGCGTCACCGACGACCTCGTACTTGTCTATCCATTCATTGAACCTGGCCATGCACTTGTCTGCGATTGCTCTGGCCTTTGCAGGATAGTCGTCTCTCTCCATTACTTCCGCAACCTTCAGTGCAGACGCACAAGCTACCGGGTTTCCGCAATATGTTCCGCCAATGGTCCCCACGGTAACACCGTCGATGATCTCAGCTCTTGCCGTAACAGCGGAGATAGGCATTCCGCCGGCCATGGATTTCGCCGTAGTCATGATGTCCGGTGCGCAGCCTGCTTCCTTGTAATACTCGGAAGCAAACATCCTTCCGGATCTGCCCCAACCGGTCTGCACTTCATCGGTGATCATGAGAATACCGTTGTCGTCACAGATCTTCCTTACTGCCTTTACCCACTCTATGGGTGCGGGAACAAATCCACCTTCGCCCTGAACAGGTTCGAATACGATGGCCGCTGTGGAATCCTTCGGTGTAGCATCGATGAATACCTGCTCCAACTTGTCCACGTAGTAGTCGATAGCTTCCGCTTCGCCCATTCCCTTAGGTGCTCTGTAGAGGTTGGGGAACTCCGCTCTGTATATCCCGTCGGGGAATGGCCCCATGCCGATGGCATATGCCTTTTTGGCCGTCATGGTCATGGTCATCTGGGTCCTGCCGTGGAAGGCTCCCGTAAATACGATGATGTTGGGTCTGCCGGTGTAGCTCTTTGCGATCTTTACTGCGTTTTCATCAGCTTCCGCTCCGGAGTTGGCAAACATAGTCTTTTTCTTGTCCCCTTTCACCGGCGCGATCTCGTTCATTTTCTCGGCCATCTTGATGTAGGGTTCGTGAGTGGTGATGTTCATCATGGCGTGGAAGAACTTTTCAGACTGCTCCTTTACGGCTTCAATCAGTTCAGGATGGCTGTATCCGATATTCAGTACACCAACACCGCCGATCCAGTCAAGGAAGATGTTTCCGTCCATATCTTCCATCATAGCTCCTTCTCCTCGCTTGATCACGAGAGGATATCCGCACTTGATGGCCCCGGGCATAGCTTCTTCTCTTCTGTCGATGATCGCCTGTGCCTTGGGTCCCGGTAATGGGGTAACAACTTTAGGTAAACTTTCTCTTAACATTTTTCTCCTCCGTTTTGTAGTTACTGTGGCTTTTTGTTTATTTCCAGCTCCGAGAGCTTTCGATACAGTGTTGCTCTTGACAGTCCCAATTCTTTGGCCGCTTTATCTTTGCCCCGGCCGTCATTGCCATGTTTGGACAGCTTTCTTGCAATGACCCCCTTTTCGTATTCTCTCACTTGATCGGCAAGGGGAAGATTACTGTTGATCATGCCCATTTCCGGTTCTTCTCTGGCAAAGAGTCGTTTGGGCACATCCTCGATGCCGATGATATCCCCCTGGGCCATATTCACATTATACTCGATGGCATTCTCCAGTTCCCGAACATTGCCCGGCCACTCATACATGGTATAAAGGTCCACTACTTCGTCGGTAAACCCGATGAGCTTTCTGCCCATAAAGGCATTGTATTTTTTCAGGAAATATTCCATGAATTCCTTGATGTCTTCTTGCCTCTTTCGCAATGGCGGTATTTCCAAGGGAATCACATTCAATCTGTAATAGAGGTCTTCTCGGAAGGTCTCCTCTTTGATCATTTCCTCTAAGTTTTTGTTGGTGGCGGCGATCACTCGTACATCCACAAGGATGTCCTTATTGCCTCCCACCCGTTCAAACCGCATGTTCTGCAGCACATGGAGAATCTTCACCTGAAGGTGCATGGGCATATCCCCTATCTCGTCCAGAAAGATGGTGCCTCCGCTTGCCAGCTCAAACTTTCCGATCTTTCCCTTCTCCGAGGCTCCCGTAAAGGCTCCTTTTTCATAGCCGAAGAGTTCGCTTTCCAAAAGGTTTTCCGGTATCGCCCCGCAGTTCACTGTGACAAAGGGACCTCCTCCCCTGGCACCTGAATAGTGGATAGCCTTGGCGAACATTTCCTTGCCCGTGCCGCTCTCTCCCACGATGAGGACAGTGGAGTCGCCTCTGGCGGTGATCAGTGCCTGGCTCTTCACCTTGGATATGGTTTTACCTGAACCGATGATATCATCAAAGGTGTTTTTTACGTTGGTTCGGTTCATGGTGTAGGCCAGCTTTTGGGCTTCTTTGATGTCCCGAAAAGAAATGACTACTCCGCCGATTTCCGTGCCGCTATAAAAGGGTTTTGCCGTCACGATGATGTGTATACCGCCCTTATCGCTCCTGTACAGCTCCTCATGCTCCGTATATCCCTTCCCCGTCTCAAAGATGGCAAGGGCGGGGGAGCCGACCATATATTTATTCAGGTGTTCACCGATGATCTCTTTTTTCGTAGTTTTAAAGTGAGCGGCGGCTAGTGCGTTGCAGTGATTGATGTACCCCTGCTTGTCGATAGCCAGGATTCCTTCATGAGCCGTTTCAAAAACGGTATTCATTTCCTTTCTCGCCAACTCCGCATCGGCCAGGGCCGCCTGCTGCTGTGCTTTGGCTGCCAGTAAGTCCGACATCTTCTCCACAAAGGTGACCATGCTCCGGCTTTTATCCAATAGAATGGCCTTTTGTTCCTCTGAAAATGCAACGAGACCGATAATGCC
The DNA here is from genome assembly GCA_050946655.1 of Anaerovoracaceae bacterium. Lineage (GTDB taxonomy): Bacteria > Bacillota > Clostridia > Peptostreptococcales > Anaerovoracaceae > JAXGRD01. The sequence continues at coordinate 20,418 of JBMNVE010000019.1, forward strand.
GATGATCGTTTCTTCGATTTTTATGGGTGTACATATTTCCGCAAGCTCCACACAGTCGCTACCTTCACAACTGTGTACGCCGTAGTATTGATCGCTGGGGGCGTCCTCCACATACTGGGTCACACCGCTGCGGAGCACCCTTGCATATAGATAGTTCCCATCTAGTTTTCCTGATTCTTCCTTCTTTCCGATCAGGTCTCTGTAGACACCCGTGCCGCCGATGATCGTCAGCTTGTTGTCCACGATCTCTACTTCTACACCCACAGCTATGCTGATTGCTTCAGCTACCTGCTGGACACTGATGGATATGTCCTGTAATAGTGGCATGTTTTTCTCCTGTACATCTATACAATACCATTATATCATAGTCTCTCCCGGCATGTTAAAAAATTATCGACTTGCTCAAATGTTCCATATTTCAGAACTTTCTAATCATTTTCCTCCGTGGTCAAAGCAGTTCCCAGGCTCATGACTTGCTTCTCCAGACCCAGGACGATGTTCTTGATTTGGGACTTTTTAACGGCAGATGCATCTTCTCCCATAAAGAGACTGCTGTTGTACAGTACCTCTTCCAGATCGCCCCGGATCCTGGAAATCCTTGTCCGAATTTCTTCAGCACTGTCATCTCCCACCATGTCCTCGATGGCCTCTTCCCTGCTCAGCAGTTCGCCGCCATCCAACTGATATTCAGACACCTCCTCAACCACCACAGGGGTATACCCTCGGGCCTTCTGGATGTCCGCAGCCAAAGCTTCCTTGGCGTCCTGTTCTCCGTGTACCAAAAAAATTTCCTTTGGCGGTCGCTGAAAAGCGCAAACCCAATTCAGAAGTCCTTCTTTATCCGCATGGCCGGAAAACCCTTCCAGGTTGTGGATCTCCGCATTGACATGGACTTGTTCTCCGAATAGGGTCACATCCTTGATCCCCTCCAGAAGACTTCTTCCCAAGGTGCCCTCAGCCTGGTAGCCTACAAATACGACACTTGATTTGGGATCCCACAAGTTGTGCTTCAAGTGATGGCGTATCCTGCCGGCCTCACACATACCGCTGGCCGATATGATGACCTTCGGTGTCCTATCGGCATTCAATGCTCTGGAATCATCTGCCGTCCTGGTGAAGACGAGGTTCTTGAACTCGAGAGGATGGTCTCCTTTCAGGATGTATTCCCTCATTTCCTCATCGAAGACCTGGGCATTCTTTTTAAATACATCCGTTGCATTCTTTGCCATAGGGCTGTCGATATACACCATCAGCTTCTCCAGCTTTTTCCGATACCGATTGTCCTCTTCGTAGTATCGGTTCAGTTCGTAGATCAGCTCCTGGGTTCTTCCCATCGCAAAGGACGGAATCACCACCGTTCCACCACGGTCGGTGGTTTTCATGATGATCTCCAGCAGTTCCTCTGTGCCGGAAGTGTGCTTGGGATGAAGCCTGTTTCCATAGGTGGATTCCATGATCACGTAATCCGCCTTCTTGATCTTCACCGGGTCTCTCAGTATGGGTCTGTCTTCTACTCCCAGATCTCCGGTATAGACGATCTTGGAAACTTGATCCCCTTCAGCTACCCAAAGTTCGGTAATTGCCGATCCCAAAATATGCCCGGCATCGTTGAACACGATCTTGATATCTTCATTGATGTTGAACAGTTCATCATAAAGGATCGGTTCGATATGTTTCAGGGCATCCACCGCATCGTTGTAGGTGTACAGAGGTTCGATGAGAGGTCGCCCCGCCCTTTCATTCTTTCGGTTCTGCCATTCGGCTTCCTTTTCATGAATGTATCCGCTGTCCTTTAGCATAACATCCAAAAGATCCGCCGTTGCATCGGTACAGTACACCTTGCCTCGGAAGCCCCGCTTCACCAGGAGCGGGATCCGCCCGCAGTGATCAATGTGAGCATGGGAGAGAACGACGCACTGGATTTCTGCAGGATCAAAGGGGAAGGGATCCCTGTTCATGGCGTCCTGGACTCTCCCCCCTTGAAACTGTCCACAATCCAGCAGAATCTTGTGGTTCCCGGACGTCAATAAATGACAGGAACCGGTCACACCTGTCGCAGCTCCGCAAAATTTTATTTTCATATTAGCCACCCTTTGCTTTCATGGAATATAAGTCATGGACATTATATCATATTCCACAATAAAGTTATATTTCAGTTAAACAAATCTCTTCCCTATGGCTATTCTCCGAAGAGGCCCGTTGACAAGTACCTCTCCCCTGTATCCGGCAGGATCACCACGATATTCTTCCCTCGATTTTCCTCTCGTTTCGCCACCCGGCAAGCAGCAAAGAGTGCGGCTCCCGAGGAAATACCGCAGAGTATCCCTTCCGCCTTTGCAAGGGCGTTTCCCATGCGGAAAGCTTCCTCATCTGTGACCCTGATGATCTCGTCGCAGATATCCACATTGAGCACCTTGGGTACAAAGCCCGCGCCGATCCCTTGGATCTTGTGGGGTCCGGCCTCACCGCCGGACAGCACCGGCGAGGCAGCAGGCTCTACGCCGATGATTCGGATGTCCGGGTTTTTTCCCTTTAAATACTCTCCCACTCCCGTGATGGTTCCACCCGTTCCGATGGCGGAAACAAAGATATCCACCTTCCCATCCGTGTCCGCCCATATCTCAGGACCTGTGGTCTCTCGGTGTGCCCCGGGGTTAGCATCATTATCAAACTGGCCGGGAATAAAGGCTCCCGGGATCTCTTTCGCAAGTTCTTCCGCCTTTTCGATGGCACCTGTCATTCCCTTGCTACCTTCCGTAAGGACGATCTTTGCACCATAGGCCTTGAGAAGATTCCTTCTCTCCACACTCATGGTTTCCGGCATGGTCAAGATGACTTTGTACCCCAGGGAAGCGGCTACCGCAGCCAAACCCACCCCTGTGTTTCCGCTGGTGGGCTCAATGATGGTCGCTCCAGGGGAGAGCCTCCCTTCATCCTCGGCAGCGGCGATGAGATACTTGCCGACTCTATCCTTCACGCTCCCGGCAGGATTGAACATTTCCAACTTTGCAATCACTTTAGCTCCAACACTTTCGGAGAATTGCTCCAGCTGCAAAAGAGGTGTATTCCCTATCAGTTCGTTGACTTTTTTATAGATCATCTTTCTACCTCCAAAAGGCTTGTTTTCATCTTGTTTTATCGTTTTCAGACTATCAAATTTTGCCTTTTCTGTCCAGTTAGACCTTATAATTTTTCTTTCATCCATTGTCCGATTTTTCAGATATTCTTGGACTTTTTGTCTAATCTGTGATATATTATTACACAATATTTATATTTCACCATGTAATGTATTCTGGATGGAAGGAGAACAATTATGGGTTTAGATGACAAAATAAAAGCCAATGTTGATCAGGCAAAAGGTGGAGTAAAGGAAACCGTCGGCAAGGTAACCGGTGATGAGAAACTGGAAGCAGAAGGCAAGAAAGACAAGGTATTAGGAAAACTGAAGGAAGCCGCCGAAGACGTAAAGGACAAGGTTGCAGAGAAGGCAGAGGATGTAAAGGATGCCATTGAAGATAAGGTGGATGATCTAAAAGATCGAAAATAACAAAGTTATGATGTGTAGTAAAGCCGTCTCTCGGGAGGCGGCTTTTACTTAAATCAATAATGATGTAAAAACAGGAGGATCTGCAAAATGACATGTAAACTTTCCGACGATGTGCGCAAACAACTTCCCTCGCTGAAGGAAACGGCCTATGATGTGGAAAAAACAAAACAGTCTTTCCGTAGGCACAAGGCAAAGGTGACCATAGACAATCTGAAGAAAAACAATTTCAACGCCTACTATGCGGACACCATGAAGGAAGCAAGGGATCTACTTCTTTCCCTCATTCCAAAGGACGCTACCATAGGATGCGGCGACTCCCATACCCTGTTTGCTTTGGAAATGGATGAGCCTCTGAAAGCCATGGGCTGTACTGTCATTCCCCACACATGTGCGCTCAATCAGCAAGCGCAAAAGGACACCACAGGTGCATACAACAAGATCGGTAGCAAGGAAGATATGAAGAAGATCCTCATGAATTACCTGGTGAGTGATGTCTTCTTGTTAGGGGCAAACGCAATCACCGTGGATGGTCAGATCGTCAACGTAGACGGGACCGGCAATCGAGTTGCCGGCGGCATTTACGGTCCGGATCGCATCATTGTCGTTGCGGGGACCAACAAAATCGTAAAAGACGTTGATGCGGCAAGAGAGCGGGTGGGCTTTGTGGCTGCCCCCACCAATAATCTCAAGTATGATAACGATCAAATGCCCTGTGTCAAGGCAGGTAAATGTATGGACTGCCGTAACGATAAGAGGATCTGCAATGTGACCACCATCATTCACAAGATGCCCGACGAAGGGGACTTCCATGTGATACTTATCGGAGAAGATCTGGGCTACTAAAGGACTGAATCTTATCGGTGATGCAGCAGGCCTTTGCTTTCCGCTGCATCCCTTCAAATTTGAGCGTTTAACCTTATAGAATCTTTATTATATTATTTTCCCCTTGTAAAGCGTTACCGTGATGGGTTGTACTGGTATTGTAATATTGATGCGATTTGTATGTGGAATCGCATGTTTAACTATCACTAAGGTCTGTCGTTCGATAGGCCATTATAAAACAATTAAGGGGGATAAGATGAAAACAAAGCCTAAATTCAATGGCAGAAAGTTCTTTGTCAACCTATTTCTCTCGGTTGCCTTGCTCTTTCTACTCTCCGCCTCGGCATTCGCCGAAGGCACACCACCGGAAGCATCTCCGGAAGCATTGAACCAACCCGCTTCAAATACGGTCACGGTCACCGCGACTTTGACTTGGTCCGGAGGTCCAGTATCTAATCAAACAGGGATACCTTTGACCCTGCTTCGCAACGGCACGGCGCTTGATCCGCAGCCAAATCCGACCATTTCTCCTGATTCAGGAACAGCAAGTAAGTTCACTTACACCTGGGCCGATTTGCCCGCCACTGATCAGGGAGGCTATCCGTATACCTACACTGTGAAACAACCCAACGTTACCACTGTTAACGGGGTTGACAGAGTAATGATCAATTACAGCCATTATATCGTTACCCAGGAGGGCAATGATATCACCAATACTTTCGATCCTCCCGTGCGAAAGCTGTATGCTGAGAAGAAGTTCGAAAGTGGGGATCCTAACATCCCCTTCCCCCAAGTCAAAATCACCGTTGAGCGCAAAGCCGGGAAAGGCAGCTGGGAAGAGGCGGTTGATATCAACGGAAAGATCATGTCCTTCATGACAAAGGAGAACTTCAGGACCAGTTGGATGACCCAATACGGCGATCAGGACGGAAACCCATACGCGTTCCGTCTTAAAGAAACGTTTACGAGCCCCGCACTCACAGATGACAACTGGCTTTTTGCCAATGAAGCATATCAAACGATTTTGCCCAGTTCCGGATCTGTAATATGCGAAGGGGGCAACATCCTTGTATCAGGGGAACATAAAATAGCAAAATTGAAGATCACTAAAGAATTGGATAATAGCGGCCTAAACGGCGCCGGCGGCACCGGAGACCTGAATGGCCAGCGTATCAGTTTCCAGGCAGAAGTCACCGGTCCATATGGGTTTAAAGAGATTGTCACCCTTTATCCCGGAGAAACTACGGTACTGGAAAACCTGTACTACGGCGAATATACCGTAAGGGAACTTGGCGCAGACGATTATAACGTGACTATGGCTCCCGCCGACGGCAAGGTTGTCCTTTCCCGGCCTGAATACAGTCCGGATAATCTGCCATCCATTACTCCGGAGGCAGAAGTGACCATCACCAATGCGCCGAAACCGGGTACCGATGCAGTTACGGATATCATGGCAACAAAGATATGGAAGGGTGGCCCCAAGGGAGATCACTGGGCAGGAGCACCTACCATTTCACTATTCCAAAACGGCAAAAAAATCGGTGATAACCAAGTGTATCTGGCCCATCATATGATTATCAAACCTATACAAAAAGGAGCTGACAGCTACACCTACCACTGGATCAACCTACCTAAATACGATGCTAACGGCTATCCCTTTACCTATGCCGTTGACGAAACAGAATGGCCCGAACCATACGTAAAAACCGTCTCTGACGGTGGGTTAACCTTCACCAACACTTACCCTGAAACGGTAGAGCCGGACGATCCGGTCACTCCGACGGAACCCTCAAAGCCCACTAAGCCGGCAGATCCCGGTAAGGTAACGGTTATCCAGAAGGCCACTCCCACTACGGGTGATGAACAATCCTTGTGGATATACGCTATCTTTTGGACAGCCTTGATCGTTCTGGGTTCGACTGCTGCCGTTGAGCGACGCAAAAGAAAACAGTAAAAAAAAGACTCCCGGTGGATCACTCCATCGGGAGTCTTTGTCTTCTATGCCTCACTTTTATCATCTGAGCTGAGGAACTTATATACCAATGCAGCCAAGGCACCGCCTGCCAGAGGGGCAATGATGAACACGGGCAATTGAGCAAGGGCATCCCCCTGAGCAAAGATAGCCGGTCCAAAACTTCTAGCCGGGTTCACCGATGTTCCGGTGAAGGGGATCCCCAAAATGTGGATCAAGGTCAGCGTCAAACCGATCACCAATCCTGCCACCGAGGCGTTCTCCACCTTGGAAGTGACCCCCATGATGGCCAGTACAAAGACGAAGGTGAGAATGATCTCCACAATGATCGCAGTGGTCATGTTGATCCCCAGGGCGCTTGCCCCATCATATCCGTTCTGCCCCAGCGCCACGCGGCTGCCCAACAAGGCCGCCAATATGCCGGCACCTGCGGCTCCTCCTGCGAATTGTGCAATGATATAACCCAAAAAATCCCTTCCGTCCATCCTGCCGGCGACCAGCATCCCGATAGAGACAGCCGGATTGATATGACAGCCGGAAATGTTCCCTATGGAATACGCCATCGCGACGATGGACAGGCCAAATGCAAAGGCAATGAGTAAAGTGGTGAACCCAAGAGGCACCGTTATACCCATATCCCCCACCAATGTATTAGCTGTGACTGCCGCTCCGCACCCAAAGATGACCAACACCATCGTACCGATAAACTCGGCGATATACTTCTTCATGAAAAAACTCTCCTTCCCCAAACAAACCTTCTGTCGTCGATATTTCAATGATCTTCGTTCATTGTAATGGAAATACAGGGAATTGTCAATCCGGGGAGGAATAACCCCTTGACAGGCCGGCAAGTGCCGTGTTACATTGAAATCAGTTAAATAATGATCTTCAGGGCAGGGTGCAATTCCCTACCGGTGGTAAAAGCCCACGAACCGCAAGGTTGATTCGGTGTGATTCCGAAGCCGACAGTATAGTCTGGATGAAAGAAGATATGACACTTGTTATACTTGCTCTGGAATTTTACAAAATTCCGGAGTTTTTTATAGGAAATGTCAGCCATGCCTTGAATCGATCTGTTCAAGGCATTTTATTACGGAGAAGAACCATGACCGACGAAAAATATATGGAGATGGCGTTGCAGCTGGCGAGGAAAGGAATAGGATCGGTTTCCCCCAATCCTCTGGTAGGTGCCGTTATCGTAAAGGACGGAAAGGTGATCGGCAAAGGATATCACACAAAGGCCGGCCAGCCTCACGCAGAGAGGGTAGCCCTTGCACAATGCAGCACATCCCCACAGGGTGCCACCTTGTATGTCAACCTGGAACCCTGCTGTCATCAGGGAAGAACACCCCCCTGCACCGATGCCATCATAGAAAGCGGCATAGCCAGAGTGGTCATCGGTTCGGAGGATCCCAACCCTAAAGTATGCGGCAAAGGCACCAACTTATTGAAGGAGTGGGGAATCAGTGTAACAGAAGGTATTTTAGAGTCGGAATGCCAAACCCTCAATGAAGTTTTCTTCCACTATGCCCGCTTGGGCACTCCCTACGTAGTCATGAAATATGCCATGACCATGGATGGGAAGATCGCTACCAGGACCGGTGCCTCCCGATGGATCTCAGGGAAGGAGTCCCGCCTCTTTGTTCATGAGATGCGCAACCGGCTTTCCGGAATCATGGTAGGCGTAGGTACCGTTCTGGCCGATGACCCTCTGCTCACCTGCCGGATAGAAGGAGGAAGAAATCCTGTTCGGATCATCTGCGATACCAATCTTCGAACTCCATTAACGGCCAAGGTGGTGGAAACGGCGGGGGACATCTCAACCATCATCGCCACATCGGTAGAAGATGTTCAGAGGCACCTTCCATACAGCCGAGCCGGATGCAAGATCCTGACCGTACCCAAGGCAGGAGAACATACGGACCTGAACGCTTTGATGAAGCGGCTGGGTGAAATGGAAATCGACAGCATCCTCCTGGAAGGAGGAAGCGAAATGCACTGGTCGGCACTGGAAAGCGGCATCGTTCAAAAGGTGCAATGCGTCATCGCTCCCCAAGTCTTTGGAGGAAGGACAGCCAAAGCGCCTGTAGGCGGAATGGGAGTGGATATCCCGGACCACGCCTATCAGCTGGCGGCCACCAAGATATCAGAATTGGGCCGGGACTACTTATTGGAAAGCGAGGTGGTTTATCCATGTTCACAGGAATAATCGAAGAAGTGGGCAGAGTGAAAAACATAAAATCCGGAGGGAAGTCGGCAGTCCTCACTCTAGAGGCAAGGATCATATTCGAAGACTTGAAACTGGGTGACAGCGTAGCGGTCAATGGGGTTTGCCTCACTGCAGCATCCATTGAAAAAAACACGTTCACCGCTGATGTGATGCACGAGACCATACGCCGCTCCTCCTTGGGAGACCTGGCCATCGGTAGCTATGTAAACCTGGAACGTGCAATGGCGGCAGACGGCCGCTTTGGCGGTCACATCGTATCCGGCCACATCGATGGAATGGGGACGATCCGAAGCATACAGCAGGACGACAATGCCATTTGGTACACGGTGGTAGCAGAGGGCGACTTGATGAAGTACATCATTCCCAAGGGCTCCATCGCCATTGACGGTATCAGTCTAACTGTAGTGGATGTGGAACAGGAAAGTTTCCGAGTCTCCATTATTCCCCACACAGCAAAGGAGACGATTTTGTCCCGAAAAAAAGCAGGGGATAAGGTCAATCTGGAAAATGACGTTATCGGCAAGTATGTAGAAAAGCTGCTTTCCCACAGGCAGCCTGTAAATAATAAGAGCAATATCACAAAAGAGTTTTTAATGGAAAACGGTTTTTAAGGAGGCAACCATGTTCAAATATAGCACCATTCCCCAGGCCCTTGAGGCACTGAAAAACGGAGAAATCATCTTGGTATCCGACGACGAGGATCGGGAAAACGAAGGGGATTTCATCTGTGCCGCAGAGTTCGCCACGACGGAGAACATCAACTTCATGGCCATACACGGCAAAGGACTTATCTGTATGCCCATGAGCAAAGAATATGTAGAAAGACTGCGCATACCCCAGATGGTCACAGACAATACCGATTCCCACGAAACGGCATTCACCGTGTCCATCGACCACATAGACACCACTACGGGGATCTCCGCAAAAGAGCGGAGCATCACCGCAATGAAGTGCATCGAGGAAGATGCTCGCCCTGAGGATTTCCGTAGACCTGGACATATGTTTCCTCTCTTGGCCAAGGAACACGGGGTGCTGGAACGAAACGGCCACACGGAAGCAACGGTGGATCTTCTCCGGCTGGCAGGCCTGAAGGAATGCGGCCTCTGCTGCGAAATCATGGATGAGGACGGCACGATGATGCACACGCCTCAACTGATCCAGTTGGCGGAAAAATGGAACCTGAAATATATCACCATCAAGGATCTTCAGGAATATCGAAAGAAGCACGACAAGCTGGTGGAGCAAATGACCAAAGTAAAAATGCCCACCAAATACGGCCAATTTACCGCTTACGGCTACGTAAACAAAGTCAATGGAGAGCATCACGTGGCATTGGTCAAGGGGGAGATCGGCGACGGAAAAGATCTGCTCTGCCGAGTACACTCCGAGTGCCTCACAGGAGATGCCTTCGGCTCCATTCGCTGCGACTGTGGCGGACAGTTTGCCGCGGCCATGAAGCAAATTGAGGAAGAAGGTCGTGGCGTCCTCCTGTACATGCGCCAGGAAGGCAGAGGCATCGGCTTGATCAATAAACTACGTGCCTATGCCCTACAGGATGAGGGGATGGATACCTTGGAGGCCAACATCGCCCTGGGCTTTGACGGGGACCTGAGAGAATACTATATCGGTGCCCAAATCCTGAGAGATCTTGGGGTCAAGACCATGCGTCTTCTCACCAATAATCCGGACAAAGTCTACCAGCTCTCGGACTTCGGTGTAGAAATCATTGATCGAGTGCCCATCCAGATCGATGCCAACGACCACGATATTTTTTACCTGAAGACCAAGCAGGAAAAGATGGGCCACATATTGGACTACTGATGCCCATTTTAGCCGGCTATCAAAAGCAGAAGATAATCCATGAATTAAATACCATGAACAAAAGAAAGGAACAGAACATGAAAACATTTGAAGGAAAACTGGTATCCAAGCAAATCAAGGTGGGGATCGTTGCGGCAAGGTTCAACGAGTTCATTACAGGGAAACTCCTATCAGGGGCCCTAGACGCCCTACAGCGCCACGATGTAAAGGATGAGGATATCCATATCGCATGGGTCCCCGGGGCCTTTGAAATCCCCCTCATTGCATCAAAGATGGCAAAGAGCGGCAAATACGACGCCGTATTATGCCTTGGCGCGGTAATCAGAGGAAGTACCAGCCATTACGACTATGTGTGCAGCGAGGTATCCAAGGGAATCGCCCACGTCTCCCTTGCCAGCGATATCCCGGTGATGTTTGGCGTGGTCACCACCGAAAACATCGAGCAGGCTATCGAGCGTGCCGGAACAAAGGCAGGCAACAAAGGCTACGACTGCGCAGTGAGCGCAATCGAAATGGTGAACCTGATCAGAGAGTTGGATGGGTGATCTCACCTTTCCTTCATCAAATCTAAAACAGTGATCCCTCCCAGATATTCGGTGATGGTGTCGTAAAGCCCTTGCCACATACCTACGGTGGCACAAGCATCTACCCGATGACAATCTTTTGATCCCAGACATGGAAGGGGTGATAGATCCCCTTCCGTGACCAGAAGGATGTCACGGATCGTATAGTCTTCCGGATTTTTCGCCAGCCGGTATCCGCCTTTGATCCCCCGGCTGCTTTCCAAAAGCCCGCCCTTTGTCAGGCCGGAAGCAATCTGCTCCAAGTATTTCAGCGAAACATCCAGCTTTTCAGAAACAACGGACAAGGAAGTAAATTCCTCTTTTTTTGCTTCAGCCAGTTCTATCATCAACCTGACTGCATATCTTCCTCTGGTTGAAATTTTCATATCATCGTCCCCTTTTATCCGCTATTATCAGTGCTTCCCCTATTATATAACCTCTCGATGCAAAAAGCAAAGCGACACCCCGAAGGGTGCCGCATTGCTCGTACTTATTCAA
>JBMNVE010000020.1:0-31852 GCA_050946655.1 Anaerovoracaceae bacterium
AGCATATCGGCACAATTGGAAGAAATCGGTGATTTTTTTGTACTCGTCATCGACGACGGCTTCGGTCACAAGCCTGGAAGCATAATCATGGAGAAAAAAGTAAAACTCCTTCTTGTTGCGGAAATAGTAAAACAAAAGCCCCTTGGAAATGTCTGCAATCCCTGCGATTTCATCGGTAGAAGCTCGCTTGTAGTCGTTTTGCGAAAACACCTCAAGGCCTGCATTGATGATTCGCAGTTGTTTTTCTTCCGGAAGTTCATAAAATTTATCCTTCACATCATACCTCACTGATCCCTTTGATTAGACCGAATCGGTCAATATATAATCATTGTATTTCATTGACTATTTTTTTCAAGACCCCTGCCTTTGCTTTATTTCCAAGAATGGATATAATGGACATTAGAAAAGATATTGTAAATGAGCAAAGGAGAAGAAAATGGAATTACTGGAAGCTATGAAATCGAGGAGAAGCCGATACGCACTTAGTGATGTATCCCCAATATCTGATGCTCGCATAGAGGAGATCCTTAAGGAGCTGGCGCCCTTGGTCCCCTCTGCCTTTAACTCTCAATCGGCGAGGATGGTGCTGCTTCTGGGAGAAAAGCACGCAAAACTCTGGTCCATCGTCATGGAGACCCTCAGGTCAAAGGTGGCGCCGGACAAATTCCCGCCCACAGAGGAAAAAATCAATGGCTTTGCCGCAGCCCACGGGACGATCTTGTTCTTTGAAGAGATGGATACGGTGGAAAAACTGCAGAAAGACTTTCCCAATTATGCGGAGAACTTTGCCGCATGGTCCCAGCAGGCCAACGGCATGTTGCAATATGCCGTCTGGACAACCTTGGCTGCAGAAGGGCTAGGGGCATCCCTGCAGCATTACAATCCCATTATCGACGACCAGGTGAAGGGCGCTTTTGCTATTCCAAAGAGTTGGAAGCTATTGGCCCAGATGCCCTTCGGTAAGGCCACCGCCGAAGAGGATCCTAAGGAAAAGATGCCCGCCGACGAAAGAGTGTTGGTCAAGGGATAGGGAGAAGATAAGAAACATAGTCCATTTGATTTATCCTCGGCAACGGAAAGGTTGCCGAGGGTTCTTTGCTTTCAAATGGAAATAAATTCCAAATATGGATTGACATATATTTACATTTACCATATAATGGAAAATACGATAAGGGGAATATATAAAGAAAGGAGTGGGACATGGCAGTGAACGCAAATGATAAGGCGGAATTGACGTTTAAGATCGAGGAGCATCTTGGCATCATCAATTCCTACAAGACCGGATGGAACAAGGAGCTGAATCTGGTTACATGGAATAACGGGACGCCCAAGTATGATATCAGAGACTGGGATCCGGAACATGAGCACATGAGCAGGGGTATCACCCTTCATGCGGATGAAATGCGAAAGCTCAGAAGCATGATCGCTGACAGACAGATTTGAGGTTATCGAGTCAGTGAGATGACACAAAATCCGTCTCGAGTATTTTAGAGGAAAAAGCGGTATGGCGGTTTGCTATACCGCTTTTTTCTTGATATACTGGTCGGTGTAACGAAAGGGAGAGAGCATGATGAAAATAAGATTATTGAAGCCCAGGCTGCCCGGCAAGCCGGTATCCGGCGAGTATTTTGAAGTGGATATGCCTACGGGCAGCACCTTTGAAGATGTGTACCGCATGTACGAGGAGGAATATCCCTACACGGTACTGGCGGTAAAGGTGAACAATAAGCTGGAACCCTTGATCCATCAGATCGAGGAGGATTGCACCGTGGAATTTTTGGATATGCGCAGCCAAGCGGCGAATCTGATTTATCAGCACAGCCTATCCTTGATCTACTTAAAGGCGGTGGAGGAGGTTCTGGGCAGGGCCATTACGGACATCGAGAACTCCTTGAACAAGGGATTGTACACGGAGATCAAATGTGAAAAGCCTATCACCCAGAAGCAGATCCGGGCCATCCAGGATCGCATGGATGAGATCGTTGCAGAGGACATCCCCTTTGTGGAAAGGATCGTCAGCAGAGAAGAGGCCTTTCGCCTCTTAGAAGAAGCGGACTTGGATGAAAAGAAAAAGATGCTGGAAAGCCTTCCCCATCTTGATCGAGTAAAGTTTTACAGCCTGGAGGAGTTCAGGAACTTTTTTTACGGCTTCATGGTTCCGTCAACCCGCTACGTGAAACACTTTGAATTGAAGAAATACCGAAGAGGGGTGCTGCTCCGCTTTCCTCATACCTCGGATCCCAATCGGATCCCCACCTACGTAGACGAGAAACAAATGTATTCCGCCTTCAGCGAAGCCAAGAGATGGCGAAAGCTTTTGGACATTTTTTATGTGACGGATCTAAACAACAAGATCCACAGCCATGAGATGCGGGAGATCATACAACTTTCCGAGGCACTTCACGAGAAAAAGATCGTGGAAATCGCGGCGGATATCCAGAAGTACAACAAGAGGATCATCCTCATCGCAGGGCCATCTTCCTCCGGCAAGACCACCTTTGCACGCAGGCTCTGCATACAGTTGCGGGTCAACGGACAAAACCCCCTATACCTTGGGACGGACGACTATTTCGTGGATCGTGAATTCACGCCCCTGGATGAGTTCGGCGAAAAAGATTATGAGAATCTCTGCGCACTGGATATCGACCTGTTCAATAACGATATGAACAACCTTCTAGCCGGTAATTCGGTGGATCTTCCCCAGTACGACTTTTTGGACGGGGTGAAGAAGTTCGGTCACCGGATCACTGCCATAGGTCCCGATCAGCCCATCGTCATTGAAGGTATCCACGCCCTTAACGGCACCCTCACTTCCCATATCCCAGATGAGGAGAAGTACAAGATATACATCAGCCCCCTTACTCAGCTTTCTATCGACAACCACAACCGGATACCTACAACCGATGCCAGAATGCTTCGGAGGATGGTGCGAGATAATAAGTACCGGGGACACAGTGCACAAAGCACCATTGCAAGCTGGCCAAAGGTGAGGGCAGGAGAAGATATCAACATCTTCCCCTACAGCGGAGAGGCGGATGTGTTTTTCAACTCGGCCCATATTTACGAGCTGGCCATTCTCAAAAGATATGTGACTCCCTTGCTGGAGTCCATCAAGCGAGATGAGCCGGAATACGGAGAGGCCTTGAGGCTGCTGAAGTTTTTGGAGTTCTTTGAGCCCTTTGAAGAAGATGAGATCATCGCCAACAACTCCATCATCAGGGAGTTTATCGGTGGCAGCGTATTTGTTTGATAGGAGGCGCGTATGATTGGTGTGATCGGCATGGTCCGAGGAGATATATTAGGTAACCCCTATGGGCAGGTGATCCGGGAAGAACACAACCCCGGAACATTGTCCATGGATTTTGCGGGAACCGGGATGAATCTATGTAGAAACTTGAGGGCCCTGGGAGAAGACGTCAAGTTCTTTTCAGTGGCGGGAGATGACCTTCCGGGAAGAGCGGCCAAGATGGAACTGGAACGCCTGGGCGTAGACGTAGGGGATATGCTATTGCTTTCGGAAAGCAATACGTCCATGTCTTTAGAAATCAGGAACATTGTGGATGAGCTGGAGCTGTCCTTCGGAAATTTCGATGTGATGGAGAAGATGGATGAGACCTATATGAATGATCGCTTGGGCAAGATGAAGGAAGCCGATTTGCTTGTGTGCGACGGCGCCTGCTCTCCTGGCGGATGGGCCTTCCTGCTGGAGAATCGGAAAGACACTCCTTTGATCGTGGACCCTCAGGGCGTAGAGGAAAATAAGATCGGTCCCGGAGACCTGAAATATATCCACACCATTATCCCGGGGAGAAGGGAAGCGGAGGTCATCAGCGGTCTTCAGATACTCAGCGAAGATGAGCTGATGAAAGCAGGAGAGTGGTTCATTGACCACGGGGTAAAGCGGGTATTCATCACCCTGGCAGGGGGCGGTGTCTACTGCAGCGAGGGGGCAGAGGCCCACATTCTTCGGCCCGATCCCGTGAAGATCGAAAACTTAAAAGGAGCCGGGGACGGATTTACCTCGGGCGTCGCTTTCGCCCAGCAGGCGGGGAAAGACTTGATCGAGACAGCTCAATGGGCGATGGCGGCAGCGGAGATGACCCTAGAGGCGAGGGGATACGTCAATGAAAAGCTAAGTAAAGATGAACTGGGGAGGAGAAAAAAATGAACAAGATGATAAAGATGGCAAAGGCAAAGCAATGTCAGCTGATAATCAAAAATCTGGAGAAGCGGCAGATGTCGGGGTACTACTGTGAGACAGTCAGGGAGGCGGAAGAAAAGATCCTCTCCATGATCCAGGACGGTGATTTGGTCAGCTGGGGCGGCGCCATCACCTTGGATGAGATGGGGGTGAAGGAAAAACTGCCCATGATCGGTGCCAAGAGTCTGGATGTCTGGGCATATAAAGATCCGGAGGAAGCTCGAGCGGCAAAGATCAACGCCCTTAATGCGGATGTGTTTCTGACCAGCACCAATGCCATCACTCTGGACGGTCAGCTGGTGAACATTGACGGCACGGGCAACCGGATCGCGGCCATGGCATTCGGCCCACGAAAGGTCATTGTGGTAGCCGGTGTCAATAAAATCACCGCCGATGTGGATTCTGCCATTAAGCGGATCAAAACCGATGCGGCTCCACCCAACTGTATTCGCCTGGGCAAGCAGACCCCATGTGCCATCACCGGCCAATGTACATCGTGCAAAATTCCCGGGGAAACTTCCTGCTGCAGCACCGTAGTGACCAGGTTTTCCAACCGGCCGGGCAGGATGCATGTGGTCCTGGTCAACGAGGACATGGGATACTGATGAAGGAATGTCCCGGTGCGGAGCGGCGGAGCAGACTGTGTCGCTAAAATTCTCCATAGTGGAAAAATACCGCAAGGAGATGGAGAAAGAATCTCCATCTCCTTGTTTCACCTTCGCCATATGGCGATTTTTTTATTGGGGAAAACCCCTCCTTCTTCACCTACAAGGTCAAGAACCCACAAAAATGCGGCTTTGCAAAAATCGATCTAAAGATGATAGAAATATTTTTCTTCTTTTTTGGCTGTGAATCATTTGAAATGGAGAAAATCCCTGGAACAGCGTTCCCGGCATGCCGGACCTCGGGTAAAAACCCCGTGGTGACCCGCCCTTCACGCATAGCGTTCAAAGCATTGGTGCGGCTTGGGTACAGAAGAAAAACCACGAAAAAATGATACGCACGGAAAAGTGTGCAGAGGGAGAACCATATACCCATTGGAAATACAGATCTTTCAAATGAAAAAAACAAGAAAAAACTTTTATTTTTTTGAAAAAAAGCCTTGCATTGGATTAGAGATTGATGTATACTCAAAAAGCTTGCGAAAAGGCGAAGATGTGGGAAGTTGCTGAGCTATCAGGTAATTTCCACGGAGAATTGTCCCCGCCGGACGGGGGCGAAGGGGTTGTGCCGATTCTCGGCGCGAAAGAAAAAAACCGATACGCACGGCACAGTGTGCACGGGCAGCGGTGAGAAACGGATAGGAGCAAGCCTCACGAGAATGAGAAAACGAAAACCCCTTGTACGAGAATAGCGCAATCAGTACAAGAAATGTAAAGGAGAAAGTCATGAGCGAATTGCAGAAAATCAGAATCAAGTTAAAGGCGTATGATCATGCACTGCTGGATCAGTCGGCAACCAAGATCGTAGAAGCAGCCAAGAAGACGGGTGCAGAAGTATCCGGACCGGTTCCTCTTCCCACGGAGAAAGAGGTTGTAACCATCCTTCGAGCTGTCCACAAGTACAAGGATTCCAGAGAGCAGTTTGAACAGAGAACCCACAAGAGATTGATCGACATCACCAGTGCCACGGCTAAGACTACCGATGCACTGACCAAGCTGGAGCTTCCGGCAGGCGTGGATATCGAAATCAAGTTGTAATTAGGGAAACTCCCTTAGTATGATTGTCCACTTGCGGGCAATCCGCTGTAAGTAATCAGGAGGTAAGAAATGAAAGCATTACTAGGCAAAAAAGTCGGGATGACGCAGATCTTCACAGAAGAAGGCACCGTCATTCCCGTGACCGTCATCGAAGCAGGTCCGGAAACCGTGACACAGATCAAGACAAAAGATACGGACGGATACGAAGCTGTACAGATCGGCTATGAAGAAACCAAACCCCATAGAGTAAACAAACCCATGAAGGGACACTTCGAAAAAGCCGGAGTGGACATCAGAAAGCATCTTGCTGAGTTCAGAGTAGAGGATACGGCAGAATACGAAGTAGGGCAGCAGATCACCGTTGCGGACTTCGAAGAAGGAAAGCTGCTGGACATCACCGGAGTTTCCAAGGGTAAGGGTACCCAGGGCAACATCAAGAGACACGGACATCGCAGAGGTCCCATGACCCACGGTTCCAAGCACAAGAGACTGGTAGGTGCTCTGGCAGGTGCCTCTTATCCGGGGAAGGTCTTCAAGGGCAACAAGGGCCCCGGCAGAATGGGCAGCGAGACCGTGACCATACAGAACATAGAGCTGGTAAAAGTTATCGAAGACAGAAACCTTATGATGGTTAAGGGCGCGGTACCGGGACGCAAAGGCAGCCTACTCCGCATCAGATATGCCACAAAAGGACAAGATCAATAGAGAATACAGCGGAAAGGAGGAAACAAAAAATGGCAACAGTAAAAGTGCTTGATATGAGCGGAGCGGAAAAAGGGACCATTGAACTGGCGGATGGAATTTTCGGTATCGAACCCAACGCCCATGCGGTCCACGCTGTGGTAAAGAATCATTTGGCAAATAGAAGACAAGGTACCCAGTCCACATTGGATAGAGGCGAAGTAAGAGGCGGGGGCAGAAAGCCCTTCCGTCAGAAAGGGACCGGTCGGAGCAGACAGGGATCAACAACAGATCCATCCCAGATCGGAGGAGGCGTAGTATTTGCACCGAAGCCCAGAAGCTATAGGTACACACTACCCAAGAAGATGAGAAGACTGGCGATGCTGTCGGCTCTTTCCTCAAAGGTGAAGGAAAACGAAATCATCGTTTTGGAAGATCTGAAGTTTGAAGCACCCAAGACAAAGGATATGATCAAGCTTCTGGAAAACGTTAAAGCAGAAAAGAAGGCCCTCATCGTGATGGCCGGCAAGGATGACAATGTGGTCAAGTCCGCAGCCAACATCCCCGGCGTCAGAACCGCGCTGGTTTCCACGATGAACGTGTATGAGATCATCAATCACACCAACTTCATCGTGACCAAAGAGGCCCTGAGCAAGATTGAGGAGGTATATTCATAATGAGAACCCCTTACGACGTAGTATTGAAGCCTGTCATCTCCGAGAGAAGTATGGAAGACGCGCAGGCCAAGAAATATACATTTAAAGTGGCAGTGGATGCCAACAAGACAGAAGTAAAGCACGCAATCGAAGAGATCTTCGGCGTGGAAGTGAAGAAAGTTAACATCATGAACGTTAACGGCAAGTTAAAGAGAATGGGAAGAACATCCGGAATGACCGCAGCATCCAAGAAAGCTATCGTAACGCTTTCTGCAGGCAGCAAGGAAATCGAATTCTTCCAGGGACTGTAATAGGAGGACGAAAAAAATGGGAATCAAAAAATATAACCCGACAACGCCCGGCCTGAGAGGAATGACGGTTTCCACATTTGAGGAAATCACAAAGAGCACTCCGGAGAAATCCCTGACTGTTACACTGAAGAAGCACGCAGGAAGGAACTCCAGAGGCAAGATCACCGTAAGAAACAGGGGCGGTGGATATAGACCCAAGTACAGGATCATCGACTTCAAGAGAAACAAGGACAACATTCCCGGAAACGTTTCCGCCATTGAATATGATCCCAATAGAAGTGCCAACATCGCACTGATCGTATACGCTGACGGCGAGAAGAGATACATCCTGGCCCCGGAAAACTTGAAGGTGGGAAATGTGATCTTCTCCGGCCCCGATGCGGACATCCAGGTGGGGAACGCCCTTCCCCTGGCAAACATCCCTGTGGGTACGATGATCCACAACATCGAGATGAAGCCGGGTAGAGGCGGACAGCTGGTCAGATCCGCAGGAAACGGTGCACAGCTCATGGCAAAGGAGCATCCCTATGCGCAGATCAGGCTACCCTCCGGAGAAGTTCGAAAAATCCGAATGGAATGTCGAGCTACCGTAGGTGAGGTAGGTAACGAAGATCATCAGAACATCGATATCGGTAAGGCCGGTAAGAAAAGACATATGGGAAGAAGACCCCATGTACGCGGATCCGCGATGAACCCCAATGACCATCCCCACGGCGGTGGTGAAGGAAAGACCGGAGTCGGACGTGTGAGCCCCGTATCACCTTGGGGGAAACCCACCTTGGGCTACAAGACCAGGAAGAAGAATAAAGACAGCGATAAATATATCGTGAAGAAGAGAAAAGAGAAATAAAGGAAGGAGCATAGAACATGGGCAGATCACTTAAAAAGGGTCCTTTCGTAAGCGCTAAGCTGCTTGCCGCCATCGAGGCAATGAATGCAGCCAACGAAAAGAAAGTCATAAAAACATGGTCCCGTCCGTCTACGATTTTCCCGCAGATGGTCGGACATACAATAGCAGTCCACGACGGCAGAAAACATGTCCCTGTGTACATCACAGAAGATATGGTTGGACATAGACTCGGAGAATTTGCTCCGACCAGAATCCACAGAGGACATAGTGCCGATAAAAAGAGTTAACTAGAGAAGGAGATAAGAAAATGGAAGCAAAAGCAATTGCAAAATACGTAAGAATGTCTCCTATCAAGCTTAAGCCTGTAACAGATCTAGTAAGAGGAAAGGACTTGAGCGAGGCACTTACAATATTGAAGTTCACACCCGGAAAGGGCGCGGAACTGGTGGAAAAAGTTGTGAAATCCGCTGCGGCTAACGCAGAGAACAACTTGGACTTGAACCCGGACGACCTGTATGTGGCTGAAGTTTACGCACATCAGGGACCTACCATGAAGAGATGGCGCGCAGGAGCACAGGGCAGAGCTTCTATGATCCTGAAGAGAAGCAGCCACATCGGTGTAACACTGCGAGAGAAAGAAATGGAGGTTCAGTAAATGGGTCAGAAAGTAAGTCCACACGGTCTCAGAGTTGGAATCATCAAAGACTGGGACTCCAAATGGTACGCGGATAAAGAAACATTTGCGGACTATCTGGTGGAAGATAATAATATCAGAGAATTCATCAAGAAAAAGTTGTACGCTGCAGGGATTTCCAGGATCCTCATCGACAGGCGCGCTGAAAATGAAATGCGTGTGACCATCCTCACCGGCAAGCCGGGCATGGTAATCGGTCGTTCCGGAGACGGAATCGAAGCATTGAAGGCTGACCTGATCAAGATGACCAAGAAGAACATCGCTGTGGAGATCAAGGAAGTCAGAAGGACTGAGATGGACGCGCAGCTGACAGCGGAAAGCATCGCACAGGCTCTGGAGAGAAGAATTTCCTTCAGAAGAGCCATGAAGCAGGCCATGGGCAGAACCATGAAGGCCGGCGCCAAGGGGATCAAAGTATTGGTTTCCGGAAGATTGGGCGGTGCTGAAATTGCAAGAAACGAAAAATACAGTGAGGGAAATGTTCCTCTTCACACTTTGAGGGCGGACATCGACTATGGTTTTGCGGAAGCCGACACCACCTACGGAAAGTTGGGCGTCAAAGTCTGGATCAATCATGGAGAGATCCTGGACAAGGGACTCCAGAGCACCATTCGTGAAGATAAGCAGGCCGGCGGTCGAGACAGCAGGAGAAGAAGAGACGGGGATAGAAGGCCGAGAAGAGATGACAGAGGTCCCAGAAGCGGTGGCAGAGATGACAGGCGCAGAGGTAGAGACGGCAGAGCGGAAATGCCTAAGGCAGTAAATCCCAGAGTCAGAAAGGCACCTAAGCCGGACCCGGCACCTGCAGTAGCTGAAGAAGCACCCCAGAACACACCGGAAGTAAATCCCGAAGTCGCAAACAAAGGGGCGTCGGAAGAATAGACAGATAGAGAAAGGAGGAACCAGCCATGTTGATGCCAAAGCGCGTTAAACGTAGAAAGGTTCACAGAGGTAGAATGAAGGGCAAGGCAACCAGGGGAAACCTGGTCACCTACGGTGAATATGGCCTTGTTGCAACAGAATGCGGATGGATCACTTCTAACCAGATCGAAGCGGCTCGTATTGCCATGACCAGATCCATTAGAAGAGGCGGTAAGGTTTACATCAAAATCTTCCCCCACAAGTCCGTAACCAAGAAGCCGGCCGAAGTACGAATGGGTTCCGGAAAGGGTTCTCCCGAATACTGGGTAGCCGTTGTAAAGCCGGGTAGGATCTTGTTCGAAATCGAAGGTGTGACCTTCGACCAGGCGAAGGAAGCCATGAGGCTGGCCGCACACAAACTTCCTATTAAGAGTAAGTTTGCCATCAAAGGACAGGAGGGTGGTGAAGCGTAATGGAATTAAAGAAAATGAGAGAAATGACAGATGCGGAACTGACCGTTGAACTGAGCAAAATGAAGAAGGATCTTTTTAACCTGAGATTCCAACACGTGACCGGTCAGCTGGAAAATCCCATCAAAATGCGAGACACCAAGAGAGATATCGCAAGAGTAAAAACCATCATCAGAGAAAAAGAACTTGAAAAAGTTCGTGCTGAATAGGAAAGGAGGATGAATTATGACAGTTGAAAGAAATAAAAGAAAGACCAGAGTCGGCATTGTCGTAAGTGACAAGATGGATAAGACTGTAGTGGTCGCTTTGCAAGACTCCGTAAGACATTCTCTTTATGGCAAATCGGTGAAGAGAACCAATAAGGTAAAAGCTCACGACGAAGCAAATGAATGTAACATCGGTGACAAAGTGAGGATCATGGAGACAAGACCTCTATCGGCAGATAAGAGATGGAGACTTGTGAGCATTGTAGAAAAGGTTAAGTAAGGAGGACCGGAAAATGATTCAGGTAGAAAGTAGACTGAAAGTCGCTGACAATTCCGGTGCGAAAGAACTGTTATGCATTCGTGTACTGGGAGGCACACGCCGTCAGTACGCAAATATCGGAGACATAATTGTTTGTGCCGTAAAAGAAGCCACGCCCGGCGGTCAGGTAAAAAAGGGTGACGTGGTGAGAGCGGTTGTGGTCAGATCCAAGTTCGGGACAAGAAGAACAGACGGAAGCTATGTGAAATTCGACCAGAACGCAGCTGTGATCATCAAGGAAGACAAGAACCCGGTTGGAACGCGTATTTTCGGACCGGTAGCAAGAGAACTGAGAGACAGAAGCTTTATGAAGATCGTGTCTTTGGCACCGGAAGTATTATAGGAGGACAACATGCGTATTAAAAAAGATGATATGGTAACTGTCCTTACCGGAAAAGACAAGGGCAAAAAAGGAAAGGTCCTGAAGGTTCTTCCCGCAAAGGAAAGAGTCATCGTTGAAGGGATCAACATGCAGACGAAGCATCAGAAGCAGACCAGAACTGCAGGCGCCGAGATCAAGCATCAGGAAGGCTCCATCCATGTATCCAACGTCATGCTCATCGACGGCAAGACCAAGGAAGCCACCAAAGTGGGCTACCGCATGGAGGGAGACAAAAAAGTTAGATTTTCTAAAAAAAGCGGTAACGCAATCGACTGAGAAAGGAGGAGAGTTCGTTGACAGCAAGATTGAAAGAAACATACAAGAATGAAGCATTCAAGGCTTTGATGGACAAGTTCCAGTACAAGAACGTTATGGAAGTTCCCAAGCTGGAAAAGATCACCATCAATATCGGACTGGGCGAAGCGAAGGAAAACGCAAAGCTGATGGAAACAGCCGTGGAAGAGCTGGGACTGATTTCCGGCCAGAGACCTGTCGTGACCAAGTCCAAGAAGTCTATTGCTAACTTCAAGGTGAGAGCCGGCATGCCGGTGGGAACCAAGGTCACTCTTCGTGGCGAGAACATGTATGAGTTTGCAGACAAGTTCTTCAACATCGCTCTTCCCAGAGTGAGAGACTTTAAGGGAGTGAGCAGGAATGCCTTTGACGGCAGAGGAAACTACTCCATGGGTGTAAAGGAGCAGCTCATCTTCCCGGAGATCAACTACGATAAAGTTGACAAGATCAAGGGAATGAATGTAGTATTTACAACGACGGCCAAGACCGATGAAGAGGCGGCATATTTGCTGGAACTTCTGGGACTGCCGTTTGAAAAATAGGAGGGAAGAAAACGTATGGCTAAGACATCTCTCAAAGTAAAGCAGCAGAGAAAACCCAAGTTTTCCACCAGAGCATATACCAGGTGCCGGATCTGTGGCAGACCCCACTCCGTGCTGAAGAAGTACGGGATCTGCAGGATCTGCTTCAGAGAGCTTGCTTACAAGGGGGAGATCCCCGGCGTCAAAAAAGCGAGCTGGTAAGCGGACATATATGTCTGCATCGAACGTTAAATTTTGCCAAGTTGTGAAGGGTATGACCTGCGTAACAAAACTGGCAGAGAAAGGAGCATTAGCATTATGACAATGACAGATCCCATAGCAGATATGCTGACAAGAATCAGGAATGCCAATACTGCATCTCACGAAACGGTGGATATCCCTGCCTCAAAGATCAAAAAGTCCATTGCGGGCATTTTGGAGGAGGAAGGATATATCAAGGGATTCGAGATCATAGAAGACGATAAGCAGGGAATCATCCGCATTGAGATGAAGTACGGCCCTGCCAAGGAAAAAGTTATCAACGGACTGAAGAAAATTTCAAAGCCCGGCCTGAAGGTATATGCCAAGGCCAGCGACGTTCCCAGAGTATTGGGGGGCCTTGGAATCGCTATCATCTCCACTTCCAACGGAGTGATCAGCGACAAGGAAGCCAGGAAACTGGGCGTAGGCGGCGAAGTTATCTGTTATGTATGGTAGGAGGAAGAAAGAATGTCTAGAGTAGGGTTAAAGCCTGTTGATCTTCCTGCCGGCGTTGAAGTGAAGGTCGACGAAAACAATTTAGTTACCGTCAAAGGCCCAAATGGTCAACTCCAGGAACAGATCAGCAAATTGATCACCATGGAAACCAAGGAAAACCAACTTGTGTTTTCACGGGGAGGCGAGAGCAAAACACAACGTGAGCAGCATGGTTTGGCCAGAGCGCTGGTGGCTAACATGGTAGAAGGCGTCACTAAAGGCTTTGAGATCAAATTAGAGCTTCAGGGCGTTGGATACAGAGTAGAGAAGAAGGGAAAGACCTTGGTGATGAACCTGGGGTACTCCCATCCCATCGAGATGGAAGATCCCGAAGGGATCACCACCGAAGCACCCTCTGCGACACAGATCGTCGTAAAGGGAAGCGATAAGAAAGTTGTAGGAAATTACGCGGCCAACATCCGCAAGTGGAGAAAGCCTGAGCCTTATAAGGGCAAGGGGATTCGATACGAAGGCGAACAGATCCGTCGTAAGGAAGGTAAGGCCGGCGTTAAGTCTGAATAAGAAAGGAGCCTACTGCAAATGGCGAAAGAAAGCAGAAATGACAGACGCAAGGAGAGACACGGCAGGATCAGACAGAATTTGTATGGGACTCCGGAAAGACCCAGGTTGTCTGTTTACAGAAGCAATAAGAATATCTCCGTGCAGCTCATTGACGACGTCAATGGGACCACTCTTGTAGCGGCGTCTTCACTGGACAAGGAACTGAAAGCACAGATCCAAAACGGTGGGAATAAAGAAGCCGCTAAACAGGTGGGAGAAGCTATCGCAAAGCGAGCCCTTGCTAAGGGTATAGAAACCGTGTCCTTTGACAGAGGCGGATTCTTATACCACGGCAGAGTAAAGGAGCTGGCAGAAGGAGCCCGCGGGGCCGGACTGAAGTTCTAACAGGAGGATACAAGGAATGCGAAATACAATTGATGCATCCAAGCTGGAATTGAATGAAACTATCGTCAACATCAGACGTGTCGCCAAGACGGTCAAGGGCGGTAGAAACATGAGATTCAGCGTAACCGTGGTTGTTGGAGACGGCGATGGTCACGTAGGCGTAGGCCTGGGCAAGGCGCAGGAAATTCCTGAGGCTGTCCGTAAGGCTACAGAAGATGCAAAGAAGAATCTAATCACAGTTCCCACGGTGGGAACCACTATACCACACAGACACATCGGTGTGTTCGGTGCGGGAAGAGTCCTGCTCATGCCGGCAGCAGAAGGTACCGGCGTTATTGCGGGATCTTCAGTTCGTACCGTGCTGGAATCCGCCGGCATCAAGGATGTGAGAGCCAAGTCCATCGGTTCCAGTAATACCGGAAACATGGCATATGCCGCACTTCAGGGCTTGAAAGAGCTGAAGACTGTAGAGGAAGTGGCAAGGCTCAGAGGGAAAACAAAAGAAGAAATATTCGGATAGGAGGGAGATGCAAATGGAAAAAATGTTAAAAATTACCCTGACTAAAAGCACCATCGGCGCTTCTCCCAAACAAAGAAAAGTAGTAGAAGCGTTAGGATTAAGAAAGATGCATCAGTCAGTAGAACTGATCGACAGCCCTGTTACAAGAGGTGCTGTTGAGAAGGTATCGCATCTTCTTACTGTAGAAGAACTATAGAAAAAGGAGGTGCAAACAAATGAAACTGCATGAATTGAAAGCAGCTGATGGGGCCACCAAAAAGCCTAAGAGGAAGGGTCGCGGTTCCGGGTCCGGGTTGGGTAAGACCGCCGGTAGAGGACACAAGGGCCAGAACTCCAGAAGCGGCGGCGGCGTAAGGATCGGATTCGAAGGTGGACAGATGCCTCTTTACAGGAGAATCCCCAAGAGAGGGTTCACCAATATTTGGGCAAAGAAATATACCGAGCTCAACGTGGATGTGTTCAACCGCTTTGAGGAAGGTACCGTGATCACACCGGACCTTCTTGCGGAAATGGGCATCGTTAAGCAGGTAAAAGACGGAATCAAGATATTGGGTAACGGAAATCTGGAAAAGAAAGTGACGATCAAGGCTCAGAAGTTCAGCAAGACAGCTGTAGAAAAAATTGAATCTGCCGGAGGAAAGGCAGAGGTGATCTAGTATGGGTATGCTTCAGACCATTGCAAAGGCCTGGAAAATTGCAGATATTAGAAAGAAGATCATCTTCACTTTATTGATGCTGGTGATCTTTCGGATCGGATCCAACATCCCGGTTCCCGGGATAGACAGAGCCGTACTGGCACAGATGTTCGATGGAGGGACGGGGCTGTTTGAGCTCTTCAACCTCTTCTCGGGCGGAGCCTTCGGAAACATGACGATCTTTGCACTGAGCATTACGCCATACATCACCGCGTCCATCATCTTCCAACTCCTGACCATCGCCATACCGGCGTTGGAAAGGCTGGCCAAGGAAGGAACAGAGGGCAGAAAGAAAATCACCCAGTATACCAGATATTTGACGGTAGTCCTGGCCATCATCCAGGCCATCGGCGTGTCCATCGGCATGTTCCGTCAGGCCTTGGTGAGCACAGATGCATTTTCCATCATTGTCATCGTCCTGGTATTGAGTGCAGGTACGGCCTTCCTCATGTGGTTGGGCGAGCAGATCAATGAGTACGGTATCGGAAACGGGATTTCGCTGATCATCTTTGGCGGGATCATCGCAAGGCTTCCCTCGGGGATCCATGCCACATGGATCAAATTCAAAGGAGGGGAGATCGGGTTTATGACAGTCCTTCTCTTCGTAGTTTTTGCGGCCCTTGTTATCGTCGGGATCATCCTGGTGCAGCAGGGACAGAGAAGAATACCGGTCCAGTATGCTAAGCGTGTAGTAGGAAGAAAGATGTACGGCGGACAGTCGACCCACATTCCGCTGAAGGTGAATCAGGCGGGAGTTATCCCGGTCATCTTCGCCCTTTCCCTGCTCCAGTTCCCTTTGACCATCACATATTTCACAGGGTCAGGCTCCAACTTCGCCCTTTGGGTGGAGAAGTGGCTGTCCCCCACCGGATCGCCGGGTGTGTGGTTCTATGCGGCCTTCAATATCGTACTGATCATGTTCTTTACCTACTTCTACACGGCGGTGACGTTCAATCCTATGGAAGTTGCCGATAACTTGAAGCAAAACGGAGGTTTTGTTCCGGGGATCAGGCCGGGTAGAGCAACGGTGGAGTACTTACAGAAGGTCATGAACCGAATCACCTTTGTGGGTGCAGTCTTCTTGGCTGCAGTAGCCACATTGCCCACCCTGGTGGGGCAACTTACGCCTTTGGATGTGCACTTCGGAGGGACATCCCTGCTCATTGTAGTGGGCGTGGCCCTGGATACGATGAAGCAGTTGGAACAGCAGATGGTTATGCGGAACTATCAAGGATTTTTGAAGTAGAGGAGAGTCAGATGAATTTGATTTTGTTAGGACCTCCCGGGGCCGGTAAAGGTACCCAGGCGGCGAAAATAATTGAAAAATATGAGATCCCTCACATCTCCACCGGTGATATCTTTAGAAAGAACATCAAGGAAGGTACTCCTCTGGGCAAAAAAGCGCAAGAGTACATGAACAAGGGAGAATTGGTCCCCGACAGCCTGGTCATCGAGATCGCGCTGGATCGGCTCAAGGAAGACGACTGCAAAGAAGGCTTCCTTCTGGACGGTTTCCCCAGAACGGTGGAACAGGCAGAAGCCTTGGATGCCTTTTTGGCAGGTGAGGGCAAAAAAATCGACCACGTAATCAATATGGACGTGGAAAAGGCGATCCTCATGGATCGACTGGTAACCAGAAGAGTATGCAAAGCATGCGGCGCAACCTACAACATCAAGGGAATGCCTCCCAAAAAAGAAGGTGTTTGTGACAAGTGCGGCGGAGAGTTGTATCAGCGCGCCGATGATACGGAAGAAACGGTGAATAACCGGATCGACGTATACAACGCACAGACGAAACCACTCCTTGCATATTATGAAAAAGCAGGAAACATATCCACCTTTGACGGAGCAATGGGACTGGAAAATCTGTTCGCTGAAATCGTGAACCTTCTGGGAGAATAAGATGATCATCATCAAATCCAAGAAGGAAATCCAGTTGATGCGACAGTCCGGGGAAGTGACGGGCCACATCCTGAAATCCCTGGAGGACTTCATCAAACCGGGCATATCGACGTTGGAAATAGACAGATATGTTTCTAAAATCATCAAAGAAAACAACATGACGCCTACCTTCCTTGGGTATCAGGGGTTTCCGGCAAGCATATGCGCTTCGGTGAACGAAGAAGTGGTACACGGAATACCCACCAAGAAAAGGATCCTAAGGGAAGGGGATATCATCAGCATCGATGTAGGGTGTACCTATAAAGGGTATGTCAGCGATGCGGCTAGAACTTATCCGGTGGGAGAAGTAAGCGATGTAGCACAGAGAATCATGGATACGGCCAAGGAAGCCTTCTTTGCGGGGCTGGCGTTTTGCAAGACAGGATACAGGCTGACGGACATCTCCAGCGCTATCCAAGAAAGGGTGGAAGGAGACGGATTCGGTGTCATCAGAGATCTGGTGGGCCACGGGGTCGGCAGGCAGATGCATGAAGAGCCTCAGATCCCCAATTACGGCAAACCGGGAAGAGGGCCCAGGCTGGCTGAGGGAATGGTCTTTGCCATCGAGCCCATGATCACGGAGGGATCCTATCAGATAGAGGTACTCCGTGACAACTGGACCATTGTGACCGCTGACCGAAAATTAGCAGCCCACTACGAGAACACTGTTGTTATCACTGATGGTGAGCCTGAATTGCTCACCTTGCAATAAAAGAGGTGAAAAAGATATGGCAAAGAAAGACGTTATAGAAGCAGAAGGCATCGTAGTAGATGCACAGCCTAATGCCATGTTCGTCGTCGAGCTGGACGGCTCGGGACATAAGGTTCTGGCAACTGTTTCGGGAAAAATCAGAATGAACTTCATACGGATCCTCCCCGGGGATAAAGTAAAGGTGGAACTTTCACCCTATGATCTGACCCGCGGTAGGATCACGTGGAGAGGCAAGTGAGGAGGTTTCTAAATGAAAGTAAGAGCATCCGTA
The DNA here is from genome assembly GCA_050946655.1 of Anaerovoracaceae bacterium. Taxonomy (GTDB): domain Bacteria; phylum Bacillota; class Clostridia; order Peptostreptococcales; family Anaerovoracaceae; genus JAXGRD01. Next base: position 17,948 of record JBMNVE010000020.1, read on the forward strand.
AAACCGATCTGCGAAAAGTGTAAGGTAATCAAGAGAAATGGCAAAGTCATGGTCATTTGCGAAAACCCCAAGCATAAGCAGAAGCAAGGTTAAAACATGGCTGACGGGAGTCAGCAGAAGTAGTTATCAATGATCCGCGGATCCCGCGGAGAAAACGAACATCCCGTTTATATTGTGCCCCGGGGCGAAAAAGCCCTGAAGGAAGCGCGACGGAAGATGGGAACAGGAGGAAAATATGGCTCGAATAGCCGGAGTGGACTTACCAAGAGAAAAGAGAGTGGACATCGGACTGACCTATATCTTTGGAATTGGCAGACCGACAGCACTGGCGATCCTGAAAAAAACCGGGATCGACCCAAGCACGAGAGTGAAGGACCTGTCCGAAGAAGAGGCAGGTAAGATCAGACACGTCATCGATGAAGATTACATGGTAGAAGGTGATCTGAGAAGAGACGTATCCTTGAACGTGAAGAGACTGATGGAGATCGGATGTTACAGAGGTATCCGTCACAGAAGAGGACTTCCCGTGAGAGGTCAGAAAACAAAAACAAACGCCAGAACAAGAAAAGGGCCTAAGAGGACAGTGGGCCGTAAGAAGAAGGCGTAGTAAGGAGGTAGAAAATCATGGCTAAGACAGTGAAAAAAGCAACCAGAAAAAAGAAGAGAGATCGAAAGAATATAGAAAAAGGCCAAGCGCATATTCAATCTACCTTCAATAACACATTGATTACATTGACAGATCTGAGCGGAAACGCTTTGGCATGGTCCAGCGCAGGATCCTTGGGATTCAAGGGTTCCAGAAAAGCCACACCTTTTGCTGCACAGATGGCGGCGGAAGAAGCGGCGAAAGGCGCTATGGAGCATGGATTAAGAACGGTAGAAGTATACGTTAAGGGCCCGGGTTCCGGAAGAGAAGCAGCCATCAGAGCGCTTCAGGCTGCCGGACTGGATATCACCATGATCAAAGATATCACGCCCATTCCTCATAACGGATGCAGGCCACCCAAGAGAAGAAGAGTCTAATTGAAAGGAGGAGAATAATCAATGGCGAGATATACAGATGCTAACTGCAGATTGTGCAGAAGAGAAGGGCAGAAACTTTTCCTGAAAGGGGAAAGATGCTACAGCACAAAATGTGCAATGGAAAGAAGAAATTTCCCTCCCGGACAACACGGACAGGGTAGAAGATCCAAGATATCCGAATACGGATTGCAGCTTCGAGAGAAGCAAAAGGCCAAGAGATTTTATGGACTGCAGGAAACACAGTTCAGAAACCTCTTTGAGAAAGCAGCAAGAAAGCAGGGGATAACCGGTGATAATTTGCTGATCGCTTTGGAGACAAGACTGGATAACGTAGTATTCCGTTTGGGCTTTGCTTCCTCCAGAAAAGAAGCCCGCCAGCTGGTTGTACACGGTCACTTTACCGTAAACGGCAAGAAGGTTGACGTTCCTTCCTTCACCGTTCAGCCCGGTGACGTGATCAAGGTCAAGGAAAGAAGCACTAGCTCCCCCAAGTTCAAGGAAGTGAAAGAAATGTCCATCACCGTTCCGTCTTGGATCACCGTAGACGTATCCAAGTTGGAAGGTAACATTGTGGCCATACCTACAAGAGAGGAAATTGACACACCGATTGCAGAACACCTGATCGTAGAATTGTACTCCAAGTAAGGAGCTTTATAGTTAACACATACTTGGAACAATAAGGAGGATTTTTAATGATTGAAATTGAAAAACCGACAGTCGAATGTATATTTTCAGATGAAGATGCAAATTACGGTAAGTTTATTGTAGAACCTCTCGAGAGAGGCTACGGTACCACCCTGGGCAACAGCCTGAGAAGGATCCTTCTCAGCTCTCTTCCCGGAGCGGCCGTTGTATCGGTGAAGATCGATGGGATACTCCATGAGTTTTCCACCATCCCCGGTGCCAAAGAGGACGTGACAGAAATCATTTTGAACCTGAAGAAACTGTCCGTAAGGCTGACCGGCCAAGAGGATGCCAAGAGGGTGATCATCAATGAAGTAGGCCCAAAAGAAGTCACCGCAGCGGACATCGTTGGCGATTTGGACGTGGAGATCTTCAACCCCGACCTGCACATTGCCACTCTTGAAGAAAATGCCAGCCTGGTGATGGAAATCAACTTGGCAAAGGGTAGAGGATATGTCCTGGCAGAGCAGAACAAGAACGAGAATACACCTATTGCCGTCATCCCTGTGGATTCCATCTATACACCGGTGCGGAAGGTGAACTTCTCCGTAGAAGATACCCGTGTAGGACAGGTTACCGACTATGACAAACTGATTCTGGAGATCTGGACCGACGGTTCCATCACTCCAAAGGAAGGTGTGTCCATCGGTGCAAAGATCATGCAGGAGCACCTGTCTCTGTTCGTACAGCTGACCGATGAGACGGAAGGCATGGAAATCATGGTGGAAAAGGAAGAAGACCAGAAGGAGAAGGCTCTGGAGATGACCATCGAAGAGCTGGAACTGTCCGTACGTTCCTTCAACTGCCTGAAGAGAGCAAACATCAACACCGTGGAAGAACTGACCCATAAGTCGGAAGAAGACATGATGAAGGTGAGAAACCTGGGTAAAAAATCCCTTGACGAAGTAAAGCTGAAGCTCACCGAGCTGGGCCTTTCTCTTCGCAAGGCAGATGACTAAAGAAAGGAGAGCATCCACAGATGAAAGGATATAGAAAACTGGGCAGGCCTACGGCACACAGAAGAGCCATGCTCCGAAATATCGTGACTGACCTTCTCCGAGAAGAGCGGATCAGCACAACCGAGTTCAGGGCAAAAGAGGCCAAGAAAGCAGCGGAAAAAATGATCACTTTGGCGAAGCGCGGGGATCTGCACGCAAGAAGGCAGGTACTGGCATATATCTACGACGAAGATGTAGTGACCAAGCTGTTTGAAGAAATCGCACCCAAATATGCCGATAGAAACGGCGGGTACACAAGAATCCTGAAGCTGGGACCCAGAAGAGGGGACAATGCAGAAACAGTATTCTTAGAACTGGTTTAATTGAAAAAGCGTCGCAAGGATGAAATTCCTGCGGCGTTTTTTGGTAGAGAAACTAAGTTTCATCGCAGGAGGACCAATTATGTTATACGGAAAAAAAGATAAAAAGGAAGAAATCAGCAGCTTGAACTTTATCGGAGAAGGAGAGAGAATTCCAAAGAAGGAGCTGAACCAAAAACCGATGGATGCCAAGACCGCTTACGAAATCCTTATGGATGAATTGATGGATGAAGGAAATGCCCGACAGAACCTAGCAACATTTTGCCAGACAAACATGGAAGACGATGCAAAAAAGCTGATGGGTGAAACCTTGGCAAAGAACGCCATCGATAAGAGCGAATACCCAAGAACGGCGGAGTTGGAGCAATACTGTGTGAATATTATTGCCGACCTTTGGAATGCTCCTTCTGAAGGAAAATTCTTAGGCACATCCACAGTGGGCAGCAGTGAAGCATGTATGCTGGGTGGAATGGCCATGAAGTTTCGCTGGCGTGAGCGAGCAGCGGCGGCGGGAGTTGATATAGGCAAGAGGAAACCCAACTTGGTCATCACCTCAGGCTACCAAGTCTGCTGGGAAAAGTTTTGTGTCTACTGGGATATCGAGATGAGGGCGGTGCCCATGGATAGCCGGCATATGAACCTGGATATCCAAAAGCTTTCTGATTATGTGGATGAATATACCATTGGGGTGGTAGGAGTGCTGGGCATTACCTATACGGGGATGTATGACGACATCAAAGGAATCGATGCCTGGTTGACGGAATACAACGCCGGTGCAAAGGTAACCGTTCCCATCCATGTAGACGGAGCTTCCGGCGGCCTCTATACCCCATTTGTACAACCGGACCTGGAATGGGATTTTCGCCTGGAAAACGTGGTCTCCATCAACACCTCCGGCCACAAGTACGGACTGGTTTTCCCCGGTGTGGGGTGGATTGTTTGGAAGCATGAAGAGTACCTTCCCAAGGAACTGATTTTCAACGTCAGTTATCTGGGAGGGGAGATGCCCACCATGGCCATCAATTTTTCCCGAAGTGCCTCCCAGATCATCGGCCAGTACTACAACTTCCTTAGATTGGGATACGACGGATACAAAGCGGTCCATGAAAAAACCAGACGCATTGCCATGTTGTTCACTAAAGTGGTGGAAGAAACAGGCTATTTTGACGTTTACAGCGATGGAAGCGGGCTGCCCTTGGTATGCTATTCCCTGAAGAAGGATGCACCCGTAGAGTGGACACTTTATGATCTATCGGACAGATTGCAGATGAAGGGGTGGCAAATCCCGTCCTATCCCATGCCGGAGAACATGGCGGATATGGTCGTTCAAAGATGTGTATTCAAGGCTGATTTCAGCCAGCATTTAGTGGAAGAACTGGCAGAAGATTTCCTGGCAGCCATTGACCAGCTGAACAAGGCTCGCATCCTATCCCAGCCGGCGGACGAGAAAAAAGTGCAGGGATTCACCCACTGATCTATGGGGCAGGTTCAACACACAACAATTGTACCAATAAATTTCTCCACATTGCAAAAAACCGACATGGAGATGGAGACTTTTTCTCCATCTCCATGCTTCATCTCTGCTATGTGGAGATTTTTTGGTCGGAGAGGAAGTGTCCCTTCTGAAGGGCAAGGGCAAGAATCCCTAAAAATGCCCATTCTCTAAAACTGCTTCAAGATTGGTAGGAATAATTTTCTTCTTATCGTGCCGTTAAAAACTTGAAGTGGAGAAAATTCATGGCACAGTACTTCCGGATGCAAGATGGATCAACATAAATCCATCTTTTGAGAGGAATCGTTTTGTATTGACAAACATATCGGCAAGCGATATAGTATATATAACGGTAGCCGATATATCGCCTAAGGATAGGTTGCGAAAATGTTGTGTAAGTAGAGAAGATGGGACAGGAAAATCAGGCGTTGACAGAAGCGGTATATTACATTCTTATTTCTCTGATTGAACCCCTTCATGGGTATGGGATCATGCAAAATGTGGAGACCATCTCGAAAGGTCGGGTGAGGCTTTCTCCGGGGACCCTGTATGGAGCCCTGCGGACCTTGGTTGAGCGAGGCTGGATCGATGTGCATTATCACGACAGGGACAGCGGAAAGAAGGAATATATCATTACCGACAGAGGTAAGGACGCGGTATCGGCAGAGATACACAGGTTAAGGGAACTACTGGCCAACGGCGAAACTGCCACGGGAGGCATGAAATGAAAAAGACCATCCTAAAAATATTCTTTACCTGGGACTTCGATAAAGAAGAGAAATGGATCAACAAAATGGAAGATCAGGGTCTTCATCTCATAAAAGTTGGCTTCTGCAGATATGTTTTTGAATCAGGGGAACCGGGGCTCTACGATTATCGTATAGAGTTTGCCCAGGTCCCGGTGAATTCTTTCTGGGGGAAAGAGTATACTGCCCTCCAGAAGCAAGCGGGAGTAGATTTGGTAGGGAACTTTCAAAGGCAGATTTACTGGAGGAAAGAAAGATCCCCGGAAGGGTTTGAACTCTTTTCGGACCTGGATTCACGCATTGCGCACCTAAAGCGGAGGTTCAAAACACTGGTCCCGGTTGCCGTTATGCTTAGCATAATCGGGTTGATGAATATAGTTGAGTATGTAATTGGCAGAGCAGAGGTGGATACAATGAATGCGATTGGCTGGGCTTTGGTATTGGTAGTCGGGTGCCTGAATGCAGCTTCTGCTTGGTTGGTATACAGAAAAATCCGCTCCCTGAAAAAGGAGCGGATGCTGTTGGAATAATCGTCTATGTAAGCTGAGATTAGAGGGGCTCCTTGGGAAGGGCCTCTTCTTGCTTTTCTCCTTGAGCGCCTTCACCTTCCTTGAAAGCGTCGGCCAGTTCCAATTTGCTTTCCCTACGCTTCACCCATTTTTGAACATATAACTGGACGATGCCTGCAATGGGAACGGCTACGATCATTCCCACCAAGCCACCGTATGCGCCTCCGATGGTCACGGCAAGAAGGACGAATAGGGGATGGAGTCCCGTGGAACTTCCCACGACCCTTGGATAGATCAAATTCCCGTCGATCTGTTGCACGATGATAAGGACCAAGATAGCCAAAAGACCTTCTTTGACCCCGCCGGTGAGGATGCCCACCAAAAAGGCGGGGATCATGCCGATGATGGGACCGAAGTAAGGGATCACATTGAATATCCCGGCAAAGATGCCCAAGAAGACGGCAAACTTTAAGCCGATGATCGTAAATCCGATGGAGGACAATATAGCAACGATGAGGGCGTCCAGTAGGACTCCCCTGAGGAACTGAGAAAGCACTCCATTAATCTCATTGAGATTATTGTTGATGGTCAGGCTGACTCTCTGTGGGAAGACCAGGCTCAGGAATTTATTCCAGATACCCAGAAACAGGTCCTTATCGTAGGACAGGTAAATGCTGACCACAAGCCCGATGGCAATGTTGACAATGCTCCCGCCTACGCTTTTCACTGTGGATACAAGCGATCCGGAACTGAGGCTTTGGGATATCCACTTGATGAAGCTATTGATGAAATCCTGCAAACGCTCCGAAATCATCCCGGAAGGTATTTCCTTGACCCATGCCTTGAGGGTCTCTTCGTAGGATAGGAGGGTTTTGCTGAAGCTATCCATCACCTTGGGAAGGCTGTCCGTCACCAGTTGACCGCCGACCATGGCCACAAATCCATAGATAATGGCCACCACACAGGCAATGACGAATAGATAGGCCACAAGGACGGAAAACAGCCGGTTTCTCTTTTGTCTTCTTGCATCCTTTTTCGGGTCATCTAAATTGGGAAAGGCCTTAAAAAACAACCTTCGATAAGCTAACGTTACGAGAGGATTGAGAAGATAGGCAATAAACATCCCGATGAAGAGGGGAGCCAGTGTGTTCAGTATGCTGGAAACGCCTTTTTGCGCACCTCCTGCAATCACATCCAAATTTTTGAAAATAAAGTACAGTGCAAAAAGCAAAAACGCCGTCACGACAATAAATACCACATATCGCTTTAGCGTCCTGTCCTTTAAATACTCCTTGATTTTAGTCATGCATAACCTCCCTCTTGTCTTGTTCCCCGGTCATTATATCTAAATCTTCCCATAAAATCAATAAAAGTATCCATGGAGAAAGGATGCGTTTCATCGACTTAATACTTGGTACCTATCATTGGCGAAGATTTTTAGCTTTGATGCGGCCGTGCTGTTTCAAGAATGAAATGGTGTCCCTCAGTGTTTCTGACATGCTCCTTGTGGTATAGCCCAGGGCGCGGTTCGCCTTTTCATGAGAAAAGTTGGAGTTGCTGGTAAGCGTGTACAGACTGTAGCCGGTGAACAGGGGTGGCCTGCGAAGAAGCTTATAATAGAGTTCCGCCAAAGGGGCAACCAGTTTTACGAACCAGCGCGGCAAAATCCTGGAGATTTTCCTCTTGCCGCTTACCTCATGGATCAGATCCGCCAACTCTTTTACTGAGAAATATCGATTAGAGAGAATGTAGCACTGCCCCGGACCGCCATACTCTTCCGCAAGAAGTATCCCTTGGGCCACATCCCTCACATCAACAAAATCGAACCCACCCTCTACCAGGGAGGTAAGGCTTCCGTTGATATAGTCGATGACCATCTGATTCAGGTGGTTGTGTCCATAGTCGCCGGGTCCGATGATCCCCGAAGGATGGACAACGACGGCATGAAGTCCTCGATGCTTGCTATTTAAAACCAGCTGAGTGGCCTCCGCCTTGGTCTTTGCATATAGGCCTTCAACAAGGTCGGGCTCGAAACTGTCCACTTCGGTGATTGTTCGTCTGTCGGGGAGTTCAGGAATCGCGTGTACGGAGCTGATGTAGATGAGTTTTGAAACGTTATGCTCCAGGCACATCTCAATGATGTTTTTCGTGCCGGTGACGTTGACGTCAACGACCTTTTGGACATACTTGGATGCGATGCTTACAATGCCCGCTGCATGGATGACGATGACTTCACAAGGAGAATCATCAAGGGCAAAGAGAGCATGAAGAGAGTCCTTGTCCAAAACATCGCCGGTAATCACCCGGATGTTGTCCGAAGCAGGGATATCCACGCAAGATAGGTTCTCTTGAGGCAGAGCAAGACATCGAACCCTTTCGCCTTTTTGGAGCAACATCTTCACCAGAGTATTGCCCAGATGCCCAAAGGCACCGGTGATGATGTACAATTTTTTCATGGTGAAACACCTCTTTTCCTTTGGTTTTAGTCAAAGGCATCGGATGCCCAGCCGCCTCGCTTATCTTTGCGCGCTTTTTTCTGAAGCTGATAAAATCGGTCCTCATATTTCACATTGGGCGGGTAGGTCCCCGCTCTTGCGTGGCCTTCCTCCAAAAGCATCTCGTTGAACATTCGGCCGTCCAGATAGACATAAGCCAGGAGCCTTCCGTATTTGTCCCTATGAGAGACATCGAATTCCAGGTAAACCTCTCGTCCTTCAAGCATTTTCTTAGTATAGTCCGAAGCCACCTGACCGTACGGGATATTTCTGCTTGGGTCGGGGTGGACGGCTTCAGGGGTGTCGATACCGATGAGCCGGATCTTTTCGTTTTCCCGGCGGACGCGAACCACGATGGTATCGCCATCCACTACACGGACTACGGGGTAGGGGCCCTCCAAAACCGGGTCTTCCCCTGGGACTGAAGCGGGACCTTCATTTGGGTTTTCACTTGTGGTGCATCCAGCAAGAAGGATAAGGCAGAAAACCAATACGCCTATCAGAAAGCACTTGCCGGCGCTCCTATTTTTCATACATGTGTTTCTCCTCTTTCTTATCACGATTATAACATTTTTTGAGAAAAATATGTAGAGCGTGTAAGAGTAAGGATCACCAATGCTGAAATAGTTACACAATGGTTTCGGATATGGGCTATAATGGAAGCATGAATACATTGAGCATCATTTTTTTAGCCTTCGGTGGTATGTCCATCGCCATGGCCTTTGTGTACTTCTATATCTTTGCTAAAACTCAGGAAAGGTTCATCCAATACTGGGGGCTTTGCTGGGTCTGCTATTCCTTCAGTTTGCTACTGCTCATTTTGAACAATAGCTTCACAGAAGAATATGCCGTCTTCCCCTTCCGGAAGATATTCGACTTGTTCAATTTGCTGTTTTTGCTCATGGGGGCATACAGCCTTCCCAACCGGAGAGTGCCCGGATACTGGGTTCGTTTTTCTCTATATCTGACCATTTGGACATTTTTCGTAGCGATTTACAAGTTCGATTTGCTTTCCCTTTTCATCCCCATCGCCATGATCCAGTTGGGGGTGACCACTGCGCTGTGCTACGTAACTTTGAAGTACTGGAGATTCTCTCCGGTGGAACGACTGGCTGCCTTTGTGATTTTCGGACTCTGGGGATATGGCAAAACCATCATCTCCTTCTTGGAAGCCATGAGCATGGTCTCGCCGGGATTGTATTTAACAGAAGTGATGTTTTCTAATGTGTTGAATTTTTTGGTGTTCATCATCTACCTGCAGAGCGCCCGATCCAAACTGGGGATCACGGAAAAGCGGTTTCGTCTCCTTGCGGAAAACTCATCGGTGGTCTTGTTTCTGTATGATTTACATCCGGGGCGATTTTCCTATATCACCCCGTCGGTGGAGCAGGTGCTGGGATATTTGCCCAATGAGTTTAAAAGTAGCAGCAATTTTTACTACAACTTGGTGAACCCGGAGGATTACGAAAAGTTGGATGCCCTTTTCGATGCGGACAACTACGAGGAAAAGACGAAAAAAGAGATCCTTAAGTTCTACCACAAGAATGGCTGTCAACTGTGGTGTGAGGTGTCTGCCACCTTGATCGAAGATCAAGATAGTCCCATGGCAGTGGAGGGGGTCATTCGAGATATTACGGAAATGAAACTGAGCTCCGACATGCTTGTGGCCTCTAAAAACTCAAGAGACATTCTATTGTCGTCTATATCTCATGAGTTGAAAACGCCCATTACGGCGGTGATCGGACATGTTTCTGCTCTTCGGGACGAAAAGTTTGATAACGAAACGGAGAAGAAACAAGCCATCGAGACGATTTACAATAAGACGATAAAGCTGGAGCACTTGATCCATGACTTGTTCCTGCTATCCAAGCTGGAGACCAACCAACTATCCTTTGATTTTATGATCATTGAGTGCAGTGAGTTGGGGGAGGATCTCCTTAGGAACCACCGCATGGACGTGACCTCTCTGGGCAGGGAACTTCGAGTAAAGATGGACAAGAGGAATCTGGAAAATATTCGAGTGGTGGCAGATGAAGTGCGCATCGATCAGGTGTTCACCAATATTCTCTCCAACGCGATCAGATATTCCCCTGCCGGTGGAACCATTACCGTGGAGGTCAGTGCTAATCACAGAAAACAGAAATTCTATTTTTCTATCAGTGATAAAGGCCCCGGGATCCCCAAGGAAGAGCAAGGGCAGATCTTTGATCGGTTTTATAAGCGCAGCGCGGAGGAAATCCCGGACCTTCAAACGGATTTCTCTACCGGGCTGGGGCTGACGATTTGCAAGGAGATCGTTGATGCCCATGGCGGAGAAATCTATGTCAAGAGTTCTTTAGGGCGAGGATCCACATTTATGGTTGAGTTGCCCCTATATTTGGATCAATATTAGAGATGAGGAGGACTTCATGTATCTCGCAAAAAAAATACTGATTGTGGATGATGAAAAATCCATATGCGATGTTATTACGACCTATTTAAAGAAGGAGGGGTTTCTTCCGCTGATTGCCATGGACTCCCAGAGTGCATTGCAAATCATTGAGGTGGAGCGGCCGGATCTCATCATACTGGACATTATGCTCCCTGACATGAATGGTGTAGACTTGTGTACGGAAATCAGAAAAAAATACAACACTCCGATTCTGTTCCTCAGTTGCAAAACGGAAGCCATTGACAAAATTGTGGCCCTCTCCGTTGGGGGAGATGATTATGTGACGAAGCCATTTCTTCCCGAGGAGCTCATCGCACGAGTAAAGGCTCATCTTCGCAGATTTGAGTCCCTCACCACCCAGGAAATGGATGAAGAAGTATATGAGGCGCCGGGCTTGCTGGTGAATGCAACTACCAGAGAAGTTTTTGTAGACGGAGAACATGTATATCTCACGGTAAAGGAATTCGATATCCTTCATCTCTTAATCAAAAATGCCAAACGGATATACAGCCCCGCCCAGATATTTGAGTACGCCTGGAAGACTAACAGCATTGCAGGCGACGAAAAAACAGTCATGGTATACATCAGTAACCTGAGGAAAAAAATCGAAGATAACAAAGACGATCGAAAATACATCATCAGTATCCGCGGCCTGGGATATAAGTTCAATTATCAACTCCTTTCTTCCCAGACAGAGGAAGGTGGAAGTTTAAGAAAACCTTAAGAAAAGATTATATGATTCTTTATATAAAGGGACTATGATGAAAGGTGAAGATAATACTGATATGTATAAAAGGAGGCGGATAACTATGTTCAAATGTGACCCAAAGAGAATGGAAGATAAGATCAAAACGTTTTCCAAATTTGGCGATGCAGGCCATGGCGGGATCACCAGATACTCCCTTTCACCGGAAGCCCATCAAGCAAGAGATGAGTTCGTGAAGAGGATGGAAGCCATCGGGGCGACCATTGAAACGGACGATTTGGCCAATATCTACGCGACCATTCCCGGGACAGACCCGAATGCGAAGCGATTGATCATGCAGTCCCACGTGGACTCGGTGCGAAACGGCGGAAACTATGACGGCGTATTGGGCGTGTTGACAGCCATGGAAGTGCTGGAGACCGTGGTGGAAAACGATATCCCCCACAAGCATCCCCTCACAGCGATGATCTGCACCAACGAAGAAGGATCCCTTTACCCACCGGCCATGATGGTTTCCGGAATCCTCTGTAACGATCTTCTTCCCGAGGCACTGGCGATGAACTTCAAGATGGACAAGATGATGGCCTCCAAGGCCATGGTGGAAGGCTATGCTCCCACCTTCGGGGAAGCCCTTGCGGCCAGCAAGTACAAGGGAGATAAAGGCAACCGGATCAGCGCAGACAAGTACTGTGCCATGATCGAGACCCATATCGAGCAGGGCCCCATCCTGGAAGACAACGGCAACCAGCTGGGAGCAGTACAGTGTGTATTGGGGATGTTCAACTACTCCATCAAGTTCAAGGGATTTGCGGCTCATGCAGGAACCTTCCCCATGAACAAGAGACACGATGCCCTCTTTGCGGCGGCCCAGGCTATTTGCTACCTCCATGAAGAGATCGACAAACTAAATAGACCTGAACTGGTGTACACCACCGGAGAGATCTACTGTCATCCCTGCGTTCACACAGTGATCCCCGATGAAGTGGAGTTTTCTCTGGACGTAAGACATGAAGATCCGGAGCTGCTGAAAAAAGTCCTGGACATCGTAAAGACCATCCCGGAAAAGAAATGGGCAGGCTGCGATGCGGAGATCAGAGAGAACTGGAAGCGAGACACGGTATATTGGGACAAGAATCTGGTGGGCTTCGTAGAAGAGGCTTGCGACGAGCTGGGGATCAAATGGCAGAAGATCAACTCCGGAGCGGGACACGATGCACAGTTCTTCTCCTACATGATGCCTGCGACCATGATCTTTGTCAGGACAGAGAAGGGCCTTTCCCACACGGAAGATGAGAGAGCATCGGTAGAAGACTGTACGGCGGGAGCCACAGCGACCCTTCATGCCATGCTCAAGGCCGACAAGTTCTACAAATAAGCGAAAAACTTAAGAAAACTTTAAGAAAATATTAAATGCCTCTTTAGACTGATAAAGTACAATAGGGTTGGAAGAAATTATATCCTATTTATATCAGAAAGGAGGCATTGTTTTATGAGACCGAAAGATGCAAAGATGCCGGGCAGGGCAAAGCTATATTGGCTCCTGCTGCTCATCGGCTTTATGGTCATGGAATTCCCGGGCATTTTATTCTATCATGATAAAGCTACACCGACCATATTCGGGTTTCCGTTCATCTATGGTTTCACGTTGATTATGTGGGCATATATGGTAATCGTCATATATATTGCTGTCCGCGATAATTGGGGTGAGCCCAAGGTCGATGAAAACAGAATCGGGGGAGGTGAGATCAAATGAGTCATAGCGTAATCGCATTGATTGTTATCGGATTCTTTATGATCTTCCCCTTAGTATTGGGCTTTGCCGCCAGGGCAAAATCTACCGCTACAGCGGAGGACTACTTTATCCAATCCAGAGCCATGGGAGGTGTCGCGGTATTCTTCTCCGTTGCGGCTACATGGTGGAGTGCCTTTGCATTCCTGGGGTCCAACGGGTACTTCTACACAGAGGGGCCTCTATATTGGACGGCCATTGCCTGGAACATTTTCTTCGGGATCATGTACTACGCAGTGGGCAAGAAAATATGGTACTTGGGTAAACTGAACAACTACGTCACTGCCACAGACTTTTTCAGACATCAATATGATTCAACCAAGTTGGGGAACCTGGTTGCCGTGATTCTGGTCATTTGTACGGTTCCGTACTTGCAGATCCAGCTTTCCGGCGGAGCATACTTGATCCAGGTTGCCTCCGGGGAAATGATTCCCTTTGCCGCAGCCGGTCTGATATTCTATATCGTTATCATCACCTACGTATGGGCCGGTGGTATTCGGGCCATTGCCTGGTGTGATATATTCTACGGGATCTTGTTGTTCTTCGGCATGGTCTTTGCGGGCTTTTATGTGGCCAGCCTTGCCGGCGGACCTGCGGAAATGTTCACGAAGGTTGAGGAAATGTTCCCCGGCCAGACAACCCTTGGAGAAGGCAAATGGATCGCGTGGATCACCATGTTTATCGTCACACCTGTAGGATCCTTTATGGGACC
>JBMNVE010000021.1:0-31372 GCA_050946655.1 Anaerovoracaceae bacterium
TTGTATCTGGTGTTGGGGTCCGGATCCTTTTGAATGGTCTCGTACAAACTTTGGGCGTAGTCCATGTCCCGTTTCTTTTTTTCTTCATAGGCTTCATTGGTCAACATCGGCGTCACCTCCTTACTTATTCCTCATCCTTGGTCATGTTGGCTGAAATGTGGCGTTTGATCTTTCGGGTAGTGGTCTTCTCAAACTCCGTCTTGCGGATGGCGACTCGCCTCACCCGCTTATACAGGGGCATTTGCTCGTTGATCCTGTCCACTTCATCCTTGATAAATGCCTCGATCTCTTCTTCCCCGGGGCTGCCAAGCTTACTGTTCACCAGCTCGTAATTGGGAAAGATCTCCGCTTTGATCACCGTATCCCCCGTTCGTCCGTCTTCCACCCCGTGGACCAAAGCTTCAGCGATATACTCACTCTCGGAAAGGTAGAACTCCACCTCTTCGGGGAAGATGTTCTTTCCGTTTTTGGTGACGATGACGTTCTTCTTCCTCCCGGAAATGTATAGGAAGCCCTCATCATCCAAGTGTCCGTAATCTCCCGTATACAGCCATCCGTCTCGGATCACCTTTTTCGTTTCTTCCGGGTCATCGTAGTAGCCCAACATCACCGAAGGCCCCTTGCAGATGATCTCTCCCATTCCGGTCTCATCCGGATCTACGATCTTTACTTCCGTTCCCGGCATAGGCCGTCCTACCGAGGCCGCCTTGCTGTAGCGATCCCGGTTCACTGCGATGATGGGCGCGTTTTCCGTCATGCCGTATCCTTGGATCATGGGGAATCCCATGGCTTCAAAATCCTCAATGACCTTGGGGTTGATGGCCGCACCTCCTGCAATGAACTGCCACACATTGTTCCCCGTGGTTTCATGGACCTGCTTGAATATGGTCCGCATCAGGCCCTGATTGTTGTACAACTTAAGCTTTCTGGAAAGGCTCAAGGCCCTCCGGATCTTTTTCAATTGTCCGGAGGCTTCCGCACTTTTCATCACCTTCTTGTGCATGCTCTCAAAAATCAGCGGTACTCCCAGCATGACTGTCGTGCGGGATTCCTGCAGATTTTTTTGGATGTGTTTCAATCCTTCACATATGGCGATGGTGATGCCTTGATACAGGCCTGTGAGAACGTGACACGTCATTTCATAAGAGTGATGCATGGGAAGAACAGAAAGCCCCACGCCGTTTTCGATGATCTTGACATACTTGGACATGTTGTAGACATTGGCTACAATGTTTTTGTGGGAAAGCATGACCCCTTTGGCCATGCCCGTAGTTCCCGAGGTAAAGAGAAGAGAACATAGCCCTTCTCTGTCGATTTCGGCATCCAAAAATGAAGTGTTCCCCTCTGCGATGCTTTTCTTTCCCTCCTGGATCAATCGATACAGGGTCGGAGTCTCGTCTCCGTCTTCCTCGATCCCCATCCGGATCTTGTGCTCCAGATGCTCCGTTGCCAAGGGAAGAACCTCCTCTATGGTTTCCTTCATCTTGTGGGAATAGACCAAAGCATTGGCACCGGATCGATTGAGAAGATTCGCGATCTCTCTAGGTGCCAGTTCCCGGTCAATGGGAACTACGATCCCCGTCCCGTTGACCGTAGCCAGATAGGCCACCACCCATTCGTAACTGTTTTCTCCGATGACGGCAATCTTCTTCCCCTTCAAGCCCATTTCCAGAAAAACTGTCCCCAGGGCATTGATATCCAACGAAAACTGGCCGTAGGAGATGGGTTTGTACTCCCCGCCCGGTTTATCCTTCACCAAAAAAGCCGGCTTATTATTATGCAACTCCACGCTGCTATTGATCAACTCCCGCAAATCTGCGATTTCTCTGACTTCATAGAAGCTATCCTTGTATTTTCTTTTATTCATGTCTGTTCCTTTGCTGCCTCCTTGTCAGAGAAATACCCTTCCAAAAGTTCCACGGCGTCCTCGATACAGCCGTCACAACTTCGGATCACAACCCCCGTGTCCTTTCCTTTCAGCTGGCTGCAGATCACCGTGCCGTTCTTCTCCTCAAATGCTCTTGTCAGCCTCTTCATGGCCCGATAGCAGTTCTTCTTTGTCTGAGGATCCTCCATATTTCCGTCGCTTTCCGACAACCCGATCACCAGTGCCATAGCAGTCACCGCACCGCAGGTCCCCATGGCTCCCATCCCGAAACCAAACGCCTCCGCCATGCGAAACAGATCCTTCTCCGGAACATCCAACTTGTCCGCAAAAGTACAGACCACCGCCTGGGAACAATTGAATTTATTGTGATGATAATCCACAGCTTTTTCCATTCTCTCGCTCATGAACTCTTCCTCCTCTTCCTCCTTCAGGTGATTGTATATTATACCATACCCCCCTGCCATTCGTAAATTGAATAAGTGTAGGGTAGAATACTCTTTTCGCTTCGTTGCTTTTGGATTAACAATAATTTACAATGTTCCCAATAGATTATATTTTTTGCGGGCCGAAGACTGTATCAAATCGAGCCGTTCTTTCCTCTCCGGGCCGCCGGCAAATCAATCACTTTTCATAAGAGGAGGCAAAGAATCATGAAAAAATACTACCCTGTAGACTCGTTGAAAGCACCTAAGTTTTGTGGGATAAGGACGTTTATGCGGCTGCCCTACGTAGAGAACCTGGAAGATGTGGATATGGCTTTTGTGGGCATCCCCTTTGACACGGCGGGAAGTTATCGCACCGGACAGCGGTTCGGCCCTGCTGCCATCAGAGATGCCTCAGTCATGGTAAGACGCTACAATCCCATTATGAAGGTGAACATCTTTGACCATATCTCCGGCATCGACTACGGTGACCTTCCCGTGGTCCCGGGCAACATCGAAGAGACCTACCGCCTTATCGAAGAAGGGCTGATGCCTCTCCTGGATCGTGGTATTGTCCCCGTCTGTCTAGGCGGTGATCACTCCATCACCCTGGGGGAACTTCGGGCAGTGGCAAAAAAATACGGCCCGGTGGCTCTAGTCCACTTCGACTCCCACGCAGACACCGATGACGAACCCTTCGGCCTGAAGTATAATCACGGCACCCCCTTCCGCTGGGCCATCCGAGAGGGCCTTTTGGATACGGACCATTCCATCTCCGTAGGGATAAGGGGCTCCATGTACCACCCTGATGAAGTGAAGGATTCTCTGGACCTGGGCCTTGCTGTCATTACAGCGGAGGAAATGCGGCAGATGGGCCTCAAGGAGGTCGCCAAAAGAATCAAAGATCGAGTGGACGACCGACCGGTCTTCTTCACCTTCGACATCGACTTTGTGGATCCTGCCTACGCCCCGGGGACCGGGACCATAGAGGTGGAAGGGTTCACCAGCCACGAGACCTTGTCCCTGATCAGAGACATCAAAGACCTCCACTTCGTGGCCTTTGACATCGTAGAGATGCTCCCGGAATTCGATCCCACCCAAATAACCGCAAACCTGGCCTCTCACGTGGGCTACGAGTTTGCATCCATCATGGCCCTTCATCATAAGAATAAATCCCCTTACCTGAATAGAGGCTAAGGCTTAGGCAGGTTCGGCTGCCGGGCCGCCGAGGATTTTCTGGGACGCCTTGGCCCGGAGCCACCGGGGATGGGTTTTTATGATGTAGCCTTATCTTGCTCCCAAGGCATGGCCTCCGATCAATAATGGCCGGCTGGCAACGCGGCAAGCCGTCAGTGGCAAGGTGCACATCCGACGTGGCCATGGGTAACGCATAAGCTAAAAGGCAAAAGCAAAAGAGCCGGCACCCGGCCGGCTCTTTTACCGTATAATATCGGGGGACATCCCCTATTTTAGCCGCACTTGCTGAAGCCGCAGTTTCGGCAGATGACACAGCCGCCTTCGTGCTCCACTCCGCCGCCGCACTCCGGACAGTGGTGAATGGCCTTGACGGAGCTGGGGATGTAGATCGTCGTGGGTGCAGTATCCATTTCCTTCTTGAGAGGTGCAAATTCCTCAGGGATATCAATGGCTCTGCCGTTTCCCTTTTCTGTATCGATAAACTTGGACACCTTCATCAGCGCCTTGGCGATGGCATCGGGACAGGATGTACAGCTCATACCCTGCTGCCGGATGGTGGATGGGCACCTGATCCCCTTCATTTGGTCATAGACCTCATCGATGGAGATGCCGCTGCGAAGAGCCACAGAAGCAAGACGAGCCGTAGCCTCGCTTTGGCTGGGACATCCGCCGGCCTTCCCTGTGCTGGTAAACACTTCGCAGATCCCGTTTTCGTCGTAGTTGGTGGTGATGTACAAGTTCCCACATCCGATCTTGACCTTTTCGGTGAACCCTTGGGTCACCGTAGACCTGGGGCGGGGCTCGATCTTGCCGAATTCCGCCACCGGCTCTTCTTCCTTCCCGGATACCTTGCCGATGTTCAGTACCTGACCGTCCCTGCTACCGTCACGGTAGATGGTCACCCCTTTCAGGCCTTCCTTGTATGCCAGCTTATAGACCTCATCCACATCTTCCTTGGTTGCCGTACTCTCGAAGTTCACCGTCTTGGAGACCGCATTGTCCGTGTGCCTCTGGAAGGCGGCCTGCATCTTGATGTGATCGATGGGGCTGATATCATGGGCGCACACAAATACGCGACGGATCTCCGCCGGGATCTCCTTGCAGTGGGCAATGGTCCCGTCCTTGGCGATCTTCTTCATCAGCTCATCGCTGTAGACCCCCGCTTCCTTCAACTTATCCATGAGGATAGGATTCACCTCGATGAACTCATCTCCGTCCATCACGTTCCTGATGTATACGTAGGCAAAGATGGGCTCAACGCCGGAGGAGCATCCGCCGATAATGGATAGCGTCCCCGTAGGTGCGATGGTGGTCACCGTGCCGTTTCGGATCTCCTCTTCACCTGCATAGATGCTGGTAGAGAAGAGGGGGAAGGCTCCTCTTTCCTTGGCCAACTTCTTGCTGGCTGTATGACCTACCGTGTTGATATACTTCATGATTTTTTCCGCTAGCCTGACCCCTTCGCCGGAGTTATAGGGAATCCCCATCAGAAGGAGAAGATCCGCGAACCCCATGACGCCCAGGCCTATTTTTCTGGTGGACTTGGTCACCTCATCGATGATGTCCAGGGGATAATTGTTCACATCGATTACATTGTCCAGGAAATGGACCGCTTCCTCCACGGTTTTCTGGAGAAGATCGTAATCCACTTCCACCTTACCATTCACCGTCTTGGTCATCTTCGTCAAATTGATGGACCCCAAGTTGCAACTTTCATAGGGAAGAAGAGGCTGCTCTCCGCAGGGATTGGTGCTTTCGATCTCTCCCTGATCCGGTACCACATTGTCACGATTCAGTCTATCCAGGAAGATGATTCCCGGCTCTCCGTTTTCCCAGGCGGAGTCCACGATAAGCTTATATACCTTGCCTGCGTTCAGGTGATCTACAGCAACGCCGGTCTTGGGATCGATCAGGTCATAATCTTCCCGATTCTCCACCGCTTCCATGAACTTTTCCGTAATGCCGATGGATATATTGAAATTGGTGATATCCGACGTGTCCTTCTTGCAGCTGATAAACTCCAGGATGTCCGGATGATCGATGCGGAGGATGCCCATATTGGCTCCTCTCCTGGTGCCCCCCTGTTTTACCGCCTCAGTAGCCGTATTGAAAACCCGCATGAAACTCACCGGCCCGCTGGCCACGCCGCCGGTGGACTTCACCGTGGCACCCTTTTGACGGATCCGAGAAAAAGAAAATCCCGTGCCGCCGCCGGACTTATGGATCAAGGCGGCATTCTTCACCGCATCGAAGATCTCCTCCATGCTGTCCCCCACGGGAAGAACGAAACATGCGGATAACTGGCCGAGCGGCCTTCCAGCATTCATCAAAGTGGGGGAGTTGGGAAGAAACTTCAGGCTGGTCATCAGCTCAAAGAACTCATCGCTGAGCTTCTCCACATCGGCACCTTCATCGTAGGCTTGGTCCGCCGCCGCAATGGCGTCCGACACCCTGCGAAACATCCCTTCTACATCTTCTGTTACATTCCCGTCTACATCCTTGCCCAGGTAGCGCCGTTCCAACACCTCCAAAGCCGTCTTCCCAATATCTGAAATCGCCATATCTTCTCCTTTTGCTCTCTCTTCTTCCTTATACATAGAATACTTCCCATTTCGCCCCATCGTGGCAGTTGCCATTATACCACCACATATAGTCCTCCGCAACAGAAATATCCACTATATAATGTATTTTATTCTTGTATTTTTATGCATCTCCGGGTTATTGTAAATGGAACTTCTCCAAGCCCTTGGGGCATAATGGACACCATAAAAACAGCACTACCCCCTCACATGGAGCAGTGCTGTTTTTCATTTCCCTTGTCTATCCTTTTGTGGCGATGGCTTCGATCTCAAGCTTGGCCCCCTTGGGGATGCCCGCCACAGCATAACAAGCTCTGGCAGGATAGGGTGCACGGAAATAGGATTCGTAGACCGCATTGACCGCAGCAAAGTCGTTGATGTCCGCAAGAAGAATGGTCGTCTTGACGATTTTGTTCATCTCACTTCCCGCCGCCTCCAGAATGGCCTTTATGTTTTCCATGGACTGTCTGGCCTGATCTCCAATATCCTCCGCCATTTCACCGGTGGCAGGATCCAGGGGGATCTGGCCGGAAACAAAGATCAATCCCTCTGCCTGGACGCCCTGAGAATATGCTCCTACCGCTTTAGGTGCACCTTCTGTTGCTATGGCTTTTTTCATCTGTATTTCTCCCTTTCTCAGCCCATGACCACCTTGGTCAAATTCCGGGGGCTGTCCACATCAAGGCCCTTGTCCCTTGACACATAAAAGGCCATCAACTGCAGTGCGATCACTGCAACAATAGGCATGTAAATGTCCGAGTAGGTGGGAATGGTCACATATCTGCAAGCATCTTTTCCGATCTTTTCCTTGGCTTCGGCTAACAATTTCTCCGTTACAAAGACGATCACGTTGGGCACCTTTTCGGCCATCTCCGCTATGTTCCTGAAGGATCTTTCCTTTACTGCATCCTGGGTCACCAGAGAGATGACAGGGGTCCCGTCGGTAAGTAGTGCCACTGTTCCGTGCTTGATTTCTCCCGATGGATAAGCTTCTGCATGGATGTAGCTGGTTTCTTTCAACTTCAGAGTGCCTTCTCGCAATACCAAATGATCCAGGCCTCTTCCGATCATGAACAGATCCTTTGCCTCCAAAATAGAGTCCGCCGCATCCTGGATACCCTCTCGCCGGGTCAGGATCTCCGCCACTCCTTCGGGGGTCTTCAGCAGTTCGGCAATAAAACTTCTGGTCTCTTCCGGGGAAAAAAGTTCTTTCACCTGGGCCATCTTTGCCGCGAGAAGATAAGCAACTGCCAGCTGAGCGGTGTATGCCTTGGTGCTGGCCACGGATTTTTCCGGCCCTGCATTGGTGAGGATCACGTGATCGCACTTGCTCCCGATGGTGGAGTCCTTTACATTGAGAACCCCCAGGGATTTTACACCAAACGCCTTGGCAAACTCCAGCGCTTCCAAAGTGTCTGTGGTTTCCCCCGACTGAGAAATGGCAATGACCAGGGATTTTTCATCCAGCAGAGGAAAACTTGCGGGGAATTCCGAAGCGATCTCCACATCGGTCTTCACCTTGGCAAATTTCTGCATCAGCTCCCTGCACACCAGGCCGGCATGCATAGCCGTCCCGCATCCGATGATGCAGATCCTGTCCACCCCTGCAAAGAAACTGTCGGGGATCTCTTCCCCGGAAAAATCCGGCAACCCGTCCTTTACTCTTGTGTTCAGAGTTTCGCGAAGCACTTCCGGCTGCTCCATCATTTCTTTTTCCATGAAGAACTCATATCCGTTTTTATCGCTCATATCAACCAACTTTCTGTGTTTTGTTCTTTAAGATTTTTTACGCTGAATATTATATATGGATTTTTTTCTTTTGTAAACCGCCGCCGACCAGGATGACCTACTACATCACCATAGTTAGGATCCGTGCGATGAATAATCCCGACGAGACCCACATAACCGGATGGATGGTCCTTACCTGACCCTGACATGATTTGATGATCACATAGGCCAATATCCCAAACATGATCCCGTTGGCGATGGAATAGGTCAGTGGCATGATAATGATAGCCAAGAAACCACCCATGGCAGCTGCCATATCCGATTCAAAATCCATTTTCTTTACGGCCGACATCATGAGCAAGCCTACGAAGATCAGTGCAGGCGTCGTTGCAAATGCCGGTACGGCAAGAAAAATCGGTGAGAAAAACAGCGCCAAGATAAACAGGCCCGCTGTTGTCAGTGCCGTTAGGCCGGTTCTTCCTCCGTTTGCCACCCCGGCTGAACTTTCGATATAGGTGGTTACCGTGGATGTTCCCAGGCAGGCCCCCACAATGGTCCCAAGAGCATCGCTCATCAGTGCGGCTCCCGCCTTGGGAAGATTTCCGTCCTTATCTAAAAGATCCGCTTTGGCTGCGATCCCCACCAAGGCACCGGCCGTGTCAAAGAGATCCACGAATAGGAAGGAGAACACGATGACAGCAAACTCAAAGAAGTGCTTTGCCGCATATTCAAAATTGAAGGCGAGGAAATTGGGTGCCGCCGGTGCCAGCCCCCCGTCAAAGTCCGGAAACAGGCTGCGCATCCCGGCATCCGGGTCAACGGCATACCAACCGAGCCCCTGGGCGAGCATGCCAAGGCCCCATGTGATCAGTATCCCCCAGAGCATAAAGCCCACTACCCTGAAGTGATAGAGCACGCCGATGAGTAGCAGCCCCACCAATGCCAGTACCACCTGAGGTTGATTCATGGCACCCAAGTCCACTAAGGTGGCATCATTTTTCACAATGATCTTGGCTCCCTGCATTCCCACAAAGGCAATGAACAGTCCGATACCCGCAGTGATCCCGTACTTCAGGTTCTCGGGGATCTTATTGACCAGGGTCTCTCTGAATTTGAAAAACGAAAGAATTACAAAAATTATCCCTTCGACCAATACTGCCGTCAATGCGATCTTCCAGGGGTCCTGTATGCCCGCCTCTGCCAAGGGAATGCAGACCGAAAAGGCAAAATAGGCGTTGAGCCCCATCCCGGAAGCCAGAGCGATGGGATAGTTGGCAAAGAATGCCATGAAAGCCGTCGCGGCTACTGCAGAAACCACGGTAGCCGTAAAGACAGCTGCCGGCTCCATCCCTGCAGCGGATAGTATGGTCGGGTTCACTGCCAAAATATACACCATGGACAGGAATGTGGTGAATCCGGCAATGATCTCGGTTTTTATCGTTGTGTTGTGCTCCTTCAGTTTGAAAAATCGCTCTACCATTGTGCCTCTTCCTTTTTCACTTTTTTGGCCCTTAATTTTTACGTTGGAATTATATCATCCGTGGACGTTTTTTTCTAGAACCTAATTGGCCGGCTTTCGGGATGCCGGCAAGGGATTTACTTCAATCTTTTTCCCCTGACACTTGCAAAAAGATTTTCTTTCCAAACCCACGGGCCTCGCCATCCTTATCTGCATCCATGAACACGGCGTCATATCCCATGTCTCGCTGAGCAAGCATGCCCAAGTATTCCAAGCGGGAGTGTTTGCAGTATCTACGGATCCCCTCTTCCCAAAGGTCCGCACCCTTTTCCACCGGATAGCCGCAGGTGGTGATAAGGGCAAGAGGCTTTCCCGCCCAAAGGGAAGGGCCTTTTTCTTTCCCATAATATTTGTTCATGCCGTAGACCAACCGGTCCATCACCGCCTTCATGGGCGGTGTTGCATACCAGGAGTAGATGGGTGTAGCCAAGACCAGTAGGTCCGCTGCCAGAACTTTTTCAAATATCTCCGCCATATCGTCATCCTGAAAGCAGCCGAAGTCATCATGGACATCTTGACAAATCCGGCAAGCGATGCACGGCTCCAGTTTCAGATCATGGAGGCGGATCATCTCACAACACATGCCCCAAGCTGCCAGTTCCTCCATAAACGGAGCCACCAGCTTTGCCGTATTCCCGTGATTCCTGGGGCTTCCCATCAAGATACAGCCTTTCAGCATCTCCATCACTTTGCTCCTCTATCCCTTCTGTTTTGAGTCCCTCGGGGATTCCGAGGAAACCAGCCCTTCTCAACTCGTTTCTTTTGCTCCTTCAGTTCCCGAACGGACCAAATCAACGTACATCCCAGAATGCCTAAGGCTGAGGAGGAAATCACGTTGCTGACAAAAAAAGAGCAGATAATGGCGATGATCCCGGCCACCAAAAAAGCCGGCCATATTCGGCTGGAGAAATAATACTCGCACTTGATTACGATGGGATGAAAAGCCCCGATCATTAAAAATGCGATTACGCCTATTGCGATCCCATGAAAATTCATACCGACCCTCCAAGTCAATTCTCCCCTCTCCTTGCTCCGCTTATTTTATCACAAAACCGATGCTTTTCCAGCAGTTTTGTAAGGATGAACCTCTATCCTGCCTAGGAGAAAAGGCATATGCCTTTTGGAGGATTTTAGGGCGACAGTTGAAATTTTCGGCAAAAAAGCCTTCTGCAATTTGAAACAGAAGGCCTTTATATTGATCCTGCCGTATCTTGAGATATTTAGCCTCGATTGCGGCTCTAGATATATTTACTTGTTCAGAAGATTTTTCCTACTGATTCCAACGGTCGCGGCTCCCGCTCCAACAAGCAGCAAGGTAGCAAGTGCCAGTGGGGAGTTATCTCCAGTCTTGGGGGTCTTGGGCATTACCTTTCCGGGCTCTGCTTTGGTGGGCTCTGCTTTGGTAGGCTCCGGTTTCGTGGGCTCTTCCTTAGGCGTTTTTACCGGCACCCATACGGCAATGAACGTCCAGATGGATTCGTCTGGCATGCCTTCACCATACCAGATGTAATAGGTATCAAAATCCCAGATATCACCTGAGGTCGGCAAAGGTTTTCCGTCCATATCTTCCCAAGCAAAGGCCCATCCTTTAAATGTATACCCTTCTTTCAGCGGAGTAATGCCTTTGCCTTTAAACTTACTTGGCGGAATACCCTCACCACGATTTGCAGTCAAGTCGTAAGGGTCGATTTTTTCTCCAACCTTCCATGCACCGCCCTGCAGATCATAGTCCACGTGGACGATGTACGTTTCCGACGCGTTTGGTGCATCCGGTTCACCTGGGGTTCCCTCGGTGGCATTCACCGTCAATGGCAGTCCTGCTGCCACCATACTAATCACCATGAACAACGCGACTAGCATACTCAAAGATTTAACGTTTCTCCTTTTCATTTTCTCCTCCTCTCAGCGCCTGATGCGACAAAACACATATTAACTCTTTAGATAAGAATATCTCTATTTGTGGCCAAAGGCTACCGGTTAGGGCAGTTTGGCAATGCCAAATAGTGCTGTGATTTGAACCGGCAAAGATATACCGGTGTTACTATTGGAAAAAAGACCCAGGTCGAAAGGAGCCACGGATGGATGCCGACATTAATCATTCAAAAAAAGATCAATGTAAAGTTCGGATTTTATCCAAAGTGCGTCAACAGCTTCCGTCATAGCAGCCATCTACTCGCGTTTTTCATTGATCTTTCTGGCTATGGATAATAGGTCATTTATCCGAAAACACTGAGGAATAGCAAGTATTGTTTTCAGTAATTCCAAGAAAAAAAGCCTTGAATCCTTGCAAATACAAGTGTTTTCAAGGCTTTGTCCTGGTGGAGAATACGGGGTTCGAACCCGTGACCTCTTGACTGCCAGTCAAACGCGCTCCCAGCTGCGCCAATTCCCCACGTGGAGCTACTAATCAGGCTTGAACTGATGACCTGCACGTTACGAATGTGCTGCTCTACCAACTGAGCTATAGTAGCGTACTACCTATGTTACCAGTCGGCAACTTACTTCTAAGATTCTACTATCTCAAGGGGCGCAAGTCAAGATGGATTTTTCTTTGGTGTGGTTATCTTGTGATAATGTCACCCTAATATCTATCGAGCGAAAATGTCACCCCCCCGATGCACAATAATTTTTGGTAAGAAAATCCGTGACAGAGAAAATCTTGGCTTTGTCGCTTTTTTTGGCGAAATAGTAGGAAGAATCTTGTCTTTTGGCCCCCGCAGGCCCTATCTGCAAGACTCTTTTTTCTGGCAAAAAATCATAAAGTGCCTCCGAGCTTTTTTAGTTGACATAACGCAAAAATGTGTCTAGGGATAATCCTAATTTTCAGGGCGGAAATCCGGGTTTGTCAAGATTTTGCGGGAACAGCCCATGGCATTTCAGCTTTCCGCTAGGAGGGCGGGCCGTTTGGCTGCCGGCATCCGCTTCATGGGCAATGATGAAGGCTACCCCAAAAGCTTGCCTTTGGGATAGCCCATTTTCGGTTCTATTGCATCTGAGGGGGTGGAGGAATACCTTTATTCTAATTCCACCTTATGGTAACCGCCAAAGTAGGCCTTTGCCATGTCGTCGTACAGTTCCGCGCCCAAGAGGAATTTGGTGATTTCATTGAATTTTTCTTTTGCATCTACCCCATCAAAGGCCTCGGGGTAAATGATGCTGCCCATGTAGTAGGCGTCCGCCAAGGCTACGTCAATGTTGGTGTAGTAGTAGTTATAGGGAAGATGCATGTAAACGTTACCTTCCTTGAAGGCTTTCAGGCCCTGGTAGTATGCTTTGTTCTTTCCATAGTCTTCCTTGAAAAGGCCCATGCCGCCGCCATCGATAAAGATCATATCCGGATCCATTTCCAGGAGTTTTTCCTTGTCCAGCATGATGTAGTCCGAGATGCCCGCTTCATCTACTGCGTTTTTGGCCCCGATGGCATTGAAGAGAGAGAAGTTCCCTGTTGTGCTCTCGATCCCATGAGCACCTCGATTGCCCATGCCGCCCATGTAGACTTTTGGTTTATCTTTATCGGCGATGTCTTTAGTCCGTTTCTCCAGATCTTTTTTCTTTTTTGCAAAGAAGTCAACTACTTCTTTGGCACGGTCTTCTTTTCCGGTGATCTGCCCGATCAACTTCAGAGACTTGTCCACGGCCGGATCGAAGACTTCCGTTTTGCCGTAGCTCAAGGCCACAACAGGAATGCCCGTCTTGCTTTGCAGTTCATCGATGGCGGATGTTTCTGTATTGTACATGGTGAAGATCACGTCCGGTTCCACCGACAGCAGTTTTTCACTGTCCGGTGCATTTCCCGGCCCTCCGGCACCGACGGTGGGCAGTTCCGCCAGTTTTTTGTTGGCCATTAAGTAAGGTCTTCCCTCACTGTTCTTTTTTTCCATATCTTCAATGCCCACCAGCTTGTCGGTGTCGCCCACATAGCAGTACAGGCGCAACGCTCCCGGCCCGATGGCGACAAATTTCTTTGCGTCAGTGGGTACAGTGACTTCTCTTCCGGCCATATCCGTAACGGTAATGTTTTTTTCCTTTGCCTTTTCTTCCTTTTTTCCGCAGGACGCAAATACCCCTGCCACCAGCAGGAGACAAAGGACAAGAATCGCTGTTCTCCTTAACTTAGACTGTAACTTCATTGGAACCTCCTTGTAATAAATGTTTATGAATAGGGTTGCCCCCCCTTTATTGCGGAATCACCACAGGAGTGCCCTTGTGGTAATGGATATCCACCTCCACTTGGTAAACTTTCCTGATGTTCTCCTCTGTAAGAATATCTCTTCCCCCTGCCGCAAAGATTCTTCCTTCTCGCATGAGGATAAATTGATCGGCAAAGCGAATGGCCAGGTTCAGGTCATGCATGGTGACCAGTGCAGAGAGATTGCTTTCGGCCACGACGGACTTGATCAGCTTGATGACCTCCAGTTGGTTTTTTAAGTCCAGATTGCTGGTGGGCTCGTCAAATAAAAGGATGGACGGCTGCTGAGCAAGAGCCCTGGCGATGGCGACCTTCTGCATTTCTCCGCCGGATAGCTGGTTTACATTTCTCATGGCAAAGGAAGATAGGGACATCTTTTCGATGATCCCCTGTGCCAGATGGATATCTTCCTGAGTAATGTCCCACTTGATATAAGGCTTTCTTCCCAAAAGGACAGCATCGAACACGGTGGTATGGGAAAATTCATTTCGCTGCGCCACATATCCTATTTTTTGGGCCAGAGAGTTTCGGGTCATGGCCTTTACACATTCCCCGTCTACGGCCACTCTGCCCTCTTTATGGTGAAGAACGCGATTGAGGCACTTGAGCAAGGTGGATTTACCCACCCCGTTGGTCCCCAGCACGGCAACACAATCTCCCCCGTGGAGGGTAAAGCTGACCTCCTTCAGGACAGCCTTGGTGGGAAAATCAAAAGAAAGATTTTCCACCTCTAATTTCTTTATGGAATTACCATTCTGCATAGTTTTTCTCCTTTTCGCTTGCTGCTAGCGTAGTTTCCCCTTCATGAGGATGTATAAAAACATGGGTCCGCCCAAAAGGCTGGTGATGGCTCCCACCGGCAGGACCACAGGCGAGATCAAGGTACGGGCAATGGTGTCTGATATGAGCAGGACGGCGGCTCCCGCCAGGGCGGATGCGGGAATCAAAAAGCGATGATCTTCTCCGATGATCCGCCGCATGATTTGGGGTGCGATCAACCCGATAAAGCCGATCATTCCCAAGAAAGATACGGTCACAGCTGTGATCAGGGCGGACATGAACAATCCCCAAAACCGGACTCGATCGGTATTCACCCCCAGCCCTCTAGCCGTTTCTTCCCCATTGGCAAGAGCATTGTAGTTCCACCGCTGGAACAAGAAATACACCATAGAAATGACCACCACAACGGACATGATGCCCACCTCCTGCCAGGAGGCTCTTCCTAGATCGCCAAAGGTCCAAAAAATCGCTGCCGCAATTTTAATGTCCGTGGCAAAATACTGGATCAATGTGGTTCCCGCGGCGAAGATGGATCCCAGTGCTACACCGGCAAGAACGATGGCTTCCGGCGAGAAGCCTCGCAACTTTGCCAGGGACAGGATGACGATGATGGCTACCATGGCAGAAGCAAAGGCGCAAATCGTCACGATGTAGGGATTGTTGATGGCAACTGCATCGTTGGCCGTACTCAATACATTCCCCGCATCCAAAAGGATGATGGCAATGTTGGCCCCGAAGACGGCCGCTCCGCTGATGCCCAAGGTGGATGGGGATGCCAATGGATTACGCAAGGTGTTTTGCATCACACACCCGGAAATGGCCAGACCTGTTCCGGCCACAAGGGCTGCGGTGACCCGGGGCATTCTGATTTTCCAAAACACCAAAGAGCCTCTTTCATCTCCTTGACCGATAAATGCCTGAAACGTCTCCCATATCCCGATCTTGGTCGCTCCCGCATTGACGGAAATGAAGATCAGGAACAAGATCAAAACCGTTATCCCGCCGAGGATCAGCCGCTTTTTCCTGATGTGTCTATGGTAGGA
The DNA here is from genome assembly GCA_050946655.1 of Anaerovoracaceae bacterium. Classification (GTDB taxonomy): domain Bacteria; phylum Bacillota; class Clostridia; order Peptostreptococcales; family Anaerovoracaceae; genus JAXGRD01. The sequence goes on from JBMNVE010000021.1 coordinate 15,346, forward strand.
GTCGATTCCCGTTGTCGCCTCCAAGATGGGGCCTTCCCTTTTTTTACCCATGGAAAAACACTACCATCCTCTCGAATACTCCTTGAAGCAATCTCGGCACACGATTTTTTTGTCTTGAAACCTCATGGTATGCTCGGGTGACAGTTCCCCGCATTCTTCGCAGACCCGGTTCTCAAATAGCCTGGCTTCCTCGGGGAAGTCATAGTGGGGATCCTTAATATCAAACACTTCTTCTAAAGGTGCTTCCAGTATGTGCCTTTGGTTTTCCTCCCTGCTTCTCTCCGGATCTCCCCAGGACTTGAGCACCATCCTGACTTTCTTGTTCTTGTTTTTGGAGTAAAAGGCAAAGGCCATTTTGCCGGTGGGCCGGTATACCAAATTCCCCTTCCCAAGGGTGCACCCGGTGAGGACCTGGACAGCATCTACCCCGCATGCATCATTTTCTGTCACGCAGACGATTTCCTCATCCTCTGCGGGGCCGTCTTCACCCAATATCTCCATGGCCTCCCATGCGGCGCGAAAGCCGATGGCAAGGCCGGGGCATTCATGACCGTGAAATTCCACGCTCTTTGCCCAAAGTTCTTGATATTTTTCCATGATTTACCTTCTTTCCTCTTTCCATCCCAAGGTGGTGATGATCACATCAACTTCCTCCTTGATCAACCCTTCCTGCGCCATATCTTCCAGATAGCCACGGACGGTCTCCCTTTTTTCTTCTCCGATATTCTGATAGGCTTTCAATCGTTCAAATATCCATTCCATGGATTCGTCAACGGTTTTTTCCGATGTCCATCGGTCCTTTCTGTGGACGATAGATGGCATCAGTCCTTCTTCCCAGAGCCGGCAAAACATCTCTTCCGTGAGGGCATCAAACTTCTCTTCTTTGATTTCCCGTCCCAAGCGGACTAGTATGGTTTCATCTACATGGCCCTTCCGCTTCAGGGGTTTTACAATATAAAAACTGGTATCCTTATCTCCGGCAAAGCTACGCAGCAGGGCAAAATCCTCCATGTCCATGACGGCCGGGGTCATATGGGCAAAGATCAAGTCGAAAGAGCCGGGGATATCTACTCGCTTCATCAAAGGGAAGTCACCTACTCTGTACTCAACATTGGTCACGCCCATTTTCTCCGCCCATTCCCGTGCGTTTTCAATCATCTTAGGGGACACATCGATCCCCACAACGTGGCCGACCCTCTCGGCCAATGCCAGTGCATATCTTCCTCCCCCGCAGCCGATGTCCAGCACCTTCATTTCAGGGCTGAGGTGAACTTCCCTTTGGATCTGCTGCAAAAATGGGTCTTCCTCCCAGGAGGTGGGCTGAAAAAACACTTGGTTTGATGCCGCTGCGTCCCATGCTTTCACCTGGGATTCTCTTCGATTTTTATCTGTCTTTAATGTCAAAATATTTCCTTTCTGTAGTGTATGCCACGGACTGCTTTCCCCATCACATAAAAAAAGACAGGAATAGACCGGATCATTCTTGATCTGATGCAGCCTTCCTGGCTAAATTCTATCTTTATTCAAATGTGATTTATGATCTTTTTTTGACCCCTTCAGGAGTCCCGCGCTTCCTGCGCCGTCCTAATTAGAATACCGTTTCCAAACTGAAAAGTCAAGGGAAGCCGGGCGGTACTTCCCCTCATATCCTCACGTAGTCGCACCCTTCGATTGCTCTGTCGAACTTGCAAATTCCCTTGTAGTCGCAGTATGTGCATGCGGTTATGGTCTTGGTCTTTCTGGGGCGGATCCCGATTTCTCCTGTGACGATTTCCCGGCTCATCTCCTCGATGCGAAGAGAAACCGCCGAAAGGAGGGCCTTGAACTCTTCCTCATCCAGGACTTTGGCTGTAGCCTTGGGACTCCCCTGCACCTTCTCCACCGGAGCGATATCCGAAAACCGAGAAAATTCCCCGGCTACGCCCCTGACCACTTCGTCCTTGTTGAGGAGGATGCCGTCCATTTTAAATTCCTTGCGCAAGTCCTTCTCCAGAGATTGGAAGAATACATCCTTTTCCTTCCCTGAGGCATCAATAAATGGCTCACTGATGGGGAAGTAAAAGGCACCTGCCGGCTTCTTTTCTTCCCCGGAGGCAGCCAGCAGATAAACGAAAAGTTGTAGTTTCCAGCCGGCTTTGGCCTCTTCTTCGCTGTAAGCGGCGTTCCCCGACTTGTAATCTATGACCTTTACATAGCCGTCCTCCAGCTGATCTATCCGGTCGATCTTTCCCTCGATAAAGATCGTCCCGTCCCCATAGGGCACCTGGATGGGCTTCATCGGATAGGACCTTCCAAAGGGCACTTCATAGCCCATGGCCAGGATGGCCCCCTTGCGCACATGGTCCACCATGATCCACGCCGACTCCCGGCAGATCTGCTTTACTCGTTCTCCCCGGTATTCCTGCTCCCTTCCGCTGGAAATAAGGCCTTCCCGGTAGGTTCTGCCTTCTTCCAACAGGATTTCTTCCACCATTAGGTCGCACTCTTCCTTGGAGATGGTCATCCAAGGGGAAGATTCTTCCCGGATCTCTACTCCTTCTTTCGTCAATCTTTCCGATAGTTTCATCAAGCAGCGGTGGCAAAGATCGCCCACGTCCAAGGGCGCGATCTCATAAGATCGCCTTTCCAGGGGTCTGAGGCCGTAGCTGACGAAATGGGAAAACGGGCACTTGCCGTATTTTTCCAAGCGGGAAGAACTGAAAGAAAAGTCAGGCACCCCTTCCTTCCGGTACAGCCCGGATGCCAGGTCCTGCCCGATATTCTCCGCCCGGTTGGTATATTCCAAGCCAGCCATCAATCTTCCATATTGTTCCGGTGCATTTTTTCGGTACCAAAGAAGAGCCTCCATTATGGCATCGCTTATGGCCTCCCCCCTGTCCCACCGGCGCAGGGCACCGGCCAGGTGGCTGAGGGTGCTGTATTTTCCCCCCAGGTATCCCATGGGGTCCTCCCGGTTTGCCAGGTCCTTTTCCGGCTCTATGTCAAAGATCTCCCTGATCTTCTCAAAGATCAAGGATGGCTCTTCCGCCCTTCCCTCTTCATCGGAAGCAGAGCAGCTGACCCACAATTCCTCTCCGGTCTTGGCAATATTCTTGTAGATGGCCAGGTTCTCCTCCTCCATTCGCAGGCTGTCGGATTTGCAGACCACCAGGCCCTCATTGAGCCGCTCCTTTTCCTCTTCCGAAAACAGACTGTCTCCCGATACTGCCGCCGGCAGCACCCCTTCATTTGCGCCAAGGATCAGGATAGCACGGATGCGGCTGCTCCTGCTTCGCTGCATGGTCCCCATTACAAGGCCATCTACCGTAGGGGGAAGAAGGCCGATCTCCACCGCCTCAAACCCCGCGCGGAACAAGGTGTTATAGTCCTTCATGGAAATATTCTCTTCTCCGATGACGGCTACCAGTTGGTCCATGATTTTTACGGCAATGTTCCAAATCTGGGCCGTTTCTTCCGCAGCCTCTTCATCTCCTTCTTTCAACTGGCGTTCCATCAGTTCTTCCAGCTTTTCCGGTATCTTTGCTTTTTCCTTTAAATACTTGTAGGTGGTCTCCACCTTTTCCTTTACCGTCTTCCCACCTTTGAAATCTTCCGCGAAGAGCAGTAGGTCGTCCATTACCTTTGCTCTGGAGGCTTCCAAACGGGCAAGCTCTTCTTCCCCGTACTCGGTCACCCCCTTGGTAAAGGGTGTCTTCCAACGGGGCCCTCTGATGTAGTAGGTGTCTGCATAATTCTCCAGGGCCTCTATTTCCTCCACTTCCAGATCCGATAGGCCGGTCTTTAGGAGGCGCAGCACGTCTTCTTTGGCGTATCCTCCGGAGATCACGTCCATAAGGGCGATGGTAAATGCCACCGCCGGGCTGTGGAGGATGTCCCTCTTCTTGTCCAAAAAAAGTTCGATCCCATGCTGGGCGAATACCCGCTTGTATATGTCACCTCTAGTCTCCATATCGTTACAGATCAAAGAAATTTCTCTGAATCGATACCCTTTTTCCCGCACCAATTCTAAAACCTTCGCGGCGGCGGTCTCTCCTTCTGTGTAGTAGTTGGCCGCTCGCACCAAAGTGATGCCCCGGCTTTCTTCTCCTTTTTCGGAAGGCAGGGCAAACAGTTCTCTCTCCAAGGTGGCAAGGGATTCCGGCCTCCGGCAACGATAAGCATCGGGAAGAGGCACTATCTTGCAGAGTTTCCCCGCTCCTTCCGCGGTCTCCTGAAGTTTTCCAACCATCCGGCTGCCCAAAGAAAATACATGGGCATCCCGGCCTGACTCGTCCCAGGTGAGAATGACCTTCATCTCCCTCACCTTGCCCAAGAGACTGCCTAAGACCTGGAGGTTCTTTGGAGTGAAGTAGTCGAAGCCGTAGACCCAGACGGTTTTGCCGGCAAGCCACTTGCTTTCGGGGATTTTTTCGCTGTAGAGGCTCACCAGGTCCTCCGTGTCCACGTATTTTCCGCCGATGGCCTCTTCGTATGCGGAAAAAACCCCATGGATTTCTTTGAGCTTTTTTTGCAGGAAGGTGTCCGCCTCCGCCTCCTGTCCCTTGGCGAAAAGAAGCTGGGGAGTGATCCCCTGCTGCTTGATTTCAGAAATGAAGTTATTGACCCGCTCAATAAAGGCGGTATTTCCGCTGTATTTCCTGTATAGTTCCATGGACCCTTCTTGCTTTTTCAAGATCTTGGCCAGAAGCATGTGGCGACCCTGCTTGTCGATCATGGGTCGCTTACTGCCCCCAACTTCACCCAGTATCCTGGCCCCCAAACGGGAAAAGCTCAGCACCTCAAGGTCCATGAAACCCTTTCTTCCTTGGCAATAAAAAAAGGCGTCCCTCTCTGCCTGCAGAGTAAATTGATCAGGCACGATAAGCAAGGTATCGCCTTTGATGTTTTCAAAAATGTATCTGTCCTTATCTACACATTCGCGGCCGTAATAGATCTGCAGCATGATCCAGACTCCTTATGCTCCGGGCTTCCTAGGATCCCAATTCCTCCATGATGTCGGCCACTTTCTCCATGGTGTTTTGGAGATAGACTTTACTCCCGCAAAAGATCAGGCCGTTCTGTCCGTCGCCTCTGGCCGCTCTGATCAGCGCGTCATTCACATCGAAGGGTTCACCTTCAACGAGGGACTCGGTAAAGTCGTTCCTGATAGCGCGATAGGGCATGCTCCCCGGCGTTTGGATAATTGTAACATCATTTTCTCTGCATTTCAAATAGGCCTGCTTGACGGCATTTGGGGCGTCGCACTCAAATGTAGTGACAAAACGGCTACCCAGCTGTATGCCGTCTCCTCCGTAGAGAATGGCTCTCAATCCGTCTTCCCGGCCGTATATCCCTCCTCCTACGATGAGGGGGATGTCGCCGATCTCATTTTTAATGTCGGAGATGGTCTTGTAGTAATTCCCTCTCTCCACATCCATCTTGGATTCCCTGTAGCCCAACAGTCCCCCGGCAAAGACGCTCTCAAAGATAAAGGCGTCCGGACGCCTGCTATGCTTTTTTTGCCAGTTTTTCAGGATGATTTTTGCCGCACGGGGAGAAGATATGACAGGGACCAGGGCAACATCCTTATCCCTGCAGATCTCCGGAAGGCGCAGGGGAAGTCCCGCACCGGTGATGATCACCTGGGCCCCCGCATCCACAGCAGCGGTCACCAGTTGGGTGTAACTTTCCGCATTGTAGGGGATGTTCACACCGATGGGCCCTGCTCCTGCCTTACCGTCCACCTGCTTCCGCGCTTTTTTTACTTCTCTTCTCAGCACCCGAAGGTCGGCAGCAAGAGGATCTTGTTCATAATCCCTTTCCCCGAAGCCGATGCTTGCACCGGAAATGACCCCCAGGCCTCCCTCCGTCGCCACCGCAGAGGCCAGGGAGCTCATGGAAATACCGATACCCATCCCTCCCTGGAATATGCCCTTAGGGACTGCATAGGTTCCCAGTTTGATGGGCCCTGGAGGATAGTCCTCAGGCTCATTCACGGGTGCAGTCAGCTGCATATCCAGGAAGTCGTTGATATTGTCCAGAGACCGAACAAAGGCGGCGATCTCCGGAGGAGAAAGCTCACCCAAAGAGTTTTCCACCATGTTGCGGTGGAACTCTTCATGTTCGATCACCGCATCTTCCCCGGCCTTGGTCAATTTGATCTTGACGATACGCCGGTCGGAGGATATGCGGAACCGCTCCACATAACCCTTCTTTACCAGCTTGTTGATGGCCGTGGTCAAGGTGGAAATGCTGATCTGGAGAAGATCAGCCGCCTCTCCCATGGTCCGCTCCATGCCCAGCCCTATGGCGGCCAAGGTATGGATCTCGGTGATGGACAGGTTGTGGGCGGAAGACTCCTTTAGCGCCTTTTCCTCCAACTTTAGCACCACGTTGAAGAGTCGCACCAATATATCGTTGGTTTTCTTTACATAATCCATGGTCACCCGATCATAAACATGATCTCGCATTCACATGCCAGTTTGTCACCTACATAGGCTTTGGCCAGTCCTGCGCCGCCTCTGCTGCGCATCTTGTCCAGGGTCACTTCCAACTGGAGCACGTCTCCCGGCACCACCTTCTGTCTGAACTTGGCATTTTTGATGCTGCCGAAGTAGGCGATTTTTCCTTTGTTTTCCGGCATGGAAAGAACGGCAATGGCTCCTGCTTGAGCCAGGGTCTCCACAATGAGGACACCGGGCATCACCGGTTCCTGAGGGAAATGGCCTTTGAAATAGTACTCGTCTTCCCGGACATACTTCACGGCGGAGATGGTCTTGCCAACCTCCATATCCGTTACTTCGTCCACCAGTAGAAATGGCTCCCGGTGGGGGATGATTTCCATGATCTGTTCTTTGTTCATCAACATACTATCCCTCGAATTTCTTCAATATAATGGTTCCGTTGTGGCCGCCGAAGCCCAGGGAGTTGGACATGGCCAAGTCTACCTTGGCTTCTCTTCCCACGCAGGGCACGTAATCCAGGTCCAGTTCCTCATCGGGAACCTTCAGGTTGATGGTGGGCGGGATGAAACTGTCCCGGATGGCCATCATGGAGAAGATGGCTTCTACACTGCCTGCCGCTCCCAAGAGATGTCCGATGTTTCCCTTGGTGGAGCTGATGGGCACCTTGGTGTCTTCCCCAAAGACGGCCTTGACCGCCCTAGTTTCATACAAGTCGTTGAGGGGCGTCCCCGTTCCGTGAGCATTGATGTAGTCGATATCCTCCGCCTTGATCCCCGCATCTGCAATGGCCTGCCTCATGGCACCGGCTGCCCCTTCTCCGTCGGGGGATGGGGATGTGATGTGGTAGGCGTCACAAGTGCTGCCGTAACCTGCTATTTCTCCGTAGATTTTGGCACCTCTCTTTTGGGCATGCTCCAACTCTTCCAAAACGAAAAATCCGGCACCTTCTCCCATGACGAAGCCGTCCCTTTCCTTGTCGAAGGGGGTGGAACACCTATCTTTATCTGTCCTGGTGGAGGTTGCGGTCATGTTTCCGAAGCCGGCAAAGCATACGGGCGCAAAGGATGCCTCCGCACCGCCACCCAGGATCACGTCGGCGTAGCCGTGTTTGATGTTGCGGTAAGCTTCACCGATGCTGTGGGTTCCAGCGGCACATGCTGTGACCACCGCAAGACAGCTTGCTTTCGCGTTGAACTCGATGGCCAGATTCCCTGCGATCATATTGAGGATCACCATGGGGACCATCAGTGCGGAAACCCTCTTGGTCGTTCCTTTTTCCACCGCCTTGGAAATCTGATCTTCCAAAGTGATGATCCCGCCGATCCCCGATGCAGCCATGACACCGAACCGTTCAGGCGCTACGTTTTCCCCGCTGACAATTCCGCTGTCCTCTATGGCTTCCCTTGCCGCCACGATAGCCAACTGAGAAGAGCGGTCCATTCGCTTGGCCGCTCTGGCATCGGGAAATTCAAAATCTTTGATTTCGCCGCCCATAACGCTCTTTTGATCCGTAAGGTCAAATGATGTGATTTTATCGATTCCGTTGGTTCCCTTCTTCAGCGCTTCCCACGACTGAGATACGGTAAGCCCGATGGGTGTTACGGCACCCATTCCTGTAATTACTACTCTTCTTGTCATATGATCAATCCTCCATCTACTCCGATCACCTGTCCTGTTACATATGCCCCCAGAGGGGATGCCAGGAACAGAGCCACCCCTGCGATATCCTCCGGGGTGCCCATTCTACCAAGGCTGATATTCTTTTCCGCCGCCGTTTTTTGTTCTTCCGTCAGGACTGCCGTCATGTCCGTGGCGATAAAGCCTGGGGCGATGGCATTTACGGTGATGTTTCTTCTTCCCAGTTCCTTTGCGGCGGACTTGGTCATGCCGATGATCCCCGCCTTTGAGGCACTGTAATTGATTTGTGCCGGGTTTCCCATGACGCCGGAGATGGATGAAAGGTTGATGATGCATCCTGATCTCTGTTTCATCATGGCAACTCCCGCCGCCTTCATGAAGTAAAAACTGCCGTTTAGGTTGGCGTCGATCACCTTGGTGAAGTCTTCCCCCTTCATCTTCAGCAGAAGCTTGTCGTTGGTGATCCCGGCATTGTTCACCAGGATGTCCACCTTGCCGAAGCTTTCCTTGGCCTTGGCTACTGCCTCATCGGCGGTGGCCGGATCGGCTACGTCTCCCTTCAGCAGCTCTACTTTAGTCCCAAAGGCTTCCAGTTCCTTTTTGGCCGCCTCCGCCTCTTCATCCCTGCTTCTGTAGCAGAGGAGCACGTCCGCTCCGTTTTGGCAGAACATCTTGGCGATGCCCTTGCCGATTCCTCTAACGCCACCGGTGATGATGGCGGATTTTCCTTTAAGCATCCAGTGCCTCCTTTAGTTCATTTATGGTTTCTTCCAGGCTTTCGTGGTCTTCCACATGGAGGGTCAGGACATCATGGCTGATTTTCTTGGTCAACCCGGAAAGAGTCTTTCCGGGGCCGATCTCGATGATGACCTCCGCTCCGTCCTGTATCATGTTTTCAATGACCTCCTGCCAATATACCGGGCTCTTGGTCTGCTTGGCCATCAGGTCTGCGATGTACGTTCCCACATCACCTTTCCCTTGGGCGTTTTCCATCATGTCCCTTGCGGTCACGTTGGAGTACACCTTCTTGTTGGGTGCCTTCAGGCCCGCTTCCAGAAGGATGCCTCTCAATTCCTCCGCTGCCGGCGCCATCATATCACAGTGGAACGCGGTGCTGACGCTGAGCATCTTGGCCTTTACCCTATGGTTTTTCGCTACTGCGACAAAGTCATCCAGCGCATCCTTTTCTCCGGCCACTACCGTTTGCACCGGGGAATTGAAGTTCACTCCCTCAAGGATCCGTCCCTTGGCTGCTTCCTCTACTGCTGCCAGGATAGCCTTTCTTTTCCCGAAGCCGGCAACCATGCCGCCTTTTGGGTTTCCTTCTTCATCCAAGCCGGCTTGTTGCATCAGATTCCCCCTCTTTTGGACAATGTCCAGTCCGGTGCTGATCTTCTTGATGGTCCCTGCGGCGGTCAACGCAGCATACTCTCCCAGGCTAAAGCCGGACATGCCGATGAACTCCACCTTGTCCCAAAGGCCTTCTTTCTCCATGGCTTCCAAAAATGCCTGATAGGCCGCCATGGTCACTGTGTAGATACAGGGCTGCGTGATATGGGTCTGACGGAGCATTTCCTTTGTCCCGTTAAAGCACCACTCCTGCACTTCCTTCCCGGCATCATCAAATATTTTTTTTGCTGATGGGAAATTATCGTAGAGATCCTTCCCCATGCCCGGGTACTGGGCTCCCTGTCCTGCAAATACAATTCCTATTTTCATTGATTTCCGCTGCCTCCTTGAACATCTCTTCTATGATTTCTGCCGCCGGCTGTTCCTTATTTACCAGCCCTGCGATCTGCCCGGACATGACCGAGCCGTAATCCACATCACCGTCGACCACCGCCTTGCCCAGAGTGCCTGTGCACAGCTGGTTGATGGTCTCTTCATCTGCGTTTTGTTTTTCCAACTGAAGAATCTGTCTCGCCAGTTTGTTCTTGATCACCCGCACCGGATGGCCTGTGCTTCTTCCCGTTTCAACGGTGCTGGAGTCCTTTGCCTTTAAGATGGCATCCTTGTACGTCTGGGCCACGGTGCATTCCTTGGCTACGATGAACCTGGTCCCCACCTGTATTCCCTGGGCGCCCAGCATGGACACTGCCGCGATTCCTCTACCGTCGGCGATCCCACCCGCCGCAATGACGGGGATCTGCAGTGCATCCACCATTTGCGGGATCAGGGCCATGGTGGTCGTATCTCCGATATGTCCGCCCGCTTCGCTGCCTTCTGCCACCACCGCATCTGCACCGGCTCTTTCCACTCTCTTGGCAAGGGCGATGTTGGACACCACCGGTACCACCTTGATCCCATGCTCCTTTAGCCTGGGGATGTACTGGCTGGGATTCCCTGCTCCAGTGGTCACCACAGGGATCTTCTCCTCAATGACTACATCGATCAGCTCCTCCACGTTAGGCGCCAGCAGCATAATGTTCACTCCGAAAGGTTTATCGGTGATTTCCCTGGCCTTCTTGATCTCTTCCCGTAGCCAGTCTCCCGACGCGCCGCCTGCTGCGATAATGCCCAGGCCGCCGCCTCCGCTCACCGCGCCGGCCAGTGCGCTATCGGCGATCCTGGCCATGGCCCCCTGAATGATGGGATACTGCGTCCCTAAGATTTCACATACTTTGTTCATATTCTTACCTCTTTGACTCGTTCTGATTCGCTTGCCGTGTTTTTTTACTTTGATTATCAAACTATTTTATTATAACACTTTTTTTGGCCATGTCAATTCCTTCTCTTTTCCATGGCAATGGATGATTCTCTTCCCATAGCAACAAATCATCCACGTTTTTAACCCCTTACGGCCTCCATCGTGGATGAAGAAAGATCAATTACACATCAATCATCCATTTTTTGGGCGTTTCCGTGGATGATAGATACAGAAAAATAGGCGTATCATCTATTTCCCCTTATTCATTTTAATGATCAGATCTTGGATGGCCAAGTCAATTTCTTGGGCACTTAAATTCCCTTCTTCGTCATCGTAAGTGATGATCAAGTTTTTCCAAGGGACGATACCATAGTTTCCATAGACAGCAATCTTCTCATTATGTGCCTTCATGTAGGCGGCGTCGAAGACCTTTCCGCAATGCTCCCAATAGATGGGCTTTTGGGTCCAATTATTGTTTATGACAAAATCCGGGTAATAATTATGGCTTCCCAGTCTTAACTTCACTTCGTATCGGTAGGGAATCTTGTATTTATCCAGTTGAGAGACGATATATAGCTCCGATTTGGAGCGCACTTTTTTCCCGTCTATCGTGGTGTGGCGCAAGGTGCTTTTATAATAAGGGTTTTCTGGACTTTTTCCATTTTTCTTGGGCGGACAGAATGCTTCCAGAGGAAGATGATCATATGCAGATGGTAGGCTTTTGATAATATCCATCGGGTCTGTAGAGCGATAGACGGTCTGTAGACAAAGCATTGCATTGATGTTTTCTTCCAAAACCTTGACCATTTCAATTAAGAATCTTTTTCGTGCATGAGAAAATATCGAGTCTTTCTTTCGGGTAATCCCGCGACTGATCCATCTCCCTTCTTTTTGAACATACTCTTTATAAAAGTATGTCCCCCGGGGAGATTTGGTCCGAACCATATGTCCGTCTATGACGCGGCTCAGTTCCTTCTCGTACGCCTTATGGAGTTCTATCAGCGATGCCAGCTTTTGTTCCATCGCCGGGTCCTTGGGCATGGATTTGTGTTTCATTTTCGTCCCTTCCATTTTTTTCCATATTATACAACAAAGCTGGCTTTTGGTCAATTTCCCCTACAAAAAAAACCGAGAGGCAGCTTTGTCTCTCGGCTCTTCCTATCCTATGATCCCCCAAAGGTCATCGGCCGTCTCAATGACGTAATCCGGGGCGTCGGGGCCCGCCAGATCGTCCTTGGTCACCGCCATGGCCCAGCTGACCAGGATGGATTTGACGCCGGCATTGCGGGCACACTTGATGTCGTACATGGTATCTCCCAGCATCACCGCTCTTTCCGGGGAAGATCCCAGCTTTTCAAGGGCGATGTTGATGGGCTCCGGGTCCGGCTTGTGCTTTGTGCAGTCTTCCATGGTGATCACCGCATCGAAGTATTGATCCAGGTCATACTTCTTCATCCCCCGGTCGGTAGTTCCCCGAAGCCGGGAAGTGACCAAAGCCGTCTTGTAACCCTGCTCTTTCAGTTGGGCCAAAAGGTCGCTGATCCCCGGGAAGATGCTGATCAGATCTTCGAAGCGCTCGTAGTGATAGCTTCGGTAGATGTCCACCGCCTTTTGGGCAGGGACTTCCGGGAAGAATCTTTTCATGGTGGTTACTAAGGGTTCCCCGAAGGTCTCCACAATATCCTCCACCGGTCTTTCATCTCCCTCCAACGTCCGGAATGTATGTTGCCAGGATTGGATGATCACGTTGTTTGTATTCATCACCGTTCCGTCAAAGTCAAACAGGATAGTATCTATCTTGTTGTAATCAGTCATTTTTAAGCTCCACTCTTCTGATCTTTCCACTGATGGTCTTGGGAAGTTCCTTGACAAACTCTACCCGCCTGGGGCACTTAAAGTGAGCCATGTGATCTCTGGCATAGCTCATGATCTCCTTTGCCAGACCCCTGGTCCCTTCCGTCCCCTCCGTGAGAACCACAATGGCCTTGACGATCTGGCCTCGGTTCTTGTCGGGAATGCCAACCACAGCGCATTCCAAAATATAGGGAAGTTCCATGAGGACAGACTCCACCTCAAAAGGCCCTACCCGGTAACCGCAGGACTTGATCAAGTCATCGGTTCGACCCACATACCAGTAATATCCGTCTTCATCTCTGTATGCCGTGTCTCCCGTGTGGTAGATGCCGTCGTGCCAGCTGTTCCTCGTTCCTTCTTCGTCTCCGTAATATCCGGAAAAGAGGCCGCAAGGGATCCCTTTATCGGTCCGAATGACCACTTCTCCCACTTCGCCGGGGGGAAGAGGATTTCCCTCCATGTCAATAATGTCCACGTCGTATTGGGGACTGGGCTTGCCCATGGATCCCGGTTTTGGTGTGGTCCCGTAGAGGTTGCAGAGGGAAAGGGTGGTTTCTGTCTGGCCGAAGCCTTCCATGATTTTCAGGCCGGTCTTGTCGTAGAATTGTTGCCAAACCTCCGCATTGAGGGCCTCCCCTGCTGTGGTGACATACTCCAGCTCCGAAAGCTTGTATTTCTCCAGATCCCGTTTGACAAATACCCTGTAAGCCGTGGGTGGTGCACAGAAGGTGGATATGTTGTAAGCGTTAAAGAGGGATAGGAAATCGTGGGGCACAAAGTTATCCATATCGTACACGAAGACTGCCGCTTCACACAGCCACTGGCCGTAAAGTTTTCCCCACAGGGCCTTTCCCCATCCCGTATCGGACAAGGTAAAGTGTAGTCCGTCTGGATTGACATGCTGCCAGTACTTGGCCGTGACGAAATGTCCCAGCGGGTACTTGTGATTGTGGGTGACCATTTTGGGGTAGCCGGTGGTTCCCGAGGTGAAGAACATAAGCATGATATCTTCTCCCCCTACGTCCATCTTCCGGAACTCCTCGCTCTCCTTTGGCATCTCCTGATCGAAGCCATGCCATCCCGCCACCGGCGTCCCGGTCATGATCTTTACGATGCTGTAATCCTTTTTGGCCAGGGCCTTACTGGCCTCCTCAACCACGTCATCCTGATGGGTGCAGAAAATAGCCGAAATATCGCCCACATCAAAGCGGAAGGCAAAGTCCTCCTCTTTTAACTGATGGGTTGAGGGGATGATGATGGCCCCGATCTTGTGGAGGGCGAGAATGGTAAACCAGAACTGATAATGCCGTTTCAGCACTACCATAACCCGGTCCCCCTTCTTGATGCCCAGTTTTTTGAAATAGTTGGCCGTCCGGGAAGAGATATCGCTCAGCTCCTTAAAGGTAAACCGCCTCTCATTTTTTTCCTGATCCACGTAGAGCATGGCCATCTTGTCCGGATGGGTCACCGCCAGCTGATCCACCACATCATAGGCAAAGTTGAATTTTTCGGTATTTTTAAAGGAAATCTCTTGCAGGACACCCTTTTCATCTTCCCTGGTTTCGATAAACTTCTCATATATTCTGGTCATCATTTTTCTCCTTTTACATATTTATATCCTGACAATTATATGGTTCATCAAGGGAAAAATCAAGTCTTGCGGGGAGAAAACCCACATTAAAGAAGTCTCCGGCATCATGCTGCCTTGCAATTCATTTTTTCCGAAGAGTTTGCCCAGTCCCCTGGAAATCGCTCCTACGCTGCTGCCGGGGCCTGTGCCCATGTCCGATATTTTATCGCTGCGGTTTCCTAGGATTCCTCCTTTTCTTGTGCCTCTTCCAGGGAGCCACAGGGTTCAAAGAAACGGATACATTCCTTATAGTACTCCAGTTGGTGAGGGGCATGACCGGATTTCTCCAGCCTGTCCACCATGAAGCCGTACAGTTCCAGGGATTTTTCCAAACTATCCATGATCTTCTCCTTTCCTCTCAAGGGTTAAAGCAGCCGGAAGACGGGAAAAAAGGCAGGTAGCCGCAGCGCTCTGCCTTTGTCTCCTAAATTAGTCAGTCCGTCCATTTTTTATTCCTTGATCCAGGATGTAGTATGGTTCTCCAGGCTGAAACTAATTGTATTTCCTCCTGGCCATTCCCACTGCCGTTGCAGCTCCCGCTACCATGAGAACCATCACCATGCCGGTGATATCCTCGTCTCCCGTTTTCGGTGACTTACTTTTCTTTACCGTTCCTGCTGAGTTTTTCACCGTTTCTCCCTTTGTCGGCTCTTTTATCGGTTCTTTTTCCGGCTCCTCAGGAGAAGGGGCAACGCCTGTTATGGTGGTCGATGCGGTCAGCTCTCCTTCAGGTTTCGCTTTGATCGTAGCAATGACCGACTGATTGTTGGGCTCACTTTGTCTGTCCGCCGGCATTGCTTCAGGTTCTGTGGCTTCATTGATAATGGGATAAATGGGTGACGAGTCTACAATTGTATGAAGAGCAACCACACCATTCTCCGGATTTGTAATCACGTTATTGGCATTTAAGGTTATCTTGTCCGATGTTGCAGTAAAGAAGGGGCCGTCATTATCGTATGCTGCCACGGCGGCCAAAATTTCGGGATGTTCCAGCCCGGGAGCGACCCTTTCCACTGACTGTGGTCCGAAGTTGCCATCCCAGGGTGAGACATTCACCGCTACTTCTCCGCCTTCAGATAGATCGAAGGTCAGTTTTCCGTCTGAAACATCAATGCCGAACATGCTGACTTCGCCCTCCACTTGCAAGGAGCCACTTCCTTGGAAAACAAGGCTTACACCGTCTTGTGCTTGAATCCCTATTCCCCCGTAGGCGGTAACTTTATTTTCATTGACCAGTACAACGGTAAGGGTTTCCGGCTTATTAAAATAAGAATAGGCCTTAATATGCCCCCCATCATACCCATCCAGAGTCAAGACCCCGTTGGAATATGACCAGCCTTCCCCTTCTTGATCTAAGGCATATCCCTCATCATCATAGTCTACTTCTCTACTGTCCACCCTTAACCCGGATATCCCCTCGGATGCAGCAAATGTCATCACAGGCAACATGGCCATCACCATTACAACACCCAAAAGAATCGCAATAATTTTTCTCTTCATCACATCTCCTTCTCTTGCTCTCATTCTATTTTTGCAAGATAGTAAATCTCATATATACTACCTTTACACAAAGAGTATCATTCCCCCTGTTCCGGGTCAACCATTTTATCCATAGAAGGGTAAGTTCTCCTTACCACCTGCTCTCCGGGAGTTGTCCACTTTTTTGACTAAGTAATCAGTTCGGGTTTTCGGGCCTCACCTCACCATTCGACGTAGAGCAAAAAAAGCGCCCCCCATTGGGAAGGCGCTACGCTTTCTATTGGCTCTATAATAAATGTTGGGGTGGCGAGAAAGAAACTCACTGCTCCAACTTTT
>JBMNVE010000022.1:0-31138 GCA_050946655.1 Anaerovoracaceae bacterium
AGCAAGGCATTACAAAAAATAAGCCTTTGGTTCATAAGTTAATACGGAAGCACTTTTTAAAAGAGCGGGTACAGCGATACATTATTCAAGAAAAACTTCTTATTCCTTTGGTAAAAAAAATAAAGTCTACTAATGTAACTTCTATTTATGAGCAACTATTATTTAGATTTCCCAATCTTCCAATGGATGCATGTTTTTTCTCAAATGATTTGGGAGTGTGGATGCGGGATGACTATGAAAGAAGCCATAAGTATTTATCTGCAAAGATTCATGTGACTGGTAACGGTGTGGTAGTACGATCAAAAGATGAGAAGGAAATTGGTAATATCTTGGAAATGAAATGTATTGCTTACCGTTACGAGTGGATCCAATATATGCATGGTATCCCTTACGCTCCTGACTTTGCTGTCAGGCGAGAATCCGACGACAAAATCATCTTTTGGGAACATTTTGGAATGATAAATGATGAAACTTACAGGGAGAAAATTTATAAAAAATTGCTAGCATACCAAAACTGTGGGCTACATCTGTGGGACAATCTCATCATCACTTTCCCTGATCCTTCTGGCGCGTTGGATAGCCATATGCTTCATAGAATTTGCGAATTATTTTTGCGCTGAAGATGGACAAAGTGGATAAAAAACGTCGATTTGAAAACTCGTTTTCTTATATAATTCTCCGCATGTTTTCGGCGTTGGCAATTCCCCTCGTGCAAGAACTTCATAGTCCACGCCTTCAAGGGAAAAACCTAAATTTGCACTGACAAATCCATTTCTGATATAAAATTCCCTTCTTTCCAGCCTTTTCCCAATGTCCTCCACATCGGCCCAAACAGATTCGATATCAAGCACAACAGTTGCATTGGAATATCGATCAAAAGTGTTTCTTAATATTTCACCACCATAGCCTTGATTACGAAACACCTCTTCCACAGCAAGATATAACAGCAAAATTAACCCCTTATGCTCAATGACATAGTTCATACCGACGAATATATCTCGATCAAAAAAAGAAAGAAGTTCGCAATCATCTTTTTCGGTATCGTGCAGTAATATATTAAATGGTGTTCGTTCTTCTCTAGGGAAAGAAGAATAGTATAACTTCTTGACTTGCCTTATTTCCTGTGATTCCCCTGAAACTTTTTTTACATCCAGCCCGGTAAACAACGCTTTCCTCCTCTCATTTAGGTTTGTGCATATTTCTATGCAATTGATCGAAAGTATCACTTGATAGCGGTGTTTTTTCAACGCAGTAAACCGGCATCTCCCGCTTAGCTAACTCTTTGAAGTAGGGTATATGGGGAATGCACTGTTCTCCGGAATATACCCCGAGCTGATTCACATCACCTCTGCAAATCATCTGAGCAACTATGGATGGAGGAATTCCAGTGTCCAAGGCCCCGGCCATAAATCCCCATTTTTCACTTGTCCGAATGACGGATTCAACCATTATCTCTTTTTCGATTCCATCTTTTTTGCCTTTTAAAACGGCACGTAAAACGTCACAATCGTTCAACTCTCCATCACGGCTATCATCATAGTTATCAAGATACTTATTCACAACTGCTACCATGGTCTTTAGAGGGTTCACTTCTTTCTCTCCAACGGGTATGCCTTCTTCAGTTCCGAAACCCACTTCAGCTAAAAAGCGAATGCGCTCTTCAAACTCCGCCGGCAGGGACAATTTAAAACTGGCGTTCTTGATCCCTTTATCTTTAAATGATCTAGCAAACTGCACCGGTTCGGAGTGGATACAGTACTGTGCCTCCGCAAGACCAATGGGCTGGCTAAAATTGATCATTTCACGCCCGCTTCCCGGAGGAACAGGCTGCAATTGGCCATCCTTAAGTACCCATGGCTCCATGGTGTGTTCTTCCATAACAGTAAGTAGGGAGTACGGGATACCGATCACCGCCTCAGTTCTTGTGAAATCGCCGCAGGCGCATATGGCATCCGCAGATTCTATTGCGTCCAGTTTCGATGCTGCATACCCTGCCATCACATTCATGGTTCCGGGCGTGCTCCCCATCCCTAACACTGCCGTCAATCCGGCGTCAACAAACCTGTCATGTAACTCAAGTTGTTTTTTTGTCACATGAAACAGACCTCCAAGGTCGATGTAGTCTGCACCTTCTGCTAAGCAGGCTTCCATGACTTCCAAGTTCCAATTGTATTGCACACAATTGATGACAACTCTTGCACCACGGATTGCTTTTTTTAGTTCTTTCTCTTGGCTTACGTCCAGTTGAGCCGGCTCTATATCAAGGCCATCTGCAATGAGCTTAGCCTTAATATAGTCGTAGTCACATATCAATAGTTTTCTTTCTCCAGGGCTTAGGTCCTTATCACAAAGATCCGTTGCAACAATCCGTCCTTGTATGCCCGCCCCTAAAATCACAATTTTATCCACTTCTTACCATCTTTTCCGAGATAAGTAATGGCTCAGGCAAATTGCCTGAGCCACTACTCTGGTGTGTTTCTCTATAGACACTTGTTAAAGTTCACGGTGATCGTTTTTAGGAATGTCGTCTCTTCAATGGTATACTTTCCGCCAATTCTTCCGTATCCGGTTTCTGTTCCCGGCGCTCCGCCAAATGGCTGATGGGGCTCCCAGAATCCTGCGGATTCGTTGATGCAAACATTGCCCGCCTTCAGTCTTTCCTGCCACCAGTAGGCCTTCTTGAGACTGGATGTAAACACGCTCATTTGTAAACCCAGCTTTGTACTGTTTGCCATCTCCAATGCCTGTTCTTCTGTGTCAAACTCGATGATCGGCAATACCGGCCCAAAAGTCTCCAAATCATGGAGCATCATGCCCGGGACAACGTTATCAATAATTGTAGGTTCGAAATACAGATCTGTTGGGAATCCCTTTGCTCTCTTTCCACCAGCTAAAATCTTTGCTCCCCGATCCACACCTTCCTTAATGTGGGATTCAACCTTTTGTACTACCGGTTCGTTGTTCATCGGTCCCATGGTTGTTTTTTCATCCATGGGGTCCCCCAACACTACATCGTCCAGCGTTTTCATCAATTCTTCAACAAACTGCTTCTTTACGCTCTTATGTACCAAGATTCTCTGTGTAGAGCAGCAGACCTGTCCGGCATTCATCCAGCCACCATAGGCAGCTGCAATGGCAGCTTCTTTCACATCCGCATCTGCGCAGACGATTTCAGGTCCTGTTCCCCCCATTTCCATCAAGCAACTTCTAAGTCCCGCTAAATCCTGTATTCTGATCCCTGTCTGATCTTCCCCTGTGAAAGCGATGGCGTTAACCAGAGGATGAGATACCATTTGCTCTCCTACCGTTGGTCCTGGCCCTGTTACAAGGTTGAAGACTCCCTTGGGGCAGCCGGCTCTTTCAATGGCTTGTGCAAAGTTCACTCCTGATATGGGGGTATAGGAGGCCGGCTTCATCACCATTGTATTTCCTGCGACCAGAATAGGTGCAATATGTTCTGCCGGCATTACCAGCGGAAAGTTCCAAGGAGAAATTGCCGCGTACACACCGTTAGGCTCCCTCTTTGTAAATATCTTCCTTCCCGCCTCTTTTGAGTACAGCACCTCACCGTTCATTCTGATTAAGTCTTCCTTGGCGTTCCTCAAATTTTCGGCTGATTCGATAACTTCTCCATAAGCTTCTTGATGATAGGATTTACCTTGCTCCATCGTCAGGTCTTTCGCATATTTCTCCGCTTCTTTTTCCAGCTCATCTGCAATCCTGCAAACCAGATCCCCTCTTTCCAGATCAGACCAGAATCTAAAGTCTTTTTTTGCTCTATCTGCAGCAACCACTGCTCTTTCAACATCTTCTTTGCTTGCTTTGGGAACAGTTCCCAGTAACTCTCCATTTACCGGGGAAATGACTTCAATAACCTCTCCTGTACTGCTGTCACACCATTCACCATCAATATACATTTGATACTTATTAGCCATGTTTTTTCTCCTTTCACTAAAACATCAACTTATCTATTTCGCACTTTAGTCACTGTGCCAAATACAACTTTTATTCCCGTGGCGTCTCCAGCGGGCTGTTTTTCGGCTTGAAAATTTTATGTCCCAAGGTATTCATCAATATTGCAGCCACGAGGAAGAGCATCCCCACCACTGTCATTCCGGTCAATACTTCACCTAGGAATAGTACCCCAAAGGCCGTTGCAAATATAGACTCCGTGGGAAAAATAACTGAAACCGTAGTTGAACTGACGTAACTTTGGAAGTAATTCTGACAGGAATTTGCTACAAAGGTGGCAAGAATTACCAGGTAAGCAAACTGCAACATCAACTTTGGCTCTGTCAGCACCTGCAAGGTAGGTACCGGCTCCCTCAAAATCAAGGCCATAAAGAAGGTGAAAATGCATACCACAAGAGTTTGGAACGTCACGAGCAACTGTGGTTTGATTTTCTTTGAGTAAATATCGATAGCAATCAATTCACCTGTCCATAAGAACGAGCCAACAATAGTAATCAGGTCCCCAAATCTCAAATGGAGTCCTCCTTGAAGGGTCATAAAGGCAACTCCGATCAAAGCAAGTGCAGCAGCAATAAAGATGTGAGGCCCGGGTTTTATTTTCCAACCGATGAACAAGACAATAGGTATCCAGATGACATATGTATCTGTTAGGAACGCTGTGTTCCCCGCATTGATTAAGGAAAGGCCAATCGTCATGGATGTGTAAGCTGTCCCCATAAACAGACCTGTAACAACACATCCTTTCAGGTCCTCCTTTGTCACTTTTTTTGCATATTTCCAATAGATAATAATCATAATGATGAAGGCAAGCAAAAAGCGTATACTGAGCATCCAGTTGGCAGAAATGACTTCCATCGCATCTTTAGCTACAACATACATCCCTCCCCAGAAGCAGGCAGCAACAAGCAGTCCGATAACCGCAACCGGTTGGCTGACTTTCCGTCTTTGATCATTTTCTGACATAGTATCTTCCTCCTTTTTCCATTGTAAATGTTACTTTGCTTTAACTTTCCTTTTTGCTTTCTGTCCATTTATATGGGTAACCTGTAGACTTCATTTTCTCGATAAACACTTCAGGATCTACTTGATCAGCAAATATGATTCCTTTGCCCATCTCCACTTCTCCCAAAAGAAGAGTTCCAACGGCAAGTGGCAGCGCTACATAGACAAGAGCAGTCCCGTACAACCTTTTCAATTCCGGCCCCGGAGCATTCATCTTGGGACAATTTGCTTTGTATCCGATTTTTTTACCGTCTTTTTCACCGTCAACTTCAACAATCAATTCAATAAAAGCTGTCTTATCGGCCTCTTCCAACTTTTCATCGGAGACATCAAAAACATTATTTACAGGAGGCGGAATCAAAGCTGTAACTACATCAATGGGTTTTACTTTAGCACCGTCGACCTCAATCTCTTCTTGAGATGTCAGACCCATAGCATAAAAAATTGCCGGTTGAATCATCATATAATATTTGAAATCGACATTTTGGACTCCTTCAAAAGTCGAAGGCATGCTGTAAATTTCTTCATGTGAATGGTGTGTGATAGGAAGAGTACCCACCGGTTCAGGGAATTCGTACATGTCCAAGCCACCAAAGGGCGGATATTCAACGTACTTTCCATCCTCTAAAGCATATGTAGGAGATGCACAGTCTACCAGGGCCTGCTTGGGAGACCAACCGGGATTCCATGGCCTGAGCACCCAGTCGAAGGGCTGTTCATTGGGAAGCACGGTAGCTTTTCCGATGCGCATCCTTATGCTTTCCACCTTATCCATCTTGTTGGCGAATCGCCTTGCCAGTACGTTTGTCCAGCCTGGAGCAAATCCGCAACCAAACAATGCTGTCAACCCCGCCTCTTTAAATTCCTTGCTCAAGGGCAACTCCTCCGGCGTTTTTCCTACAAGAAACTCATCCCAATAAGGCACATCAAAAGCCGTATTGATATAGTTTGCCTTGGCCAAAAGGGCTCCCTTCAAAACATGGGGCACCATCCAAGGCATCACCATATCGATTACCACATCCACCCCGGAAGCAGCTCTTGCAACATCTTCAGAATCAGTAGCATTCACAGCGTCCGTCACTATTTTTTTACTTTTGATCTGTTCAGCGACTTCCCTTGCTGTACTCTCCTTCAGATCAGCCAAGCGGATCTCTTTTACTGCGTCTTGCCTGGCAAGGATGGAAGCGCATGCTCCTCCTTGCCCCCCTGCTCCGACAATCAATACTTTCATGGACTACTACCTCCTAATCGACAAGTACATTTTTAGCGATCATTCTTTTCACCCTCAAAGTAAAGCACAAAGTGTGCCATTCACGGAATAGCAACGAATGCCGCTAATGGAATGCATAGAAGTTAGACCGAAAAGCAAACTAATAATTTCTTTTTCACAAAAAAGTTGCAAAAATGAAACACGAGTTGCATTATTGCAACTCGCTGTATCTGATTTGATCAAACCGGATCAAATATACGCAAAATATTCATAGTTGGTACTTTTGCATCTTACGACTAATGGTAGACTTATCTACTCCAAGATGCTTTGCCACATTTGATGGTAATTTATACTCATCCAATGCCGCCATGAGAATTTTCTTTTCGTATTCTTCTACCATTTCATGGAGTGTCTTGCCTCCTTCCTGAGCAAACAACCCATCTCCACCCTCGTTTGGATAGAGAGTCAGCTGAATCTGGAACCGGTTGATCTCCGGGCCGTCAAAGGATAAAACGCACCGCTCCAGAATGTTTTGTAGTTCCCTTACATTCCCCGGCCAGTCGTATTGCTGTAAGGCTTCCAATGCATCCTGCGATATCCTTTTTTTCAGCTTATATGCCTTGCTGTATTTTTCCGTAAAGTAAACCGCCAAAGCCTCGATGTCATCTCTTCTCTTCCTCAAAGGCAATATCTCAATAGGCATGACATTTAGGCGATAAAACAGATCCTCTCGAAAATCCCCATTCTTTGTAGCCTGGGAAAGATCCATATTTGTTGCAGTGATCAACCGGATATCCAAGGGGATAGGCTTCGTCCCTCCTACTTTTATGATCTCCTTTTCCTGCAATACTCTCAGGAGCTTGGATTGTAGGTGAATAGGAAGATCTCCGATCTCATCCAAGAACAATGTCCCCCCATTGGCCAGCTCAAAATATCCGATTTTGCCCATTTCATCAGCACCGGTAAATGCTCCCTTTTCATATCCGAACATTTCCGCTTCCAAGAGATTTTCCGGTATGGCTGCACAGTTCAATTTGATGAAGGGCTTGCCCACCCTCTGGCTGTTTCTGTAGATCAAGTTCGCATAGACTTCCTTCCCTGTACCGGATTCCCCTGTCAACAGGACCGTGGTATCATGCTTGGCGACTCTGATTGCCTGCTTCACAATGTTTTGCGATTTGATATCCACCGCAACCACCTCGTCATCCATCCCAATATGTTTACTCTTCAAGTAATTGATTTCATCCAAATACTTTTCAGCAATTTCATCACGTTCTTTCAGCACCTCTTTTAATAATTGTGTTTCGGTGATGTCTCTTTCTGTGGTAATAATAAATGCGATTTCATCCTTGATTTTTAGGGGTTGGGAGGAAACAAAAACCTTTCCTCCGTCTCCAAGGTCTTGTATCATATTTTCCGGCTTACCGCTCCTGAGAGTCTTTAAGGTTACAGATTCCTTTATGAATCCCTCTTTTTCAAGAGATTCCATGGTCTTTCCCATGACATCTTCCCTGGTCAATCCACCGGTTCTGCAGGATTCGTCGTTTGCCAGGATTGTCACTCCCTCGCCATCGGTAACGTATATCCCCACATTGATGCAGTTAGCGATTTCCAGCAATTCATCATAGTGATCTTTGAATAATTTTTTTATCATTGCTCTCCCCACCATATATAACAATCCGGTATTTGCACCCATCTTACACCCGATGTTGCAAAATTGCAACCAACATTTCTTTTGTGGACGTATTTTAAAAAAACGTCTCTCCAGTTGCAAATACTTGTTTTATTTGCACCGGAGGTGGCTCCCGTGAAACGGATGCTTGGTTATTTCATCTCTTCGTTTTGCACCATTTTTTCAGTTTGGATTATTTCGGCTATAAATGTTCGTTGACTTATGGCCAGCCACCCCTTACAATGTCCTGTATAACATATCACTGATGCTAGGGGAGCTATCGCTGAGATATAACGGCAACGTTATAACCCTCAAGACCTGATCCGGATAACGCCGGCGTAGGCAAGCAAAGCAGTACAAGTTCTTTGTACCCGATCCCCTCCTGCAAACATGAAGGAGGTTTTTTATGTCAGCAGAAAAAATGCAAGGGTTCTTTGAATCCACTATGGGACAAGTGATCACCGTGGCGATCATTTTGGTTTTGTTTTTTTCCATCTTGATTTCCGGGAAGAAGGAAAAGATGGATACCAAGTCACTGGTGATCTGCGCCATTCTTGTGGCCTTATCCGTGGCACTGGGGGCCATCACCCTATTTCGAATGCCACAAGGGGGATCGGTGACGCCCTTTTCCATGGTACCCATCGTACTTGCCGGATACCTGTACGGTGTGAGAAGAGGGGCCATGGTGGGAATATGCGTAGGCCTACTGAATTTGATTTTCAACCCCTACGTGATCCATCCCGCTCAGCTGCTCCTGGACTATCCTATCGCCTTTGGCGCGTTGGCTCTGGGGGGAGTATTTAGAAATAAAGAACGGTTCAGCCTGGCCTTTGCCTATCTTTTCGGCGTTTGCTGCCGTTATCTGTGTGCCGTGCTTTCGGGGATCATCTTCTTTGGATCCTTTGCACCGGAAGGATTCTCCGCAGTAACCTGGTCCCTTTGGTACAACCTGACTTATCTGGGGATAGAGGCAATCGCTTCAATCATCATCCTGTCAGTCCCCTCCGTACACCACGCCTTTGATCGACTGAAACTGGAGGCGGCATAAGACCTTACATTGTAAACGCTCATTTTTTGTGGTATTCTGTTCCGATAATGGAGTAATAGAAAGGGATGAATGCCATGTATAAGAACTTGAAATATCAGGTGGCTGAAGGCATTGCTTATGTGACTATCAGCCGGCCTGATGCAATGAATTCTCTCAACAATGAAGTGCTGGATGAACTGTTTACCGCGTTTTACCGGATCGCAAAAGATGAAGATGTCCGAGTGGTGATATTGACCGGTGAGGGAAAGGCCTTTGTGTCCGGTGCCGATATCCCGGCCATGAACCGGATGGATGCCGGGCAAGGCAGAGAGCTGGTGCAGCGAGGCCACAATGTAATGAACTTTATCGAATCCATAGAAAAGCCGGTGATTGCCGCCATCAACGGTTTTGCTCTGGGCGGCGGCTGTGAATTGGCTATGGCTTGCGATATTCGGGTGGCATCCAGGCGGGCAAAGTTGGGGCAACCGGAAGTTGGTCTGGGAATCATTCCCGGTTTTGGAGGTAACCAAAGACTGCCCAAACTGGTGGGCAAGGGCATGGCCAAGTATCTGATCTTCACCGGGGAGGCCATTAAGGCGGAAAAAGCCCGGCGAATAGGCCTGGTGGAAAAGATCGTTGAGCCGGAGGAGCTGATGGAAGGAGCAAGGAAAATCGCAAAGGCCATCATGTCCAAAGCCCCCTTGGCCTTGGGGGCCGCTAAAACTGCCATCAATCTGGGGTTCGACCTGGACATGAAGTCCGCTTCTCAGCTGGAAATCGAGGCATTTACCGGTCCTTTCGCTTCACAGGATAAGGCAGAGGGAATGGGAGCATTTCTGGAGAAGAGGAAGCCGCAATTCCAAAAAAAGTGATGGCTTGACAGCCTCATCTAAAAGAGCAGTGCCGGATAAGCGCACTGCTCTTTCTGTCATCCAATTTTTTATTAAACGCCGATTTTCGCCGTCAAATGCTCTACGTCGATGATGACAGCCTGAAATCTCCCCTCTTCGGCTTTCATATACTTGTCGAAGCCACCGGTGCCCATTTGTTTGGGTGTGTATTTCTCGCCGATGGCCTCCATGGCCCAACGGAATTCTTCTCCTTCCGTAACAAGTCTGGCTTTTCCAAAGGCAATGGCACTGCGAAACATGGTGGTAAATCTCTCCGGGATGATATCATCCGCATCTACCACGCAGAAGGAAACCTTGGGGTCCTTCTTGATGGAGTCCACCTTGTGCCCCTCCAGGGCACTGTGAAAGATGATCTTCTTATCCTTGAAGGCAAAGCTGACGGGGACCGCAAAGGGATAACCGTCGTCACCGTGGACGGCCAGTACCCCGTTGGTGGCTTTTTCCATCATCTCTACGGCAATATCCGCGCCGCCTTCCTTGGCGACTCTTCTCATTTCTCGAAACATGTTTCCCTCCTTTACAAATCATAATACATATCGAACTCCACCGGTGTAGGCATCTCGATATGTCTCTGGAGATCATTTCTTCTCTTTTCGATCCACAGGTCGATCAGCTTCTTGGGAAAGACTCCCCCTTCCGTAAGGAAGTCGTGATCCCTTTCCAGAGCCTTCAAAGCCGAACCCAGAGATTTGGGCAGCCCCTTGACCTTCTTCCTTTCCTCAGGAGAGAGGGTGTACATATTCACATCGTAGGGTCCGTTTCCGTCGGCGACCGGATCAATCTGGTTTTTGATCCCATCCAGACCGGCCATGAGAATGGCCGCATAGGCGTAGTATGGATTACAAGTGCCGTCGGGGTTCCTCAACTCAAATCGCTTTTTGTTCGGCTCCTTTGCGTAGGCAGGGATCCGAATGACAGAGCTTCTGTTGGCTGTAGCGAAGCCCACCGTCACCGGTGCCTCAAATCCGGGGACCAACCTTTTGAAGGAATTGGTGCTGGGATTGGTAAAGGCGCAAATGGCACCGATATGCCGCAACAGACCGCCGATAAACCAAAGGGCCTCCTTGGACAGCTGAGAATATCCGTCTTTGTCGAAGAAGATAGGTTCCCCGTCCTTGAACAGATGCATGTGAACGTGCATCCCGTTGCCAGCTTCGTTATGCACCGGTTTAGGCATGAAGGTGGCCGTGCGGTTCTCCTTGATGGCTTGATTTTTGACGATGTATTTGGTCATCATTGTCTTGTCGGCCATTTCTCGCAGTCCGCCGAATTCCACTTCCACTTCCATCTGCCCGGGACCGCCCACCTCGTGGTGGTGGTATTTTACCGGGATGCCGTGCTCCTCCATAATCGTGCAGACTCTGCTTCGGAAATCGTATAGGACATCCTGGGGAGATGCGATGTGATAACCGCCTTTATGGGAGATCTTATACGCTAAGTTGGTTTCGTCATCCTTCCCCTTGTTCCATTCCGCCTGACCGGTGTCCAGATGAAATCCGCAGCGATTGGGGTCCACGCTGTAGCTTACGTGGTCGAACACGTGAAACTCAAATTCCGGACCGATGCGAAACTCATCGGCGATCCCGGTGCCAAGGAGGTATTCTTCCGCATGTTTTGCCACATTTCTCGGATCCTGATCAAAGGGCTTGTTCTTTGGGTATTCGATCACATAGACATCGCCGATCATGGTGACGGTGGACACTTCCGAAAACCGATCCACATAGGAAGATGTCAGATCCGGGATGAATACCATATCGCTTTTTTCTACCGGAGCAAAGCCGTAATTGCTGCCGTCAAAGCCGATCCCGCTCTTTAGGATGTCCTCTGTAAAACGGTCAGCAGGTATAGTCAAATGTCTCCACCTGCCGTCGATGTCCACCATCATGAAATCCACCATGTGGATCTTATTGTCTTCTATGAATCTTTTTGCTTCCGTGTAGGTCTTAAACATCGGTCAATCTCTCTTTCCATTCTTCTTCCTTGAATCCAAGTAGCACAAAATCCTTCCCTACCACTAAGGGTCTCTTGACCAGCATCCCGTCTGTGGCCAGCAAGGAGAGCTGTTCTTCTTCACTCATCTCCTTCAACTTATCCTTTAACCCCAGCTCACGATACTGGATCCCGCTGGTGTTGAAAAACCGTTTAAGAGGAAGTCCGCTCATCTCATACCACTTGGTGAGACTTTCCTTGTCCGGATGCTCCCCCTTGATGTCTTTCAGCTCATAGCTTATCCCCTGTTCATCCATCCACTTTAAGGCCTTTTTGCAAGTGGTGCATTTGGAATAACAATATACTTTCATATGTCCTCCTTTTTCAATGAGAAAACCGACAGCCATGAAATGTCTGCCGGTTTTCTTGTGCTTATTAGTCTGTCATGTTGGCAGGTGCCGGAATTCTATCTGCAATCATATTCATCAGGTTGTCTGTACACTTCATTGGCGATACAAACTTGGCCTTGTCCACGGTGATGAACTTTGGCGCTTGAGGCACCAGGACACCGCCGTAGATCTCTCCGATCTCTGCATATTTGTATGCTGGGATCCGGTCGTCCATTTCCGCTGAAATATCTTCCGCATCTTCGAAGAAGAATTCCTTCTCATAGACCTGTGCGATTTCCGCTGCTACCTCCCAGTTGGAAAGGGAAATGTACTCATCGATGGCGGCTTCCACGCCTAAGAGCCTTCTCTCCGTATTGGTATATGTACCGTCTGCGGAGGCGAACCCTGTCCCCGGAATGACCACATCGGCCTTTTCCGCCGTCTTAGTGGGATGGGTATCACAAACCATGAGGAACTCCAGTCCTTTCAGGTATTTCTGCTCCGGATCTTCGCCGAACACCAAAAGGCCCTTGACTCCTTCCATGGCTTCCGCACCCTTTGTAATGCCCATATCCACCAGTCCCTGAGAGTTGTTCTTGGCTTTCACCTGAAGGATGCCGTCTCTGGGAGATCCGATATGCCCCGAGAGCAGAGCGATATCTGCGATCATGGTTGCCGCTTCCTCTGTGACAAAGTTCTGGGAGAAGACGATCATTGCCTTCTTGGCACTGCCGTAAAGCTGGGCCACTTCTTCTGCGTTCTTGCTCACCTTTACACCTGCAAGGCTCTTCTTGAATGCCGCGAATCCCTTTGCATCGCTCTTTTTGCCACCGTCAATCAATGCCTTTGCGATTTCCTTGAGCAGGGATAGATCGTTCTTGGTATAGATCGTTTTGTAGGCAAAATCAAAGGGTTGCTCGTGACCTCTTGGGTTGATCAAAATAACCTTAGCACCGTTTTCCGACGCCTGTTTCAACTTCAATTGAATGATGGGATTGTCGATGGTGTTGAACCCGGTTACCAAGATGACATCCGTAGAGAGAAGCTCATCAATGGTGTTGGGAGAAGCGTCCATCCCCAGGACCGGCGCGATCCCGCTGGGTCTGTTGTTGAAGCACAGCGTCCTTGCTCCGATGGCATCGGCCAACCTCTTCATCACATACGCTTCTTCGTTGGTATATCTGTCAGATATGGCTACCGCCACCGCATCCTTCCCATGTCTTGCCGCCACCGCCTGAGCTTTCTTAGCAACCATGACAATGGCTTCGTGATAATCCGTTACCCGGAACTCGTCCCCTTCCTTGATGAGGGGATCCTCCAGCTTGCCTTCCATGGTAGCGCAGTCAAAGCCCCACTTTCCTTTTCCGCAAGCCAGGCCCTTATTGACATATCCGGATTTCTCGGGAACCATCTTGACCAGCATTTCTCCCATGGATTCCAACTGGAAACTACAACCCACGGAACAGTAGGAACAAGTGGTATCGGTAACATAGGGGTCCACCGGCACTTCTTTGACCACCGTTTGCCTCTCCTGGATAGCGCCAACCGGGCACACGTCAACACACTGTCCGCAGGAAACACATCCGGACTCAAGAAGAGGTTTTTCCATAGTGGGCTTTACCACCGTATCAAACCCTCTCTTCACCAGGCCCAGAGCACCTACGCCCAACACTTCATCGCATATCCTGACGCAAAGTCCGCAAAGAATGCACTTGTTGGGGTCTCGTACGATAAAGGGATGTTCATCCTCGAATTCGATTTCATTCTTGTCTCCCGCAAATCTGTCCGGCTCCACATTATATTCGTTTGCATAGTCATACAGTTTGCATTCGTAGAAATCATGGCATCCGCATTCCAGACATCGGTTGGCTTCGATTTCAGCCGCTTCCGGGGAATAGCCTGTGGGGATCACTTCTGAGAAGTTATCCTTTCTCTCCTTAGCGGTGAGCTCATCCATTTCCGGCCTACAGATCCTCTCCCTGTCTTCAAAGTCTTCTTCTGTGATATCGTCTCTGGTCACTACATAAGGCTTCTTGTACCGGATGATTTCTCCATCCAGATACGCATCAATTACTCCCGCTGCCTTCTTGGCATCGGCAATGGCTTCCACGGCGATGGAGATTTTATCGTTACCGCAGTCTCCGCCGGCAAATACGCCGGGCATGCTGGTCATGAAGGTGTCAGGATCATAGGCAATAGCCCCTCTCTTGGTCTTATCGATCTTCTTGAACAAGGATGCATCAACAGCCTGTCCGATACCCAGGATGACCGTGTCCACCTCGATGGTCTCCGTCTTTCCTTCCACAGGAATGGGTCTCCTTCGTCCGGACTCATCCGGCTCGCCAAGTTCCATCACCTGGAGTTTCATCTTCTTCACCCTGCCATTCTTATCTGCCATGATCTCCAGGGGATTGGTCAGGTTCTTAAAGATGACCCCTTCTTCTTCCGCTTCCACGATCTCGATCATGTCTGCAGGCATTTCGTCCTTGGTTCTCCTGTATACGTTGTATACCTTCTCGGCACCCAATCTCACTGCAGTTCTGCAAGCGTCCATGGCCGTGTTTCCGCCGCCTACGATGGCCACCTTTTTACCCAGGTCGATGGGCTCGTTGCGGACTACCTTTCGGAGGAAATCGATGGCACCGATGACGCCGTCCAGGTCTTCGCCCTTACAGCCTACCCCGGTGGATACCCAGGCACCGATGGCCAGGAGTACCGCATCAAAGTCTTCTCTGATGGTAGCAAAAGGTACGTCTACCCCTACCTTGGTGTTGGTAACGACTTCCACTCCCATGGCTTCCATGACGGCGATCTCACCGTCGATGACTTCCTTGGGCAGCCTGTATTCGGGGATCCCGTAACGCAGCATTCCCCCTGCCTTTGGCATGGATTCGAATACCGTTACTTGGTGTCCTTTCAGTTGCAAAAAGTATGCTGCGGAAAGACCCATGGGGCCGCCTCCGATAACGGCCACCTTTTTCCCGGTGGGCTCTTCACAGTCGGGAACTAGGATATTATCCGACATCATGTTCTGGTCCCAGGCAAATCGCTTGAGGAACTGGATGGCTACCGGTTCGTCTATCAGTCCTCTCCTGCAGTCATCTTCGCAGGGATGAGGACATACTCTTCCCAAGGAACCGGGCATGGGGATCTTGTTTTTGATCAGATCAAGGGCTTCTTCATACTCTCCGTTGGCGATCAGGCCCGCATAGCCTTGGCAATCCGTCTGGGCCGGGCATGCCAACACACATGGCGGCCTGCAGTCTCCCACGTGGTTGGAGAGAAGAAGTTCCAGGTTGGTCTTTCTGGATTCCATAACTCTCTCCGTGTCGGTCCGCACCACCATATTGGGCGCGATCTCCGTAGCACAGGCTTTAACCATTTTTGGGTTGCCTTCCACTTCACAGACGCACAGTCCGCATGCTCCGTATATTTCTGTTCTCTCATCGTAGCAAAGGGTGGGGATATAGATATCGTTCTCTTTTGCTACCTCCAGGATGGTCTGTCCCGAAAAACCTTGTACTTCTTTGCCGTCGATGTTCATTCTGAATCGTTTCATTTCGGTCCTCCTCCCTACTCTACTGTAATCGCGTTGAACTTGCAGCTTTCCAGACACCGGCCGCACTTGATACATAGATCCTGGTCGATGACATGCTGCTTCTTGGCCTCACCGGTGATGGCATCCACGGGACATTTCCTTGCACAAAGGGTACATCCCACACAATTGTCGTGGATCTCAAAGGTGATCAAGGCTTTACATGACTTAGCCGTACACTTTTTGTTATAGATGTGATCTTCATATTCGTTTCGGAAATACTTGATGGTAGTCAGGACCGGGTTGGGTGCTGTCTGTCCCAGGCCACACATGGAACCGTCCTTGATCTTCGTAGCAAGTTCTTCCAAAAGCTCGATGTCCCCGTCCTTTCCTTCTCCTTCGGTGATCCTCTCCAGGATCTCCAGCATTCTCTTGGTACCGATCCTGCAGTAGTTACACTTTCCGCAGGACTCCTTCTTGGTGAAATCCAGGAAGTATCTGGCCATGTCTACCATGCAGGTGGTTTCGTCCATGACGATCATTCCGCCGGAACCTACGATAGCGCCGGTCTTATTAATATTCTCATAATCAACGGGAGTTTCAACCAGTTCTGCGGGGATACATCCACCGGAGGGACCGCCCATTTGCACAGCCTTAAACTCCTTATCTTCTTTGATCCCGCCGCCGATACCGTAGATAACATCTTTCAAAGGCAGGCCCATGGGGACTTCCACTAAACCGCCCTTTTTGATCTTACCTGCAAGGGCAAAGACCTTGGTCCCCTTGCTCTTTTCCGTTCCCATATCCCCAAAGGCTTTTCCGCCGTTTAGGAGGATCCAGGGAACGTTGGCAAAAGTCTCAACGTTATTGATATTGGTCGGCTGCTGCCAGTATCCCTTTTGCGCCGGGAAGGGTGGCTTCAGTCTGGGCATTCCCCTCTCCCCTTCCAGGGATGCGATCAAAGCCGTCTCTTCTCCGCATACGAAAGCACCGGCACCGGCCTTGATCCTGATGTCAAAACCATAACCGGACCCTAAAATGTTCTTGCCCAGGTAGCCCTTCTCTTTGGCCTGGTCAATAGCGTTTTGCAGTCTCTTGATGGCCAAAGGATATTCGGCACGGCAGTAGACCACACCTTCCGTAGCTTCCATGGCAAAACCGCCGATGATCATCCCTTCGATGAGGGAGTGGGGGTCCCCTTCTAGAACGGATCTATCCATAAAAGCGCCCGGGTCCCCTTCGTCGGCATTACATACCATATATTTGTTTTCGCTTTTATTCTGCTTTGCGGCATTCCACTTGAACCAAGTGGGGAATCCAGCTCCGCCTCTTCCACGAAGACCGGAAATCTTGATTTCTTCAATGACTTCCTCGGGGGTCATTTCTTTGACCACCTTTTCCAAGGCCTTGTAGCCATCCTTGGCGATATAGTCTTCAATGACTTCCGGGTTGATCAATCCGGTGTTCCGAAGGACGACCCTGTGCTGACCGGTGATGACCTGCTCGTCTTCCGGCGTGATGACCATTTCCCCTACCGGCTTTCCGCCTTTGATATGTCCTTCTACGATTGCCTCTACGTTTTCAGGCTGTACCTTTGTGTATCTGGTCATTCTTCCATCGTCTTCGTAAATATCGACGATGGGCTCCAAATAGCAGTTTCCTACACAGCCCGTGATCCCCACGGTCGCCGGCAGGCTCTGTGCCATGATTTGCTTTTCAAATTCTGCTGCCGTCTTCTTTGCACCTGTGGCAATCCCGCAGCTTCCTTCTCCTACGATGATTCTCATGAGCATCTCCCTCCTATGATCTTTCTCTGATGCTGTCCAGGACATCCTTGACCGTATCCTTCGTCAAGTTTCCGTATGTCTCCTCTTCCTCTTCACCCTGTACCATCATGACAGGGGCCAAAGAGCAGCATCCCAGGCAAGCAACGTTGTTCAACGTAAAAATACCATCCTCTGTCGTTTCACCATCTTTGATTCCCAGATGTTCGACGATGGATTCCTCTATGATATCCGCTCCGTTTACGTGACATGCCGTGCCCTTACATAGCATGATCAAGTTCTTTCCGATGGGTTCCATCCTGAACTGGGCATAAAAGGTTGCGATTCCGTATATCTTTGCAGGCTTGATGCCGGTTTCTTCCGAAATGTATTTAATGGCATCAGGTGAAAGAAAACCATAGATGTCCTGCGCCTTCTGCAGGATAGTGATTAAGCTACCGGGTACCTTGGCATATTTCTTCAGCACCGGCTTCAATTCCTTGAATTGCTCGGCCCTGCTGCACTCGCACCCACAATTACATTTTGTTTCGCTCATTTGCATTTCTCCTTTTTCTTTCGTCCCTATGAATGAGACGAGAACAACGGTTATTCCCGTGGGAATTCATCGACATACAAGAAAAATTATACCACAACGGGCCTGATAATACAATGGGGATCCCTCCGTCCTTTACATCCCATCAAATGGTTGAAATGTCAACGTTTGACCAGTCAGAAATCCATCCCCGACGGCATAATGATACCGGTTACATTTATGCTTTACCTGCGATTTTTCACCAGCTTTCTATGGATTTTCTTCACATCCAATTCCATGATGAACAGTCCAGACACCAAAATCGCCGCACCCACGTAGGCCCTGGGGGTGAGAATTTCTCCTGCCAAAAAGAATGCCACCAATCCGGAGAACACCGGTTCCAGCGTAAATATCACCCCTACATGAGCGGCGGACGTATGGCATTGAGCAAGGCACTGTATCACATATGCAGCCCCCGTACAGAAGACAGCCAGAAATATGATGGAAAACCACACCGTCCCCGTCTGAGGAAGAGCAGGCTTTTCGGTGATCAGCATGGTGATCAGACAGAATATCCCCGTAAAGAAAAGCTGGAAAATCCCCAGCTGAAATGGATTCACTTCTTCTTTGTTGACCGCCGTTTCGGTGATGACCACATCCACGGCATAGGCAACGGCACACATGATGCACAAAAGATCCCCGATGGCCAGAGTTAATTCATCGGTCAAGGTAAGTAGAGCGATGCCGATGAGGCACATGAGCACGACGATCCCCAGTTTGCGCTCAGGGACCCTTTTTTTGAAAACAAAATCCAATATGGGAACTACCACCACCGTCAGCGCACACAGAAAGCCCGCATTGGATACACTGGTGTACTTCACCCCGAAGGTGGCTCCCATATAAGTAAAATACAATGCTACAGCTATATATATGCTGTAGCGGATAGTGATCTTGTTGACATTTTTCAGCCTGGGAAGAAAAAACACAGCGGCAACAACAAATGCACCTAAAAACCGGTAGGTGTTGATTGTGAACGGACCCATCTCCCTCAGACAAAGGGAGATCATATAGTAGGATACTCCCCAGAACAAAGTGACCATTAGCAGCATCAAGTCTGCTTTCATCTGTGTTTTCATCTACATCTCCGCGACCAGCATCTCTAAAGCCAGATCCTGACCCAGTATGCCCGTCTTGATATTCTTTTCCACTTCCAGAGCAATGTACAGCATTCTTCTAAGGTCCTCAACCGTGTGACGCTCGGCAAAGCTCATGGCTTTTTGGAGCCGGTAAGCATGGACCTTCAGTTCCTTTTCGATTTGCCCCAAGGGCCTCCCCTCGGCACGCATCTCCTTTCCCATGAGCATCAGCTCCAGCTGGGAAACGATCAAGGCATGCAACTGAAAGGCATTGGCTCCCGAGAGGAGAAGATCGTGAAGTCTGCGAAAGGCATCGTCCTTTCTATTGGTGCTGACCGCATCCAAAAGTTTGAACACGTTATGCTCCAGGTTGTTGGAGATGGCAGCATCAAGGAGCTCCATGGTGATTTCTTCTTCTTCACTGAGGGAAAACAGCTTTCGCATATCGTTTTCCAGATTATACAGGGAGTAGTCCACATCCTGATTCACATATCCGCTTTCCACGATCAGCTTGGAGATGACTCCCGGCTTTGCATACTTCCCCGCCCCCTTCATCCGCTTGATGATGAACTTCCGTACGTCCTCCTGGGACAGCAGATCGAACTCATAAACTCTTCCTGTAGCCTCCACCGCCTTGAGCAGGGCGGTTTTTCCCTGACGTTCTTTGGTCGGCGGACCGTAGAGAGTGAAGATCAATTGGGTGGTCCGGGGAAGATCGGTGATGTACTTGCACAGTTCCTCCATATCGTGAGCGGATATGGATTTTTCCTTCTTCCCGGCAATGGGCAGGAAGTTGGACAGGATCACCACTTTTTTTTCCGAAAAAAGGGGAAGGGTTTCGCACGCCTCTATGATTTTGCCCAAAGAAATATCTTCTTCGTCTAAAACCACAAGATCAATGGCTCTTGTGGCTTCGTTGACATATTTACAGATCAGCTCATTCTTGGCCCAGTCCACGAGGAAACTCTCCACACCACATAAGAGCAAGGGATTTCCTATCGCCTCGCTCTTCATATCCTTGCTCATCTGCATGAACGCATGTGTTTTATTGCTGTGTCTGGAGTTGGATGCTCCCATTATCCCCTCTTTCTATTGCGATGGCGCCCTTTACGTCATTTCTATACACCATTATACGCTTTTTTTCATATTTTTCAATGACGGAGGGTGCGGGATGGCCGTAATTATTTTTTCCCACTTGGATGATGGCAATGGCGGGATTTACCGCCCCGATGAACTCTTCTGAAGAACTATACTTGCTTCCGTGATGAGGTACCGCAAGGATGTGAGCAGAAAGTTCTCCGCCTCCTCCATACGCCCTCACCAGTTCCGCCTCCTTGTCCGCAGAAATGTCCCCGGGGGCCAGAAGGGAAACATCTTTGTATCTGATTTTTATCACCAAGGAGTTTTCATTTTCCGTATCCCCGGGAGTTAGAGGTCCCAGCACGCAGATAGAAAAATCCTCTTCCCTGTAGATGACCTGCCCCGTTTCTGCAATCAGGTCGGCACCGGCAGCCTTTCTCTCCTCCCCTTTTCCCAGGATCAGTTTATCCACCATGCCGTCTTCCCGGAGGAAGCGGATCCCCCCGTAGTGATCTTCATCCAGGTGACTGACAATGGCCAGATCCACCTTTGCCATTCCGTTCTTGAGAAGATAAGGCTTTAAGGTCTTCTTCCCCACGTCGTAGTTTCTGCTTCCTCCCCCATCCACCAGGATGACCCTGCCCTTGGGGGTGGTGATGCAAAGACAGCTGCCCTGCCCCACATCTACAAAGACTATAGGGCTTTCTCCCAGCTTATCATCTGCTACAGCGGTGAAGATAAAGGCGGCCAGCACCAAAGCCCCCAGCTGACCAGCCATCTTCCCGTACTTCTTTCTGGCCATCTGAATCTTTCTGGTTTCGGAAAAGAGGTAAAACCCCAAAAGGTAGTATAAAGCCAGAAGGAGAAGGGGCGGACTGACCACGTCTACCGCCCCATGCCCTTCGCCATAGAACAAATCGTTGCATGCCACCATTGCACTTGTTGCTTTATCCAAGATGATCCCCAGCAGTTCCGGAGGTGCTCCCGGAACAAGACCTGCTGCCAAGGTCACCATCCCAATGGGAATGAGGATGCCGGCGAGAAAGACCATGGGCACATTGGCTAAAAAAGCCATAAAGGAAAAATAATTGAAAGCATAAGCCGTAAAGGGTGCCATGGCACCTTGAATAATCAGGATGGGCATGAACCCCTTTTTGATGAGGCCTGCGTTCTGCTGCTCTGCTAGGGCCCCGTTAAACATGGATAGAGAGAGTATCGCCAAAAATGACATCTGAAACCCCAATCCGAATAAGGCATAGGGATTTGCCACCAGCATGACCAGTGCAGTGAAAGAGGCAGCCGACAAAAGATCATACCGATAGTGAAAGAGCCTGGATAGAATGTGGAGAGTGATCATGATTACCGCGCGGATGATGGACGGGGCAAATCCGGCCATCGCAGCATAAAACACCAGGCTTCCTATGATCACCAACTGGGCCGGAGCATTTCGTCTTCCCCGCAACAAGAGCAGCAAAAATCCGTATACCACGCCAACGTGCAGACCACTGGCCGCAAGAAGGTGAGCAGTCCCGTTTCTCTGAAACCGTTCATAGCCCTCCTCCCCCAGGCCCGACTTATCTCCGAAGAGCATGGCCATGACCACCTGGCGATTTTCCTCCTTCATGAAGGGAAGTAGTTGATCCTCAAAGGAATTTCTGGTCTTGGATGCCCAATAGTTAAGGTGGCCACTGACCCCTCCCACCTCCAACTGGTCCGCCGTCATCATCACATGGATGTTTCGGGTCTTCAGGTAAAGGCGGTAATCAAAGCACTTGGGATTTCGCCTTCCCGGTGGCTCTTCAATGGTTCCGGATATGCGGACTTCCCTTCCTACGAGATCTCCGTCCCCGGGAAGAACATCGTACCACCTGACCAAAATTCGCCCTTGATCCGTTTCCACCTCCATCTGATGCTTTTTATCTTCCTTTGTCTTGAGGGAAAGGACTTCTCCTTTGACCGTGACCTTCTCCCCTAGAATCAGGCGGGCTTTCTCCATCTCCCCTTCTCCACGACAAAGGGTCAAGCTTCCAAAGGCCAGGAAGAACAAAAAAATCAAAACGGCCTTGTTTTTCTTCCCGAAACAGAGAAACAAAAACAAAACCGCAGCGATGATCCCGATCCACAACGAAAAAGACGTATAATACCCTGCCAGTATCCCTACGGAAAACCCGGCTGCAGCCGGCACCATCGGTCTTCTCGGCATATTCACTTCCAAACCTCTCCGGTCAGTCGTGCTCCACAGACATTATACCATATATGGAAATATTTTACACTTCCGTTTTTCTCCTGCCGGCATCTTATCCTTAGCCTCCAAGGCCATGAATATCCCGCACGCCAACATCCCGCCCAGCCACGCATAAGGCATATCATCTGAAACCCAGTCGGGGTTCAAAAAAACATCCACCAGCGAAAACAGCGTTAAATATAGCGCCAAGACCCCATAATAAACAAGCCGAAAAGCCTTTATGGGAATGTACCGAACGATGAAATAAGTCAAAACCAAAATAACAAAAATGAAGAAGAAATAAACCACAAATATAAGCCCGCCACTCTCCATGTCCAAAAACAATGGGTCAAAGGCATAAGCCACAAGCCCCCATAGGAAATCCATCATCACCTGGCAAACCGCAAGGGCCACTATCAACAATATCACCGACTTTACTTTCATAAACACCGCCTTCCTCGGCCATTATACCACATCAAAAAACCATATTTCCATACCTACAGAAAAAAACACGGCATCAACGCCGGCTTACCCATCCCCTTCTCCATCGCCCTTTTCTGAACACACCCCCCTCAAAACCTTACCAGTGTACAGAAGCACCCCGCAGCCCAACGGTCGCCGGACAGGCTTTCCTAACTAATCCCTTCAAAAATAGGGCTCATGTACAGAAACGATCGCTCCACCAACGCCGACCCGCATCACTTTCCTAACTAATTGGCCTAGAAACACCTCAAATGTACAGAAATGACCTTACCACAGGCGATCACTGGCGATGATTTCCTAACTATTCAGCTCAAAATCAAGGCAAATGTACAGAAACGATCGCTCCGCTAATGCCGACCCGCGCTACTTTCCTAACTAATTGGGCTAGAAACAGCCCAAATGTACAGAAATGACCTTACCGGCTACGGTCACCTAGCAATGTTTCCTAAGCCATCAAGGAAGAGAATGCCTTGAAATCGTTACCAAAGCGTATCGCATACAGGTCAATATAAAAGGGGCTTTCCCACCATGCTCAAGCAACAGCCCTAGACATGGTTCAAAGAAAGCCCCTCACATGAACCATACCAAAAAAATGCGAGAAGATAAAGAGGCTCCCAGTCCACAATCATATGCGAACAAAAGTCCCCAACATGATGCGGTGAAAAGGAAGCCCCTAAACGGCGCATTACGCCTAGAAGTCCACAGCGACTGGATGCTGTTGCCCCCAGCGATAACGTCCGAAACGCATCTGCAGTGTCTTCCGTGACAACATTTTACACCATTACAGCCAAAAATGCCACTCTATATGTTTCGTAACCTTTGGGAAAGACAAGCTACAACAGTGAGATATATAGGTAAAACTTCCAATGAAAAGACAGTGTATCGTGTGACAGGCATTTCACAGTTACAAGCGTAGCCACAATTGATATATTAATGTATCAATTGTGGGATTGTTTTATACACAAAAAAGCACTGCAGACAGTGGATGCTCATGCCCCCAAAGGTAACGTCCAAAACGCTTCTGCAAGTGCTATTGAGGACACTTTACCATCTAAAGGAAGAGATGTAAAGACCTCCCACAGCAAACTGTTTACAAGTAGTAGCCCCGCCCAGTGTCACTACACACCCTATGCACATACAAAAAATATATGATTATTTTTTCTACATACACATATACAGGGCCACTTAGCATCCTCTCATCCCATTGCACCCCTGTTTCATTACTCACAAACATATAGACCACCCCGAAGGTACCTTTTTCAGGTTCTGCCATTTACTCGCTAGTTAACAATTCTATGAACTGTTAACTCTACGGTCGTGCCCCTTGGGTTCGATACCCTCTCTGCATATAGCAAAACAGAACGGTTAAAGGACCGCTCTGTTTTGCTGGTGCACCATGAGGGATTCGAACCCCCGACCTTCGCATTCGTAGTGCGCTACTCTATCCAGCTGAGCTAATGGTGCATATGGATACTGACAGTGCGTAAAGAAGCACTGTCAGTTATTATACTGTATCCGTCCCTGTTTTGTAAAGGGAGATTTTGACACTTTCAAAGGCAGATTTTCGGCTGCAGTCCAATGTCTGACAAAAGCCTGAAAAGGAATCCCAGAGGCCGCTAGTAGACCTCCTTCACCTCGCCCTTCTTGTAGGCCTCGATCAGGGCACGAAGTTCATCAATTTCCTGTTCCAGTTCCTTCCCTTGATCCGTATCTCTGATCATCATCCTATTTTCAAAGACTTCCACCGTCCGGATGACGGGTGCCACAAAGTCCTGAGTCCCGTCTTCCTGCAAGGGGCTGTAGGGCTTGTGCTCGGAGAGGGCCATGAATCTGGAGTTATAGATCAGGGTGTAGCCGGCGATCCCCGTGGTCTTTTGATAGGCCTTGGATATGCCGCCGTCGATGACGATCAGCCGGCCGCCGCCCTTGATGGGGCTCTCCCCGTCCTTGATCTTTACGGGAACGTGGCCGTTGAGGATGTGGGATTTCTTGGGATCCAGTCCGAACTCCTTCAGGATCTTCTCGCAAGGCTCCCGCTCCTGGATAAGCTTATAGTAAGGCACGGTATTTTCTTTATGGGTGGATTTATCGGCGATGAACAGGCGCTCAAAGGTGGTCATCTGATCCTTACCAAAGAGGGGCGAATTGCTCCCCAGCCACAGGTACCACATCAAGTCCCCCGGGTGCTCCTTATCGCTGGCCTCGGCAGGATTGAAATAGGCTTTACGCATTTCATCGTCCAGAAAGTCCATGTATGCCTTGCCGCTGTATGTCTTTCCGTTGAGGGTGCATTTGATGAAGTCCCCGTTTTCATCCATGGGAATACAGCCGTGGTAGAGAAGGTTCTTGTTGATCACCTTGTACAAGGCTCCATGGCTGTAGAGGAATCGAATATGTCTCTGCAGGGTCTTGCTCCTGCAGAAGGAAGATTCCAACGTCCGAAGGAGGACTTCTTCCTCTTCCGTAAGCTTATAGGGGTCGCTAGGGTCCACCGTTGGGAAGTTCTTGTCCCTCAGCTCATATTCCTTCCCCTTGATCCGGATGGTCCCCTTCTCGTAATCAATCTTGTCCAGGAGAAGGCGGTTTTCCAGATTATAGTCGGGGTGCCCCTTGATGGTGAGGCCTTCCACCTTGAACTGGCAGATGGCGATGGCTTTGTGCATCTTGGCCGCCAGCTCCGGGTCCACAGGGTCGAACTCGTTTTCCTCCAGAACCTTGGGCTTGAAAAACTCGCAAGGATCATCGCCGTAAACCTTTTGGGCAAAGGATGCCAGGACCCTGAGGTTGAACCCGTACCCGGATTCCAGCATATCAAAGTTGTTGTAGCTGATATTCATCCGCAGAGCATTGGTGATGCATCCCCAGTTTCCCGTGGCCGCCCCCATCCACACGATGTCGTGATTCCCCCACTGAAAATCCACATCGCCGTAATCGATCAGGTAATCCATGATCTCATCGGGGTGGGGGCCTCTATCGTAGATGTCTCCGATGATGTGAAGAGAGTCCACTGCAAGGATGCTCACGGAATCGGCAAGCTCTACGATGAAGTCCTCCGAAAATTCACTGTCCACAATGGAGGCGATGATTTCGTTGTAGTAGCGAGATCTGTTGGCCTCATCATCGGCATGGAGAAGCTCGTCTATGGCGTATCCCCAATATCCGGGAAGTTCTTTACGGACCTTGGATCTGGTGTACTTAGTGGATACGGATCTGCACACCTGGACCAGGCGATAGATGGACGCGAAGCACCAGGAGTCAAAGTTGGTCTGGGTCTTCTTTTTTCTCGCGATTTCCGCCTTGGGGTTGTAAATGAGGGAAGCAAGATCGTATCTTTCTTCATCGGTCATTTCGTTGCCAAAGATCTCATCCACTTTGGATTTGATCACCCCGCTGGCGCTTTTGATCATATGGATAAAGGCTTCATGTTCTCCGTGAAGATCACTGAGAAAATATTCCGTTCCCTTGGGAAGAGCCAGAACTGCTCGCAAGTTGATGATCCTGCTGGTAGCCGCTTTTCTGTTGGGATAATCCTTTGCTAAAAGTTCGAGAAATTGTTTGTCGATCATTTCATTTCCTTTCTGTAGAGGTTTCCGCCCTCACTATCCACTGCAACGATGGCCGGAAAATCGACCACAGTAAGCTGTCTGACGGCTTCGGCGCCCAAGTCCTCATAGGCGATGACCTGAGACTGGCGGATCGATTTGCTGATCAATGCTCCCGCACCCCCGATAGCCGCAAAGTAGACTGCACCATTTCGCTTGATGGCTTCCAGGACTTCCGGACCTCTGGGCCCCTTTCCGATCATGGCAGCCTGCCCAAGATCCAAAAGCCTAGGCGCGTAGGCGTCCATGCGGTAGCTGGTAGTCGGCCCTGCAGATCCAATGATTCTTCCCGGAGATGCCGGTGTCGGCCCTACATAATAGATGATTGCGTTTTCTATGGGAAAGGGCAGTTCCCTTCCATCAGCCAGGGCATCGATCATTCTCTTGTGGGCCGCATCTCTAGCCGTAAAAATGGTTCCGCTGAGGAGCACACTGTCCCCTGCCCGTAGCCCCCGCAGTTTTTCTTTCGTAAATGGCCCTTGTATTCTTATTTCCTTCATATAGTCACTACTCCATGTCTGGCAACGTGGCAGTTGATGTTCACC
This sequence comes from Anaerovoracaceae bacterium, assembly GCA_050946655.1. Classification (GTDB taxonomy): domain Bacteria; phylum Bacillota; class Clostridia; order Peptostreptococcales; family Anaerovoracaceae; genus JAXGRD01. Next base: position 27,013 of record JBMNVE010000022.1, read on the forward strand.
GCCACCGGGAGCCCTGCTATGTGGGTGGGTGCAGTAAGTATCTTTACCGCCAATGCCGTCGTCTTCCCTCCCAGTCCCTGAGGCCCGATACCCAGCGCATTGATCTTTTGAAGGAGTTCTTCCTCCATCTTGCGGTAGTAGGGATCGGGATGGGATTGATCCAAGGGCAGCAGCAGTGCTTTTTTGGCCAGCAAGGGCACCGTATCAAAGGTTCCGCCTATGCCCACGCCCACAACGATGGGCGGACATGGATTTCCACCGGCTTTCTCCACCGTCTCAATGATAAACTCCTTCACCCCTTGCTCTCCCGCAGAAGGAGGCAGCATGTTTATCCGGCTCATGTTTTCCGATCCGAACCCCTTTGGGGCAAAGGTCACACGCACCTTGTCTCCGGGCACCACATCCACATGGATAGACGCGGGTGTGTTGTCACCGGTGTTCTCCCTGCGCAAAGGGTCTGCTACTACGGATTTACGCAGATATCCCTCTTGGTATCCCTGCTTTACACCACTATTGACCGCGGCCGTCAGGTCTCCCCCTTCCAGGAATACCTCCTGACCCAGTTCCAAAAAAACACAGGCTAGCCCTGTATCCTGGCACAAAGGGATACACTCCTCTCCTGCGATTTGTATATTTTCTTCAATTTTATTCAGGATCCCTTTGGCACGTCGGTCGTCCTCCGCCTCAGCACTCTCCTGGATCCTCTCCCGCACATCGGCAGTGAGCATATAATTGGTTTCCTTGGCGAGAAGTGCTACTGCTTCTGCTATTTTGTTCACGTTGACTCTTCTCATTTCACTCCTCCGATTGAACATATTATATCATATATCCGGGGGGAGTGGAATACAGCAGCCCGGGGAAAATTGCCCGCATTTTCCGGAAAAAACCGCCCTGCAAATGCAGGGCGGCTCAAGGTCAATCAACATATATCCCTTGTTTTAGTAGTTTTCTTTCTTGATTTCAAAGTATGCTTGGCTGTGAGCACATACGGGACATGCCTTCAAGGCCTTTTTGCCCATGTACTGGTGTCCACAGTTGGAACATTGCCAGAGAACGTCTACGTCTCTCTCAAAGACTTTTCCGGTCTTTATATTATCCGCCAGCTTTCGGTATCTTTCTTCGTGTGCTTTTTCAACGGCTGCAACGCCTTCCATCTGTAGCGCGATAGCTTCAAATCCTTCTTCTCTCGCTGTCTTGGCCATGTTCTTGTACATGTCTGTCCACTCGTAATTCTCACCTGCGGCAGCATCTAGAAGGTTCTCTTCTGTTGTGCCGATGCCGTGAGCCAGCTTGAACCAAAGCTCAGCATGCTCTTTTTCATTTGCGGCAGTTTCTTCGAAAATCTTCTGGATCTGAACATATCCTTCTTTTTTTGCCTTCGAAGCATAGTAGGTATACTTATTTCTGGCCTGAGATTCTCCCGAAAATGCTTCCATCAAGTTTTCCAATGTTTTTGTTCCCTTAAGGTCTTTCATTTTTTTCCTCCATTTTCTTACATGTGGGACAAAGTCCCTTAAAAACAACTTCCTGGTCTTCTATAAGAAAACCGCCTGACTCAATAACGTTTGTCCTCAGCTCATCAGCATGGACCGGGTCCATCTCTATGTCCCATACCACACCGCAGACTCTGCACTCCCCATGGAAATGAGGATGAGTACATCCATCAAACCTGCCGGCACCTCCTTTGGAAAGGCTGATCTTATTGATGACCCCGTCTTCACTCATGATCTTCAGGTTTCGATATAGGGTCGCTTTCCCGATGGATGGGTACCTGCTATGGACATAGCGATAGATGTCCTCTGCCGTGGGGTGGGAGAGCTCCTTCAAGGCTTCATTGATCAAGGCCTTCTGTTTGGTATTTCGGTGCACGACCATTTCCCGCCTCCTTATTGATAACTTCTATCAATAATCATTTTACATCATCCTATATCCTTTGTCAACAATTCAGTCTCGCTCCAACCTGATTTTACCGCCCAGTCCGCTGATCTTTTCAACAAATTTTTCATAGCCTCTTTCGATGTGATAGATGTCGGAAACCTCTGTCTTCCCTCTGGCGACCAGGCCTGCAAGAACTACGGCAGCACCGGCCCTCAGGTCTGTTGCCACCACCTTAGCTCCCTTAAGGTTGGCCATCCCTTCAATGATGGCACACCGATCATCGGTCTTGATGGCAGCGCCCATGCGCTTCAATTCCGCTACGTGCATATATCTGTTTTCAAAGACCGTCTCAATGACTGCACTGGTCCCTCCCACTGTAGTTAGAAAGGCCATGAAGATGGACTGCATATCCGTTGGAAATCCCGGATAAGGTAGGGTCTTGATATCCGTTGATGTGAGTATTTCACTGTCCGCCTTGACGATCATCCCTTCATCGGTAGTGGTAATTTCCACCCCGCATTCCCGCAATTTCGCTGTAATGGGTTTAACGTGGTCGGGAAGAACGTTCTTGATATGGATGACCCCTCTGGAAATCGCGGCAGCAACCATAAAGGTCCCCGCCTCTATCCTGTCGGGAATAACGCTGTGCTTTGCACCATGAAGGCGCTCCACCCCCTCTACCTTTATGGTGTCTGTACCGGCACCCTTGATCCGTGCTCCCATTTTGTTCAAAAAGTTTGCCAAATCAACGATCTCCGGTTCCTGGGCGGCATTTTCCAGAATCGTCGTGCCCTCGGCCAAGCTGGCCGCCATGATGATGTTCTCCGTTGCACCCACACTGGGGAAATCCAGATAGATATTGCTTCCCACCAGTTTTTCCGCCGTTGCGGTGACGATCCCTGCCGTGCTTACGCTGATATCCGCACCTAAGGCTCTAAGTCCCTTAAAGTGCAGCTCTACCGGCCGATCACCAATGGCACAGCCGCCGGGAAGAGGAATGATTGCCTTCCCTGTTCTGGCCAGAAGAGGACCCATCACCAAAATGGACGCCCTCATCTTTTTCACCAAATTTCCGGGCGCTGTATGGGAATCCAAAGTTTCCGCTTTGATGATCACCATGTTCTTATCAACGTCTTCTTCCACCTGAGCACCCAAAGCCTTTCCCAGCATGCACATGATCTCTACATCCTTCAACGCCGGTGCTTCATCTATGATACAAGGTTCTTCACATAGTAAAGAGGCTGCCATGATAGGCAGCACCGCATTCTTTGCGCCACTGACCGTTACCTCCCCTTGCAGCGGTCCACTCTTCTCCACTATATACTTTGCCATGTTCTACCTCCTAATGATTGTTCATCTGTATATAGTACATGAATCCCCGGTTCTTTTCAACACAGGAAAAAGGTGCCCCATGCTCCTCGGGCACCCCCTTGTCTTATATTTTTTTCAGCTCTTCTATGCAGTTTTCACAGATGTTTTTTCCGCTCAAGTTATGTATATTCTTCGCATTCCCGCAAAACACACAGGACGGCTCATACTTCTTTAACAAAATATAGTCTCCATCCATGAAGATTTCTATGGGATCTTTGATATCGATATCCAAGGTGCGCCTCAGTTCAATCGGAAGAACGATCCTACCCAGCTCATCCACTTTTCTTACAATGCCGGTCGCTTTCATGATATTCTCCTTTCTCAAATATTATATTTCTTCTTTTTTTCATTTCCGGACTTTTCTTTCACCACACCCACAATAGATGAGATGCCTTTTGCTATGGAGGACATGGATTGGATAAAGCTCTCGTTCCCTTTGAAGGATCCGGCAACTCCTTTCACGGATTCAGAAACATCATCGAGAATCCCGTCGATATCATTGGTGCGTTTCTTTGCCACCGCCGTGATGGCCTCCGTGTCGGAAAGGATCACGTTGGTATGCTTTATCGTTACCACCAAGTTCTTGACCAGTATGATCAGATAAATGAGCAAAACGATAATACCTAGTACGATCAAAAATATCCCCGCATCTTTCAGTGTAAAAGTTATATCCATAGCGTTTTCCTCCCGCCTTATGCTAGTATTGATCCATATCCCCTATTATCTATCAAAATATGGAAAAATTCAACAGTTATATTCTTTCATATATCTTTTCGATTTCCTTCGTATATCCGCCGTCTTCCCCATAGACGCGAAGCTCCGGAAGGTAGGTCAGCTGCTGTCCGCCGTTTTTCACAAAATGCACCAGGATCAAATT
>JBMNVE010000023.1:0-30175 GCA_050946655.1 Anaerovoracaceae bacterium
ATACCTGCATTGGTACAATGAAAAACGTAGCAAGAAATCGTTGGGATATTTGAGCCCTGTGGAGTACAGACAGAGTCTTGGATTAGCCGTGTAGCCGGTCCAAAAAAATGTCCGCACCCCCTATCTTATTTTTGACTCCAATAATCACCTTTGTCAAGATTTTCTCGATCACAGAGTCTTAAATGCAAAACTACCCGCTCAGAACTTGCTTAAACAAAAAACCAACGAGCAGTCAGTCTGCTCATTGGAAAAAACTTGTCTGGGTTTTTGGCTTTCCGGTCCCATCCCAAGATTTCATATGGAACGGAAATATGCTGCCTCAAAATCAGATGATCTAAAGGCAGCATATGCATTTCTTTTATCCGTCGATGATGACGCCGTCTTCATCGACCTTGATTCCTTCTTCTGACTCCGGCTTTCGGTCGAAGGAGTCCATAAGCAGTTTCTCCACCTTAGCCATGATCTCCGGGTTTTCCTTCAAGTAATTTTTTACATTTTCCCTGCCCTGACCGATGCGGTCTCCGTCAAAACTGTACCAGGAGCCTGACTTTTCAATGATGTTTTCTCGAATGGCGGAGTCCATGATGTCTCCTTCTCTGGATATCCCCTTTCCGTACATGATATCAAACTCAGCCTGCTTGAAGGGGGGTGCAACCTTGTTTTTTACCACCTTTGCCCGAGTTCGGTTCCCCAGCATCTCATCCCCCTGCTTGATGGTTTCGGTCTTACGCACTTCGATACGCATAGAGGAATAGAATTTCAATGCTCTCCCTCCGGTGGTGACTTCCGGATTCCCATATACGATACCTACCTTTTCACGAAGCTGATTGATGAAGATCACGGAGCAGTTGGATCGATTGATTACACCAGCCATCTTTCGAAGAGCCTGAGACATGAGTCTAGCCTGGAGTGCCATATGGCTGTCTCCCATGCTCCCCTCTATTTCGCTCTTGGGCACCAAAGCCGCCACGGAATCCACCACAACGATATCCAGGGCCCCGCTTCGCACCAACATCTCACAGATCTCAAGAGCCTGTTCTCCCGAATCCGGCTGGGACACAAGGAGCTCATCCACATCCACACCAAGGTTTCTCGCATATTCGGGATCCAGCGCATGCTCAGCATCGATGAAGGCCGCTTTGCCCCCTGCCTTCTGGGCTTCGGCTATGACATGAAGGGTCAGGGTCGTCTTACCTGAAGATTCCGGACCGTATATCTCCACGATCCTTCCTCTCGGTATACCACCAATCCCTGTTGCCAGATCCAAACTGATGGAGCCGGTAGAAATGGCTTCAACGCTCATCCGCAAGGAATCATCTCCCAGCTTCATCACCGCGCCCTTGCCGAACTGCTTCTGTATTTGTACCAGCGCCGCCTCCAGCGCCCTATCTTTATCGTCTTTATTGATGCCCATTGTAACCTCCACATTTAATAAGAACATTTGTTCTCATTCATCATACCCCGCTTTTTTCCTTCTGTCAAGGAAAAACATCATGCCATATTATACCATTATTTGGTAATATCTGTCAATCTGCTTTTCCCGATCTTCGGTTTTGCGCTGCACAACAAATCCGCTACCGTTGCGCCGATATCTCCAAAGGTTTCTCCTGTGCCCAGGTCCACATTGTTCTTCAACTTTTTTCCGTAGAGCACAAAGGGCACGTACTCTCTGGTATGATCAAAGCCACTGTGCACCGGGTCGTTGCCGTGATCTGCACAGAGGATGAGGCAATCATCTTCATCCATGGAACTCATGATCTGGGGAAGTCGCCTGTCAAAGGCTTCGATTGCCCTTCCGTAGCCTATGGCATCCCTTCGGTGTCCAAACTGGGAGTCGAATTCCACCAAGTTAGTAAAAATCAGGCCTGAAAAGTCCTTCTCCATGGCTTCCAGTGTTTTATCTACCCCATCCTGGTTGCTGGTCGTGTGGACCGATGTGGTGATTCCTCTGCCGTTGAAAATATCGCTGATTTTCCCTATCCCGTACACAGTTTTGTTTCCGTCCTCAATATGATCCAGAACTGTAGGTTCCGGTGGCGATACGGCGTAATCCTTTCGATCGGCTGTACGCTGCCGCTTCCCTTGAACCATCTCATAGGGCCTGGCAATAACTCTGCCGCAGGCATATTCCCCGACCAGCAGTTCTCTGGCGATTTGACACATCTGATACAGTCTTTCCAAGGGGATCACATCTGTATTTGCAGCGATTTGAAACACACTGTCCGCCGAAGTGTATACGATGGGCTTTCCGGTTTTTTCGTGCTCTTCACCCAGCTCCTCGATGATCACCGTTCCCGATGCAGCATAATTTCCCAGGATCTCCGTACCGATGGCCCTTTGGAATTCCCGGATCAGTTCCTTGGGGAAGCCATCCGGATAAGTCTTAAATGGGGTTCTCGTTTCAATGCCGGCAATCTCCCAGTGCCCCGTAATGGTATCCTTTCCCGAAGACAATTCCTTCAGTCTGCCGTAACATCCCAAAGGCTGAGAGACCTTGAGCCTACCGCCGGCCGCACCTTCAATGTTGCAAAAGCCCAGTTTACGCAGATTGGGAATTTGGATATCAGGCAGAGCATCCACGATGTGACCGAAGGTATCGGCCCCACTGTCTCCGAAACCCTCAGCATCGGGCAGTGCTCCCACTCCCAAACTATCCAGCACCATCAATATTACCTTCTTCATTTCACTCCTCCGTGATCCTCAGTGGAACACAATTTAGATAGTCCAAGGAAACCAGTTGATATTCCACTCCGCCTCTCATCCCTTTCAGGCCCTTTCCAAAGGCCTCTTCTCCGTGAAGATGGCCATATACAGCCTTCCAAACCCCGGCCTTTTCAAACATCTCTGTCATGAGAGAGGATTGCAAGCGATCATTGGTAGGCGGAAAGTGTGTAACCATAATGATTTTATTGTCTCCTCTGTTTTGGGCCGCCAAAATGGATCGTTCCAGCCGTAAAATTTCTCGATTGAATATCTTTTCATCTGCTGCGGTGAAATCTCTGTCCCCGGGACAGATCCAGCCTCTACTGCCACAGATGAAACAGTCCTCCGCCAAGTAGCAATCGTTTTGCAGGAAGGTGATGGAATCATACATTTGGTTCAGTTTAGTGATCCCCTTCCACCACAGGTCGTGGTTGCCTTTGATGATCACTTTGCGTCCGGGCATGGCGTCGATCCAGTCCAAGTCCGGGATCGCTTCTTCCAGTTTCAGGCCCCAACTGATATCCCCGGCAAGAATAATGGTGTCTTCACCGGATATCAGGTCTCTCCACGCTTCTTCAAGCCTTTCTACGTGGGATTCCCACCTGGGCCCAAAGACTTCCATGGGCTTGTCCACCTCCTCATGGAAGGACAGATGTAGATCTCCGATAGCAAAAATGCTCATAAACTATATTTCCTCTTCTGTGTGATCCCCTACCGGGAACTGATCCATTCCCAGCAGGATACTGCTTTCTTCCCCATCCATTTCAGAAACACCCCTCAGTTTTCTGTTGATTTGATTGGTTCTCGGTCCCAGGAGTTTATCCAACTCCGTGTGGGTCTGGTTCAGTTTCAACTTCATGCGTCCAAGGACGGATTCAAACTGAGCGAACTCTGTTTTGACTGCCTCCAAGGTCCTCCAAACCTCCCCTGACCGCTTTTGGATGGCCAATGTCTTGAAGCCCATCTGCAAGCTGTTGAGAAAGGCGGCCATGGTAGATGGCCCGGTGATGTTGATCTTATACTGGTTCTGCAGTTCCTCAACCAAGCCTAACCTGGCCACTTCGGCATAGAGTCCTTCAAAGGGAAGGAAGAGTATGCCAAACTCCGTCGTGTGAGGCGGATCGATGTATTTCTCGTGGATATCCTTTGCCGACTTTTTTATGGCATCCACCAAGGCTTTTTCCGCAGCTTTTATCTCTTCCCTCTTCCCGGATTCCTGGGCATCCAATAGATGATTGTACACATCCCCGGGGAACTTGGAGTCTATGGGAAGATACACATTGCCCGCATCATCCCCAGGCAGAATAACCGCAAACTCCACAAAACCGGTCCCGGAGCTCTTTGTCTTCACGTTTTCTCTGAACTGGTCCGGGGCAAGGATCTGATTGAGGATGGCCCAAAGCTGTACCTCTCCCAGCACGCCTCTGGTCTTAACGTTGGCCAGGACTTTTTTGATGTCCCCCACGCTGCCGGCCAGGGTCTGCATCTCACCGAATCCCCTGCTCACCTGTGCAAGCTGCTGATTGACCAAGGCAAAGGATTGGGTGATGCGGCTCTCCAAAGTTTGCTGTAACTTTTCATCCACCGTGTTCCGCATCCTGTCCAGCTGCCTGTTATTGTCTTCCTGCAAGATCTGGAGCCGCAACTCCATGGTCTGTCTGACGTTTTCCAACTGGGTCATGGTCATCTCTGACAAATTCTTGATGCTGTTTTGTACATCCTGCTTGGTTTCCCTCCGAGAAGATACCACCGTGACCAAAATGATAAACAGGAGAATGATGATAACTGTCAGTCCCATGAGTAAAAGGGTGTTCATAACTACCTCTTTCCGTATTAAGCGAGTTTATCCGTTACGAATTTAAAGATATCCTTCGGTGAATCCAGCTTTTCTCCCGTGTATCCATCCCGAGAAACCGGGTATCTGGCCGGGTCGCCCTTGCGCAGCTGAGCCAGATCGTTGGCGAAGATGTAGTCCGCATCGTTCTTTTGGGCCAATTTTTGTGCTACATCAAAGAGTTCTTGTTGAGGAACATTTTCCAGAAGTTTGCAACCAAAGATCAAGGCATCGGGGAACCATCCTCTCAGCCTGGCGATGATCTTGGGGGTCATGGTCAGTTTGACCGTAAGGTTCTCCTGATAGCTGCTGATCTTGGAGTCATCGTTAAGCTTACAGGCCGGATTTCGCATCAATGCCAGGATATCCTCTGCGGTTTTGAAGGAATCCATCCGATGATATATCTCCTTTGCCATATCCTCCATGAGGAAGGAAAAGTCAGCCTTATAGTCCCCCACGGCTGCCGCATGGATGAGAACATCATAGTGGTCCTTATTGCTTTCCTCACAGATAGCATCCAGCATTTCCTCGGTGGTCTCCACGGGAACGATGTTCATCCTATCTCCATGGGGAAGTTCCTTGCAGGATACCCCCCTGTTGATCACCAGAGTCACCTTCCATTGATCTTCATAGAACAACTTGGCTAATGCCAAGGATAAGCTCCCTGTAGACATGTTGGTGATCTTCATCACCTCATCGATAAACTCGTTGGTGGGTCCCCCTGTAATCAGTATTTTTTTCATTCTGTCCTCCATAATCGTGATTTATTTTATCAAAACAACGGTAATGCCTTTGTTCCCTTCAATGTGTCTCTGAAAGTCCCTTAGCTGCGGGCAAACGTCCAGAAAAGCCTTTTTCTTGGATATCCACTCCTCCCCACTGACCACATCTCTAAGAATTCCCCGCAACGCAGGGGCTTTCAATTTTTTCTTGGTTGCGGCCTTGATGGCTCCACCGGCTCCGGAACTGCCGTATCCGTGAATGATCACCGCTGCCTTGCAGCCAGCCATCTTTCCGGTGGTCAAATCGTTGACCAATCTGCTCATCGCCTCATCCACAAAGGGCATCCCTCGTTCCAAATTGATCTCTTTTACTTTTATTGCTCCCATCCGATCAACTCCTTTATCACTTCTCCGGCCATGATCAATCCCGCAACAGACGGTACAAAGGCAATGCTCCCGGGAGGCCTTTGACGGATGGGACTCTCCGTGGAATAAACGACTTTCAGTCTCTCCACCCCCCTGTCACGAAGTTCTTTGCGCATGACCTTGGCCAGGGGGCAGACAGAGGTCCGATATAAATCGGCAACCTTGATCCGGGTGGGATCCATCTTGTTGCCCATTCCCATGGAAGATATGATGGGCACATCGGCCTTCTCGGCACAAAGTGCCAATTCTATCTTTGCGGTAACCGTATCCACCGCATCCACCACATAATCATACTGAGAAAAGTCAAAGGAATGACTGTTCTCCGGCAAAAAAAAGTCATCTCTGCAAATCACCTTACAGCCCGGGTGGATGTCGAAAATCCGCTCCTTCATCAAAAGAGATTTAGCTCTGCCAAGATTGCTGTGAAGACCGATGATCTGGCGATTGAGGTTGGTGATGTCCACTTTATCCCTATCCACCAGGGTCAGAGCTCCGATGCCGGTCCGGGCTAAGGCTTCCGCGGTAAACCCTCCTACTCCGCCGATGCCAAAAACCGCCACATGACAATCCATGAGCCTGGCCAAGGCTTCTTCTCCTATGATCTTTACACTTCGGTCAAATTCCTTACTCATGATCTTCTTTCATATACTTGCCCACGATCCGGTAAATCAAATCACTATCGTACCCAAGACCTTTCAGTCTTCTTCCGATTTTTCCGGGCAGCTTGGATGTATCTCCTCCCACATTTTTTCTTGCGATATTCTCAGCCATTTCCAGGGCTCGTCTTGCTTCTTCCCCTTGGAGATCTATATTCTCCTCTTCTTCCATAGCCGCCAGTGCATCTTCGATTACAAACCCGTCGATGCCATTTCCCTGTAATTCATACTTGATCAAATTGATGCTCTTGCCCTTGGAAGACCCATATGCATAATACTCTTTGCAAAATCTAAGGTCGTCCACATAGTGCATTTCCCTCAGGTCTTTCAATACTTCATCGATCTCTTCCCCGGGAAAACCTTTTTTGTTCAGATACTCTCTAAGCTGATATTCGGTTCTGGGTCGTTTGGCCAAATAGCCAAGGGCCGCATCATGAATATTCATATCGCTCTCCCGCCGTGGCCAAAATGCAATCTTCGCCCATGCTATTTTTGATGGCTGTGATGGCCTTAAGACCTGTACAGTGGACCGGCATCACCTTATTGATGCCCAAGTCTCGCAGTTCTCTCACCATATTTTCCGTTTCATCCGAAGAGGCATGATAGAGGTGCATCCCGGCAATAAGCATGTAGATGGGTGTATCCGGGAAGATTTCTTTGCAGTAGTCCACCGCAGGCAAGACGCCTCGATGTGAACATCCGCTGAACAGGAAGACACCTTTGGTGTCTCTGATGGCAAGAAACTGTTCGTGGCTCATATCGTCGGCCCGCAGGCTACCGTCCGCCTCCTTCATATAGAACGTCTCTATGGGTTTCCCATCGTCAGGAACCGGTATGGTTCCGCTGATGACGATTTCATCGCTGATCCTGGTCAGTCCATCCGTAAGTGCCCATCTGTGGTCAAACTGATCTTTAGGGAATCGTATACCGCTTCCTACCTTTTCCAACTTACCATTTTCCATGCCATAAGTCTGTCTAAAAGCGTTTTTGTGGATATAGATGGGAGCATCTTGATTGATCCGGGAAAACTGAGGGATCCCCCCGGTATGGTCGTAATGGCCATGGCTGACCACGGCCATATCCACTTTGGACAGATCGATCCCCAGATTGACCGCGTTTTTGTAAAACAGATCTGAGGCACCAAAATCAAAGAGTATCTTTTTTCCGTGAGCTTCAATGTATACGGATAGGCCGTGCTCTCCTGCGCAAGAAGAGGATTCCGTCTTGTTTTCCGACAGAAAAGTAAACTTGATCATGGGTTTTTCTCCTTGTTCTTGACAATGTTTCCGCCGATGACCCCTGCGATGATGATCGCAGTACATAAGATGTGATAGTATCTCAGTTCCTCACCTAGGATGACGGCCCCGGCAACGATAGAGATGGCGGTGGATACATTGCCAAAGATAGATGCGTTAACTGCCGGCATATGGGCCTGCATGTAGGCCATGAGGAGAAGGCTGAAGAGAATACAGCATATCCCCAAGTAGGCAGCAGCCAGGATGAATTCAATGTGCATCAAAGGAGCCAGATACGACTGAAAATCCCCGGCATAGATACATACCGCCAAAGAAGCAATATTGAAGACGACAAATCCCATGATCGAAGTTACCGCCGTGATCTCAAAGGGCGTGTAGACCCCTCTCACATACCGCATCATCACATTATTGATGGACATGGATATGCTGGACAATATGAGCAATGTAGTCCCCAGAGGACTGAAATGGAGCTCACCGGCACCCATGATGATCATATATATCAGGGCGCCCACCACGGCAATGACAAAAATGTTCTGCAGCGTTGTTGCCTTTTCCTTCAGAAAAACCATGGCCATGATCTGTACCAGGACAGGAATGATGGCGAACATGATGGCTGCCTCTATGGATGCGGAGTACACCAAACCGATGGTCTGAAAGATCATGAACATAACGTATGAACCGCAGGTGATAATCAGATTTTTCTTCGGTTTTCCCTTCAATTTGACTTTGCCCAAACGGAAGGCGACAAAGACAAGGATCGCAAGAAATGCAAAGTTGTATCGGTGTGCCAATATGTCCAGAGTATTTGCGTATTTGATACATACTTTTATTCCCAAAAAAGAAAAGCCCACCATGAATGCAAAGATGACTCCAGCAAGATATGGCTTTATGTCAGTTTTCTGATGCATATTTCCTCCCGGCCTGCATATGCACAGGCCCCGTAAATTCCCTGTCCTATTTCTATGGACTGAAGTGTCGTCCCGTTAATTTCCTTGCGCAGCTCCCCGGAGCTGACCATGGAGTAGCTTCCTATCCCGGCTGCTAACGTGGTTCCCAGATACTTGATGTAGGCCTCTTTCATCACCCAGATCCTCCAAAAGGCATCTTCCCCATCCTTCTCCACAAAGGCTGTCTCCTCTTGCGTAAAGAAGCGTCTGCTGACCTTTAGCCATTTGGCGGATTTCTTGTTTTTTTGTATATCCACTCCTACAGGCTCATGGGCCATGAGGCAAACCCAGAGGTTTTCAGTGTGGCTGACGGAGAAATGAATTCCTCCCCGGTCAAACACGGGCTTTCCGGACTCACTGCGAATGATTTCCGGCATAGGTTCCCAAGAGGATCTCTCTTCCATGCGGAAAGCCTCCAGTGCTTTCATGACTAGTTTATCTGTATTTAGCCCTGTTTCGCCTTTAGGTACGTAATCGCTGTATATGTATAATTTCATTCTATCCTCACAATGTATCATTATACCAAAAAAGGAGTCCCCTCTGCAACGATACAGAGAAAACTCCTTTGCTACGGGGTTCAATCAGTAAACGACCATGACCGGTACACTGGCAGTGTGGAGGGTCTTTGTGGTAACACTGCCCAGCAAGAAACGAGAAGAACCCTTTGCACCGAGGCCGGATGAGCCCATAACGATCAGATCGAATTGGTTTTCATCTGCAAACTTAGCGATCACATGACCGAAGTTTCTGCTCACATCTTCGATGAGGACAGCATCTGACTTTTCAAATGCCAACTTCTCTCGAGCCGACTCCAGAATGTCCATGGCTTCTTTCCCTACTGCATTCATCGTGGAATCATAGTCTCCCTTTTTTTCAATGATGCTGCTGACACTTTCGAAACCTTTTCGCACGAAGACACCGCTGATATAGGCTAGAACGATTTCAGCATCAAATGCTTCGGCCATCGTCTTTGCTTTCATCATTGCTCTTTCCGATACATCGGAGCCATCTATGGGAACCAATATTTTATTATACATTGCTTACCTCCTTTATCCGCCGCTGAATCATCAACAGCTTACTGAATAATCATGACAGGAACTTCAGAAACATGTAAAACCTTGTTGGCAACGCTTCCCATTGTGATCCTCTGCTTCAAGGACCCTAAACCTTTCGAACCCATCACGATCAAATCTACATTCTCGTCTTTGGCATAGTCGGCAATAATATTCCCAAAGCCATCGGTTGCTTCGTCTACAAACACTGTCTTCACATCGAACCCTTTAAACTGAGCTTTGCATTTTTCAAGGAGATCGGATGATTCTTTGCAAGCCTGTGTTTTGATCTCCTCCCAGTCTATGATTCTCGGTTCCAAAGCGAACCTGGGATTTCCATAGTAGACCGGTGCAGAAGGTAAGGCGGCAATGTTCATGAGGACGACTTCGCTTCCGAACTTTTCAGCCAAAACCTTTGCCTGTGATGCTGCGCGCATGCAGACTTCCGAGCCGTCTACAGGGACTAAAATCTTTTTCATTTTCTACCTCCTTTATTCAAGTGATATGTTTGCTTTATGATAATACATTTGCACGCAAAAAGATACCCTTACCGGGAAAAAAGTTGAATGGGTCTATAAAACCCGACTGCTTCCTGACACAGGGTATCCTGTTTAGCCTTTTTCCATTGGGCAGAAAAAGGTTTTAATTATATGCGTTCAAGAACTCTCTTATATCCATCAGCACCGTAAACCAGGCACTTATTGATTCTGCTGATGGTGGCAGTCGATGCACTGGTGGCTTCCTCTATTTCGCTATATGTCCTCTTTTCATTGAGAAGTTTGGCTACTTGAAGTCGTTGGGCGATAGCGTGAATTTCATTTATGGTACAGATATCCTCAAAAAAACGATAGCAATCTTCTTCGTCTTCCAAGGTCAAAATGGCCCTGAACAGTTCATCGATGTCACTTCGCTTAAACTTCGATTCGTAAGACATATCTCTTCTCCTTTCAGCGTGCGCTTTCGCACTTTACAGCATGATTATATCACTAAGGAAATATTCAGTCAATTCATGGAAACCTACTTCGTCAACAATTCTATGGCTTTTTTCAACTGAGCATCCTCGCCTTTCACTTCATAGTCCGGGGTCACGCCCTTTCCATGGATCACATCTCCCTTGGGAGAATAGTACTGCATAATGGTCAGCTTGTATGCGGACCCGTCCTCCAGCTTTGTGGTGGACTGGACGACACCCTTCCCGTAGGTCTTCACCCCTACCAACTTCCCGGGCCCATTGTCCTTGACCGCTGCAGCCAGGATCTCCGATGTACTTGCACTGTTCTCATTGATCAGAACTACGTAGGGGATGTTCGTTCTCTTTTCATCGGAATCGATGTATTCCTTTTTGCCATCCCTATCCTGAAGATAAGTGATGGTCCCCTTGCCCACAAGAAGGTCAGCTATCTGTGTGCCGCTGGTCACCAAACCACCGCCGTTATCGCGAATGTCGATGATCAGGCCCTTGGGCGTCTTGACTTCCAGATCTGCCAAAGCCTTTTTAAAATCCTTTGCGGTGGCTTCCTCAAAGCCAGTTATTTTAATGTATCCTATATTTCCTTCCAGCATTTCGCTGGTGACCGATTGAGTGACGATGGTTGCCCGTGTCAGGTTAACAGAGTTTTCTTTTCCGTCTCTCAGGTATGTGATCTTCACTTCCGTACCGGCTTCCCCTCGCATTGCCGCACCGATGGTGTCCGCATTGTCGTAGGTTTTATCATCCACCATTGTGATGATGTCTCCCGCTTTAAGTCCTCCCTTTTCCGCAGGACTTCCCGGACTGGTGCTGAGCAAAACAAAGTTTCCATCATTATCCTGATTGAAGGTAACGCCTATCCCCTCAAATTCCCCCAGGGTAGTCGCCATCCATGATTCATACTCCTCTTTTGTCATATAGGATGAGTAGACATCATCAAGCCCCAAAAATATCCCTTTATACAGCCCATTGAGCAGTTCCTCTTCGGATATGTCTTTATAGAACTTTTTCGAAGCTCCCTCCATCAGTTCTTCCGCTTTGCTGTACTTTTTGTCCATGTAGGTCAGTCTCTGATATTCCGTCTGTGTGATTTTCACTTCGCCCACACCCTGCATGAGAAGCAGTTGCATCACCAGATAGCACCCTAAAGCTCCACAGAGTACTGCCGCAATGATCAAGATCGATAAACTTCTTTTTTTAATGTTCATGGATTTTTACCTCAAATAGTTCCTCAACTGTCATTTGTATCTCTTCAACACCTTGCCATCGATTGACCTTTAACTTTCCTCCCATGTCAAGGGCGTGCTTACCAAAAATTAACTCTTCGTATTTATCCCCTTGGCCGAAGAGAATACATTCCACTTGCGACCCTTCGGGGAAATTAGCCGTGAACCTACAATGGCTTCCCGTTTCCCCCAGTTTTTTTTGCCGTGAGAGCCGTATGCCTTCCACCAGAAAGGTCGGACTTGGATTCTGCTCACCAAAGGGTTCCATCCCTTCGATGGCCTTGGCCAGCTCTATTGTGATTTCTTCCTCCGCAAGAACCATATCAAACATCTTTTCTTGCAAAAGAACTTCCGGACCTTCAGCCTGTATCTGCAACATATCATTCCCAAGGTTTCGCCGCAACATATCCAAATTTTCTTCTCTGATGGAAAAGCCACAAGCGCCCCGATGTCCCCCCAGCTTTTCCATGAGATCCCTGTGGGCATCCATAAGGCGAAAAACATCGATCCCGGATATGCTCCGTGCGGATCCCTTCAATGTATCTCCGCTGGGTGTCACGATGGCCACAGGCCTTTCCAACTCATCCTTTAGTTTTCCGGCAACGATTCCAATGATCCCTTCATGGGCATTGGCCGCTTTGACGATGGGGAACAAGCTGTCTGAACACTGTTCATCCACCAGCCTGAGACATTCCTCCGTTGTTTCCCTTTGGATCCGCTTCCTCTCATCATTGTACTCGATCAGCTGCAGGGCCGTTTTTTTGCACTCTTCCTCTTCCTCGCACATAAGCAGCTCCACGCCGATGCTTCCATGATCCATTCTTCCCGCTGCATTGATATGGGGAACGATGCCGTAGGCCACATCTTCGGAGTTGAGTTTTTCCTTAGCGTTGAATACTTTTTCGATCAAAACCCGCAGGCCGGCCCGACCCCTCTTGTTGATCATGCCCAGTCCATATTTGACCATGGTCCTGTTTTCATCCAACAAGGGAACAATGTCCCCGATGGTGCCGATGGCAACCAGATCCAGGCAGCTGTTCAGTACCTTTTTTTCTAATCCTCTTTCTTTTACGATGGCTTGAGCCAGTTTGAATGCTACACCACATCCGGCCAGATCCTTGAAGGGATAAGAACAACCCTCCTGCTTTGGATTGATAAGAATACAGGAAGGAACAGTTTCCCCGACATGATGATGGTCTGTCACAATGACATCCATGCCCAATTTCTTTGCAAACTCCACTTCCTCGTGAGAAGAACTGCCACAATCCACGGTGATGATCAGCTTCGCCCCCATACTGGCAATCCGCCGGATGGCCTCTTTGTTCAGCCCGTATCCTTCATCAAACCTGGAAGGGATATAATAGAGTATTTCCTCTTGAGTCAACTGGGACAGGACAGTTTTCAAGATACATACGGAAGTGACACCATCCGCATCATAGTCACCATAAATGCATATCTTATCGCCCCGATCAAGTGTTTCCAATAGCAAATCCACTCCCTCTTCCATGTGATGAAGAAGGAATGGATCGTAAGTTTTCTTGGGTTTGGGTGAAAGGAATTCGGCAATCTCAGCCTCACCTTCTATCCCTCGTTTTTCCAGCAGTCTGGCAAGTATCTTGCCACTTTCCATTATACGTAACCACCCTGAGGATTCACCGGGGTACCATTGACACGGACCTCAAAGTGAAGGTGGACACCGGTAGAGTTCCCGGTTGTACCTGCTCCTGCGATGGTCTGTCCTCTGGACACTCGCTGTCCCGGACTGACGTAGATCGCTGAGTTGTGTGCGTAGAGAGTGGATATCCCACCACCGTGATCGACGATCACCGTGTTTCCATATCCTCCCATCCAGCCTGCGTTGTACACCACTCCACTGTTGGCCGCGACGATGGCTGCACCGCCGCTGCAGGAAATATCGATCCCGCTATGGAACTTTGGGACACCGAAAATAGGATGGATTCGATATCCGAATGGCGAAGTAATGTAATGGCTACTGGGTACGGGCCATAGCATAGAACCACCCGAATAGGTCGGTCCGCCGGTATTCCCGGTGTTGCCGGTACTTCCGGAACTGCTCCCACCTGAGCTACCGCTTTGCTGGGCATTCTGGGCAGCATAGGCTGCCTGGAGCTCCCGCTCAATGGCCGCCGATTGCGCTTGCAACTCTTCCATATCCGCCTGAAGGGTAGCGTTGCTCTCCTTCACCTGAGCTTTTTTGCTTTCTACTGCCGACTTGTCCGCTTGGAGGGCCGCTTCTTTCTCGGAAAGAGATGATTTCTTTTGATCCAGATCAGCCTTCATGACATTGAGCTCTTCCTGTTCTTTCTCAATGGCCTCATATTCTTCCTGAAGGGCTTCTACCAGATCCTTATCCCCGGCATAGATTTTTTTCACCATCTCCAAATTGCTGAGCAGCTCTGAAACATCTTCCGATGAAAGGATGACATCGATGAATCCGATGGTCCCACTCTTGTACATGTTCCGTAGACGATCATTGAGCCCATCTATGCTTTTTTCCAGCTCTTTTTTCTTTTTATCCAGCTTCTTTTGGGTGGCATCGATCTCGTTTTGCGTCGAAGCAATCTCTCCCGCCAGGACATTGATCTCCTTTTGTGTCGTACCGATCCTGTTTTGAAGGTTGTCGATATCTCTGCCCAGTTCAAGTTCTTCCTTTTGGCCTAATGCCAACTCTTTTTTCTTTTCCTTGATGGACTGGTCGATCTGTGCTTTCGTCGCACCGAAAGCCGATGTCAACCCGACAACGAACACCAGGGTCAGGACCAAAATGATACGCAATTTCTTATTCATGGTTTTCTCCTCTTATGTGTCCAGGAATCGTCTCATGGAGATGATGCTTCCCCATGCGCCGATACTGATACCCAGTGCCAGAAAGATCCAAATCAAATTAAAGGTCAAGAACCCGGCCGGCACCAACGGTACGGACAGTACCGTAACAACATCTTGTCCGATGGCAGCAATCACCCTGTTATATATCAGAGCAACGATCCCTGCCGATATTAATGCGGAAAATCCGCCAATGAGAATCCCCTCCGTAAGGAAAGGCCCTCTAATAAACCAGTTGGTCGCGCCTACATACTTCATAATGCTGATTTCCTCAGCTCTGTTGAGTACAGTAAGCTTTATGGTGTTGGATACCACTACTACGGAAACGATGATCAAGAATGCCATAATAATAATCGCTGCGATCTGTAAAAAATTAGTTGCCCGGAGCAGTTTATCCACAGTATCCTTGTAGTATTTTACATCTTCTATCCCGTCCAATCCCCGGGCCTTCTCAGCCACCTGATCGGACTTTTCCAAATCGGAAACGGTGATGACCAGCGAGTTGGGCAAGGGATTCTCTGCCAGGCTATCCAGCAGATAACCGCTGTTTCCCCACCTTTCCTTCAGGATATTAAGCGCCTCTTCCTTACTTCGGTATTTAACACTCTCTACATTATCCCATTTTTTTACGGCACTCTCCATCTCCATGGCAGATTCTTCGGACGTTTCATCCAGAAGAAATACCTCAATGGTATTGTAATCGCCTTTGATGGCCTCCGCCGCCATGTTCACATTGATGATGATGATGAAGAATATTCCCAATATCAGCAACATGGCTGTGATGGCGAAGACGGATGCTAGGGTCATAGCTCTGTTCCGCCCGATCTGCTTGAGCGCCTGGCCTGATGTATATCGTAATCTACTTATCATTTTCGGTTCAAAAGCCCTCCTACCCTGCTGAATATCTCACTGTCCTTTGAGAAGTTGTCAAAACACTGTTCGCAGGATTCTTCGTAGGCACCGAACTCATCGCGGACGATTTTGCCCTTATCTATAGTGATCACTCTCTTCTTCATGCGGTCGACGATGTCCTTTGCATGGGTAACCATGAGGATAGTCGTCCCTCGCTGATTAATCTGTTCAAGCAATTTCATGATTTCCCAGGCGGTATCCGGATCCAGATTCCCCGTAGGCTCATCGGCTATGAGCACGGTGGGGCGGTTGATCAAGGCTCTTGCGATGGATACTCTTTGCTGCTCCCCTGCTGATAACTCGTCGGGGTACTTGTTTGCATTGGTACTGATCCCTACAAGACTGAGGACCTGTGGCACTTGCCTACGAATGTTCCTAGGCGACTGATGGGTGATTTCCATGGCAAAGGCCACATTTTCAAAGACCGTCTTGTTGGCAAGCAGTCTAAAGTCCTGAAAAACAATGCCGATATTTCGCCTGTGATTAGGGATCTTTCTATTGGATAAACGTGTGACCTCTGTACCCTTGACCAGGATGCTGCCTCGGTCACAGTCGATTTCTTTCAAGATCAGTTTGATGAAGGTGGATTTGCCTGCGCCACTGGGGCCGACAAGAAATACAAAGTCCCCTTTGTTGATTTTTACGCTGACGTCGTCCAGCCCGATATTGGTTCTATAATTTTTGGTTACGTGATCAAATATAATCATAGACTTACCTCGCTTGATAATTCACTACCACCATGTATTGTACCTCAATGGGATTAGAATATCAACCTTTTGTGAGTATATGGCGATTTACTATTTTTTCCATGACGGGTTTTATGGTTTCTCTGATTTCTTTTTGCTCATAGGGTAGCCTGCAATTGTACTCGGCTTTGTACAATATATCTCCCTGCATCAAAGGGATCGTTTCATGACCTTTGATCTTCATATAATCATAAAAATGCCTGCGATGGATCCCTCTGTTATCCTTATTCAGCACCCAAATGATCTTTTGCCGGCTACCGACAAGCTTTTGATACATCTCTCTGTTGGCTATGAGCTTAGAGGGAAGAGGATCAACGATGGCAAATATCATGTCCATTTCCGATGCTATCTCTTGCAGGTATTGGCATCCCAAATCGCAGACAATGTAGTCACCGCTGAAGTTATTGATCAGTTTGATTCTCTGGATAGGAGACAGGTTCAATTCCCGCATGCTTTCATGGGGGTGAAGAATAGCCCAGTTGATCCCCGCTTCGATATTCTCTCGTCCGTTTATCCTCCTGTTGTTTTGGATCTGGGAAAAAACAGGCATGAATCCCCTGCGGGAAAACCTCTTTTCCATGCCCAGCATTTGGTAGACCATGGGCTTTCCCTCTCCTGATCCGGATAGTTCCAAGTATGCGGCAGCTTTATTGCGCTGTCCCAATTCTTGAGATAAGGCTAAAGCAAAAAGAGTTCCGCCGGCACCGTGACCTAGAGAAACCACACCGATCTTCGTTTTTTCCATGATCTCCGGGAAATCTCCGTAGGTTCCCTCTCTGGCGAATATTCTCTTCAACTTTCGACTCCTTATTTGACATATATTACCATTTTTGGGCTTTCGCTGTCAAGAAAAAAGGACAATTTCTTGCCCTTCCCCTTTACAGTATTTCTTTGACCTTCAAGACGATATCCGCTGCCGTCATCTTATACTTTTTCAATAGTTCATCCGGTTTTCCCGATTCTCCGAAGGTATCCAGCTGGCCTACCATCCCCATCTTGCAGGGATATTTGCGGCTAAGGGTGTGGGAAACCGCACTTCCCAGTCCGCCGATAATAGAATGTTCCTCAGCTGTCACAACCTTCCCCGTCTTCTTGGCACAAGAGACCACAAAATCCTCGTCCAGAGGTTTCAGGGTGTGTATATCCGCCACTGTTGCCTTTATCCCCTCATCTTCCAGCTCCTTTGCCGCATCAAGGGCCGCATTGACCATGATCCCTGTGGCAAAGATAGTCACATCTTCTCCCTCTCTCAAGAGGTTTCCCTTCCCTAAAGTTATAGGCGCATCTTCTTCATAGAATATAGGTACAGCCGATCTTCCTAGCCTCATGTACGCCGGGCCTTCCATCTCCACCAGTTGTTCCAACAGTTTCTCAGCGGAAACTCCGTCCGCCGGACTGACCACTGTCATCCCCGGGATCGTCCGCATCAGAGCGAAATCCTCAAAGGTCTGGTGGCTACCGCCATCTTCTCCTGTGGTGATCCCTCCGTGAGAGGCGCAGACCTTGACGTTAGCAGCTGTGTATCCGATGGAGTTTCTGATAATTTCAAAAGCCCTTCCCGTAGCGAACATGGCAAAGGTACTGGCACATACGATCTTTCCCGAATGAGCCAGGCCGGCCGCAGCGCCGTACAAGTTCTGTTCTGCGATCCCCATATTGAAAAACCGTTCCGGATATGCTTTTGCAAACATACCTGTCTTGGTGGATCCGGAAAGATCCGCATCCATGACCACCAAGTTATCATATTTTTCTCCCAGTTTCACAAGGGTTTTCCCGTATGCGTCCCTGGTCGCCATTTTCTCAGTCATTCCTGCGTACCTCCCAATTCTTCCAAAGCCAGTGCCAACTGTTCCTCATCCGGTGCCTTGCCGTGCCAGCCCACCATATCTTCCATATAGGAAACGCCGCATCCCTTACATGTCTTGGCAACGATCACCGTAGGCTTCCCTTTGAGGGATCTAGCTTTCTCCAGCTTATCCAAGATGTCTTCCATGGAATTCCCCTCTGCCGAAAGGACGTGCCAGCCGAAGGCGGCAAATTTATCTCCGATGGGCTCTACCGTCATGATATCTCTGTTCCAGCCGTCTATCTGCAGACCGTTCCAGTCTACGATTGCTGTCAAGTTGTCCAGTTTATAGTGGCCTGCAGCCATTGCCGCTTCCCAAATCATTCCTTCATCCAACTCGCCGTCTCCCGTGAGGGTATATATCCTCCCGGGGCTTTTATCCATCTTCCCCGCAAGGGCCATTCCCACACTGACCGACAAGCCTTGGCCCAAGGAGCCCGTGGACATTTCCACACCGGGTACCTTGTGCATGTCCGGATGCCCCTGAAACGGGCTGCCTAGTTTTCTAAGGCTCATGGTTTCCTCTACCGGGAAGAAGCCTCTGTGTCCCAAAGCAGCATAGAGCACAGGTGCACAATGACCCTTTGACAGAACAAACCTGTCCCGATCCTTCATCTTGGGATCTTTAGGATCAATGTTCATCACCTGAAAATACAGTGCTGTGACGATTTCTGCCGCCGAAAGCGAACCGCCCGGATGACCGGAACCGGCTTGATGAACCATTTCCAGCACCGTCTTTCGGATTTCATTGGCTGTTTTTTTCAATTCTTGGATTTCCATCTTTTCCTCCCCTGTTTTCCATTATCTCCTGAAAGGCCGGGGGCAAAAAATCGATTAGATCCCCCGCCGTCATTCCTATTTCACCAAAACCATCTTTGCAACGATCTCCTGCCAGGCCATGGATATAGACACCTGCCTTGGCCGCCTCCATAGGGCTGTAGCCCTGAGCCGTCAAGGATCCTATGATGCCGGACAGCACGTCTCCGCTGCCACCCGTTGCCATCCCGGGGTTTCCCGTGGTGTTTCGCCATACTTGATCATCTTCCCCTGAGATCAAGGTTTCATGGCCTTTCAGAACCGTGATACAGCCGTACCGATGTGACAGCTTCACCGCATCTCTTTCACGATCCCCGATCCTCTGTATCCCCAGAAGTCTGGCCCCTTCACCCATGTGAGGTGTGATGATCACCTCTGCCTGCGTTTCTACTACATCCCGGGCAAGGTCGAACCTGAGGATATTGTTGAGCCCGTCCGCATCGATGACCAGTGGCCCTTTATACTCATTCAATATCTTTTTCATGATCTTCCCGTCACTGTTGTAATGACCCAGCCCCGGGCCGACAACGATGGACGAAAAAACAGAAAAATCCAGTCTCTCATCCCTCTCCCTGCACATAGCTTCCGGTACAGCGGTCTGCAATATGGAAAAGATTTCCCTATCTGCAGCCAAGGTTACCGTCCCCGCGCCCGATCGCAACGCGCCTTTTGCAGAAAGTACTGCTGCACCTGCCATGCCCAAAGATCCGGCTACAATCATCAGCTTTCCGAAATCCCCTTTGTGGGCTTCTTTTTCTCTGGGCAGCAGAATCTTCCCAATCTCTTCTCCCTGGATCTGCCTCATCATCCGATCCCCAAAATATAGGTGGCAAGGAGGAAATAGGTCAAAACAGAAATCATATCTGTCAGTGAAGCGATCATGGGACTTGCCATGAGAGCAGGGTCGATGCCAACTTTCTTGGCAAGCATGGGTAGCATGCTACCGACGACCTTTGCAGCCATGACAATGATGACCATGGCAAAACATACCGTCAGGGCAACGCCCATTCCCTGGTTTTCGAACCAATATATCCTTGCAAAGTTGAATATACTCAACACCACTCCGATGATAAAACTGACTCTGGCTTCCTTCCAGAGGACCCGCAGTGCGTCTTTCAGTGCGATATCTCCAACAGACATTCCTCGAATGACGATGGTTGCTGATTGGGAGCCGGAGTTTCCTCCTGTACCCATGAGCATAGGCATGTAGGCCACCAACGCGATGACTTGGCTTAACTGGGCTTCAAAACTGGCAATGATGCCACCGGTGATGATATAGGAAAGCATGAGGATCAAAAGCCAGGGAAGTCGGTTCTTGATGTGTTTGAATACACCCATGTCCAGATATTCCAAGGTGGTGCTGTCAACGATCCCGGCCATTCTCTCCATGTCCTCGGTAGTCTCTTCTTCGATAACATCAAAGATGTCATCCATGGTGATGATCCCCACCAAGCGGCCCTCGTTATCCACAACAGGAATAGCCAGAAAACCGTACTTCTTAAACTTCTCATATACTTCTTCCTGGTCTTCGTACACATTGATGGAAACAAAGTCCGTATCCATGATCTTGGATATGGGCATGTTGCCGTCGCTGGTGACCAGGTTACGAAGAGAAAGGATTCCCTTCAGTTTTCTTCCCTCTTCTTTGACGTAACAGGTGTATATGGTTTCGCTATCCATGCCCTCTCTGCGAATATAATTGAGGGCTTCTTTTACGGTCATATGCTCTTGGAGGCTGATATAATCCGGGGTCATCAAAGTCCCGGCACAATTCTCCGGATAATTGAGGAAGGTATTGATTTGATGTCGTTCCTTCTTGGGGGTCTTTTCCAGGATCTTATCTACAATATTGGCAGGGAGCTCTTCCAGCACATCGATCTTATCATCGAAGTCCAGTTCTTCGATAATGTAGTTGATTTCCCTATCGGTGATCCCGTTGATGATCTCAACTTGGTCTTCCGTGGGAAGATAGGAAAACACCTCTACGGAGATGTCCTTGGGCAACATACGATACACGATGATCGCAGTATCCAGGCCGATCTCATCCAGAATTTCTTCGATTATTTCCCCGATGTCCGCAACATTATGGTTGAGGAGTTCTTCTCTGACAACTTTGTACTGTTTTTCTTCCAATCTTTCCAACACAAAGTCCGTCAATTCTTCAAATGTCATTTTTTCTTCCATGTCACTCCTCCTTTCGCGTCCTCAATTATACTCTACTCTCCCTGTCCATTGCAAGTTATGAATTCTGCAAAGATGCGCCTTCCGAAGTCCTCGGCTCTTTCAAATATCCCCTCTTGGAGAAGGAGAGCACCCGGGTCATTGGCTGTCTCCATCATAGCAAACCTGGGGGGCAACATAAAGGTTTTATTCATGTTCAGGCCTCCGATGAGCTGCCTTGCCAAAATATCCGATCCGCTGTAGCCCGAAACGATGGCCGCATACAGACGCTTTTCATAGAAGCGGTGCACCCGAAAGATAGAGGTAAGCCTGTTGATAAAGGCGGTAAGATAGGCGCTCACCGCATCATTGTAATTGGCACAGATCATCATCAGTCCATCGCATTTAAGGATGGCCGGATATACTTCATGGGTGATCACACCTCCATAAAAACATTTTTGTTCCTCCCCGTAGTGAAGGCAGGTTTCATAGGCACATCCCCTGCAGTCCTTGATTTCTCCGTCTCTCAGGGAAATTTCCGTAATATCAAAACCCTTCAGTTCTTTCTTGATCAGGGACCAAAGAGAATAAGTATTGGATTTTTCAGAATTGCCCACATGGATAGTAAGAAAGTCAGGCTTTTCCACCTGGGATTTTTGAAAGGTCATCACATTTCGGATAAGGTTCTTTCCCGACTCCACATAGGCACCGTAATTGTCCGTGTCCAGATTTTTTGCCACGATGTTAAAGTTCCTAAGGGTTCCGGTGCCCTCTACCAAAGGCGATCCGGGAAAAGTGCAGCCGGAAAGATTGGCGCTGAACACCAGATCCCTGGCTACCGATTTGGTGAAGAGTTCACTCTTCCCGTCAACGATCACGCCCCCTACACTGCCTTCAAAGAAACCGGGCTCCAGTCGGATGCGCTGGAGCATCTTGTAGTATTGCAGATTGATCCCCGAAGCCCCTAAGGTAACAGCAAAAAGGATCCTGCGATTCTTGCAACAGGTATTTTCCAGTTCCTCTGCAGTTTCCACCAATTCATAAGCGTAGCTGGAAGCGACTTCCGCCAGAATTTTTTCTATTCTGGCGGTCATTTCTACATCGCTGCAAAATGGCTTCACCAGTATAAACTCTTCCATATCTCTCCTCATATTCTATATCGTTTCTATAACAGTAATTATATCAATATCCGTGATCGACGTGCTTCCATTTGCCTCCGCGGTTTCTCGCCAAAATCCAAAGCCAGTCGGTATACGTGGTGTTGGCTGCAATGATCCGTTTCTGTACATACACCCTATAATTCTTCAATTTGTACAGAAACAGTGGCGTCACCTGCCTTCGCCAGTCCAACTTTCCTAACTAATCAGCCCGAAATCGATCGAAATGTACAGAAACAGTGCCGTCACCGGCCTTCGCCAGCTCAACTTTCCTAACTAATCGGCCTGAAATCGATCGAAATGTACAGAAACAGTGCCAGCACCAGTCTTCGACAGCCCAACTTTCCTAACTAATCGGCTCGAAATCACAAGAAATGTACAGAAACGCTCCCTCACACTTCTTTCAGTCGCCTATACGCATGCCGGATCCGCTCAAACAGTGCCGGGTCCAAGGGAATGTTTTCCACTTCATCGCCTTCCTGTGTTCTCCGGTTCATCACGCCCAAGAAGGCACCGCCAAAGTACAGGGAGCTGTAGTGGCGATGGCCTCTTAGCAGTTCCAAAACGGAGATGGCGCCGGATGAAAAGGCCGGTGCGATGAACGGTTTGAACCCCAATGCTCTCACCTTCAAATTGGCTTCAACGGTTTTCTTGGTCAGCTCCATAGAGATGTCATGATCGTAGGAGAGTACACTGTTGGCAACCACAAGATCTTCCCCATGAGGGCCATAAACCCTGCCTTCCTTAGCATACAAACCACTTTCATCATAAAATGCCGCCCTGGCATTCATCACCCCCAGGCCGAAGCCATGGACCTGACCGGGACTGAGCCCGCAATCCACGGCGGCCTTGCACAATTGGTCCACCGGATCGGATACTACGAAGAAATCACCTGTAAACCCCTTTTCCACCGCCTCTTTGGCATAAGTCTCAACAAGGGACCGATTGGCATCCAGCTGTGCCATGCGAACATCCTTCACCACCTTGTCCAGAGGAGGAACTCCTCGGGAGGCACAGAACAGAAAAACATCACAATCAAATAGATCTTTTGCTATCCCCACAGGAGGGAAAGTGGCGTAGTCTTCCGGCATAGTAATCTGATTGATTTCATGGATGTAGCGGTCCATCACCTCTCCACTGATATCCCTTATACCGATGGCGGAGCATATGTCTCCTCCCATGACCCGAAGTCCGATGAGGAGCATGCTCCCCACATCCCCCAGGGCGAGAATGTTGATTCTGTACTTCGACTTCGCTTTCCTATCCACAGGAATTAGAAAACTATCGTCCCGCAGCACGATCTGCCTATTGTCTTCCCATAATTCACTGATGTATCTCATAATCCCAATCCTTTCAACCTGGTCAACCGCTCAATGTCACTTTCAATATATGAAGATGCGGAAATGCTTCTATCGTAATTGAGGCTCTGCCCGATATCGGGAAGCCTGGGGAAGAGGATCGCTTCGCTGAGCCGGTCCAGGGTCAGCTTTCTCTGGAAGATGTTTTGGTATTCCTCTTCGATGACCCGGAAGATATCCCTTACATTCTCCAGGCAGACCTTGGAAAATCGGAATAAAGCATCTTCATCGGTATTCCACAGGAATCTGGGCTTAACATAGGGCATGATCAAGTTGATGGCCGTAAAGGCGTCATGAACAGCTCCCGTGTCCCTGGTTACCCCATCTCCTCCCATAAAGGGATATAGACTGGACTCCACAAACCAGGCTCGCAGATTGGGGACAAAATACACGCTGTCCACTTCTCTTTCCTGGACGGTCATCAAATCCTTGCCCCTCCCGGACAAAAGCCCGACAATGAGCCTCTCCACCTCTATCCCGTTCTCTTTTAGCACAGGATCTAGACTCTTCATCCGGTATCCCTTGTGAAGAAGATCATCCACCAGGATCACCGGTCGATCAAAGGATCGGATCGTCCTGATTTGATCCGGGATGGAAGCATAAAAGGGATATTCCTTGATGGAAAAGGTGGTCAAGTCCGGGGAAAAGCTCTTTTCCGTGTGGAGCGTCTTGGTGACCGTATTGGGGAAGACCGTTGTCTTCATGATCCTGCCGAAGGGCACACACATGTTGGGCCCCAGTTTTCTCCTCTTTAACGGTACACTGGACACGTGATTGGCCGCAGCTACCTTTTTGATCAACTTGCCGTACATGATCCCGGAATTAAAGGACAAAATCAGACTGCCCGGGTAGAGCCCGGTCAGAGCCTTCTGAAGCCTTTTATGGGCCACGGAAATGATCTGATCAACTCTGGCATTGTGGTCAAAGGGATCCTTGAGGACCGTGTCCATATTCTGGAATACCACCACCGGATTCCGCATATCCACCGTATATATACCCATGTTCCTGCCATCAAGTACCACCTCTTTGAAGCCCTGCAGATCCAGGATCTCAAGTGTAGTACTGTTCAACTCATCCTTGTCGTCAGGATGATAAATGGCATAAGTAAAGTCATCCTTAAGGGCTTCCGAAAGGGTTTCGGTAAGGATCATCTGCCTTGTATCCCCGGGGAATCGCCTGTCTTCACCCTTGAATGACTTGATCACAAGAATTTTTCCCAAGGCATGCTGACGGATGTAGGCGGATACATTTTGATCTTGAAACTCATCGTATAAGTTGGCCGTTACCACCTGGATAACACCGGTGGTGGCAAGGCATTTATTTCCCTGTGTTCCATCTCGCAAGGTCAGGACTTTTCGCCCATCCTCCTTTTGGGATGAAAATCTCAAGGATGTTTCCGAAAAGACAGATTTATACTGGGGAGCACGCATGTACAGGCTCAAATCATAAATATAGTTCTGTACGATGGGATCGATAAGGCTGGAAATGTCTCTGCTATCATCGATGTTCTCCCGGATCTGGGTGGAACTGATGTCCTCCAGATGAGTGGGAAGGGTAAGTTCCTTCACCTTCCCCGTCAACAGCTTCTTTCTCTCCTCCAGCAATCGGTCATCCCCTTCCCCGCTGCTTACCCGTTTAAAGATGATGTGGTTCAGGCTGTGTATGGAGTTCTTTGTGGGTGGCTGCAGATAAGAAGATGCATTGGAAACCACATCGCTTCCCACTACGATGTAGGTTTCCCTGCCGGAAAGAAGGCCGCGAAGCTTTTTCAGATCCTTTGAGCTTGCTATGTTGATGGGCTCGTTGTCCGGGAAGATATAGACCCCGTATTCATCGGCAACGGACATGGTCACGATCTTTCTCCTGATTTTTCGCGGCTGAGTCCGCTTGGACCAGGAAAATTCATCCAGGGCCAAATACACTTCATATCCCATATCTCTGATGGTTCTTACGATGGCTTTATGGCTGAGGGAAAACGGGTCAAAAGTCCCCGGGAAGAAAGCAACCTTTTTATTATCGGCCAGGCTGATCTTCTCCATGTAGAAATTGTAATCTGAAATGAACCGGTAAATGTGGTTCAAGGCGGCAGCATTGTTGAAGAAGGATAACTGGGACTCCTTCTCTCCTTCCACCAAGGTAAGCATCTTCTTGAAGACCACCTTGAACATATGGAATTTTTCGTTCAGGTCCAATTTCTGCGTCCCAAAAATATACTGGCCCATGACCATAAAGGCTTCCTGGTTGACGACTTTATGATAGTTGGCCATTCCCCTTAGGATCATGCCCAAAATCTTTTGTTTTCTTTCCTCATAGACTTCCTTAGTCTCGTCAAATGCTCCCTCGTAAGAGGAGTAGTTCTTCAGGATCTCTCCCAGGGTATTTAAGGTGACAGACGCAACCCTATCGTTTCTGCTCTCCAGAAGGACGCCCAGATCTCTGATGGCCTCGTTTAATTCATTGGGATGAAGTTTCAGAACCAGCATACCCAAATACTCAGGGATATACTTGGAAAACTGATATTCTCCGATTTCCAGCCCCTTGGTCAGTTCCACCACGATCTCATTCCTCTGATCCAAGTTCAACAACTCAAATATCTCGATCAGACCTGCCCCCGCCCGGTGACGCACCGTCACTCTCTCGCTGACCTTCAGCAGGTTTGAAAGGTGGCTGCCGATGTAGAACACTTCCTTTGTCGCCCCCTGCTTCAGCTCATCCAGAAGCAGTTCTATATTTACGGCTTTGATGACCCAAGGGGTACCCACTTTCAGGTTTTCTCTGAATATATCCGAAGTGGCTTCTCCTTTTTCATAAAGCATCTTTCGGCAAGCACAGGTGACCTCGTCTTCTATCTGCAAAGCGGTCCTGATGGAGTATTTCAGGTAGATGACACCGGCCCCCTCTTCTTTTCCGATAGGCGTCTGAAGCATGGACAAGATCAATTCTATATTTGCTTTTGACAGTTCCAACCCCTCTTTTTCCGTGACCAAATGCTTGATCCAGCGGAGCACGGCCACCCTCACTTCAAGATCCTCCCATTGAAAGGCTGAATCTGCAAAATCCAAGATTCGATCGATGCAGTCATAGGTGTACATAGGTAGCGGGATGTTCAATACCGTGTTGAGGGCAATGAACATAGCCTCGCGATCACCCAGGGTGGATGGGAGCATGGAAACCATATCCCTTAAATACTTCTCTCCGTCCTTCTCTCTGGCATGATTCAACAAGCTTTCCAAAGTGATCTTGAGGGTATAGCCGATCCAACGCCTTTGCTGCTCCGTGGTTTGCAGCTCAGGCTTCAATACGTTTTCTAAATGCATCCTCCAAATCTTCCCGCTCTCCTTGTTGAGGAAATCATCGTAAACCCCTTCGGGCAGTTCCTTTCGATAGATTTCATCATAGCTGGCAATGATCTTGCCCAATAGAGCAGCAGCTTGCCTTCGGATATCTCCCTCTCGATGAGCAAGGAGGTCGAAGAGAAAGTTGATAGCCAGCTGTTTTTGTTTCTGGGTCATGTAGGTGAAGTACTCTTGGAGTGTGTTGATATATGCTCGAATGTTCTTCCATAGTTTTTCGCTTCGGGCATCTTCCAAAATCGTCCCGAAGGAAACTTCGCTGTTGAAACTGTTCATCACCTTGATGTTGTGTTCGATAGCCAGATATTTGAGCCTTTCTACTGCCTCGTCGCTGCGGAGCAGAGATGCGTCCTTGTGCTTCACTCTTTTCATCTGTGTCCTGTCAATGTCGGTGGAAACTCCAAGGTGCTCCATGTACTTTTCAAAATCATGAAGTTTTTGGTAGACTCTGGTGTATCTGGCCTTCTTGGCATCATCCACATTATCCAGTTTTCCTAAGATCACTTCAAAGGCATCATCAAGGGTATAGAAGTTGATGATTTCTTCGCCACTTTCTGACCTCGTGCTCTTGACACGAAAGTCTGCATAGATCAGCACCAGGGATTCCACGGAAAGGTTCTCCAGTTCCAAGTCCCATGTGGAATGGTTGCTGGCAATATGGGCGATCAGTGGCATCCCTCTCTCTGTCATGCATTGGCTGGTATAGTAATAGTGAAGATAGGGGATCCTTCCGCTCTCCTTTTCTTTTACACCGTATTTTCCGATATCATGTGAAGCCGCCGCGCCGGAGGTCAAGGCCAAGTCGATGGGCACTTGTGCTTTCTCCAGCTGTCTTGCTACATGCATGGCCACAAAGTGGACGCCGCATATGTGCCCCCATGTATTGTAAGGGGTGATTTCCGCAGACAGCTTCATAAAAGCAAAGATGTAGTTTTCTTTGATGCCGTCCAGCAGTTTTTCATACTCTCCTCCTGCAGCATAACGATCCAGGCCTTCTCTGGGCAAAAGATCCATGTCCCGAGCCGGAGAAAATGGACGCTTTTTCTTTTCAAATTCCAACATGATCGTCAGGATCTCATTGAAAAAAAGTCGCCCCTTTCGGTACTGTTCATCGTTGGGTTCCTCCCCATTGGGAAAGAGAGAGTAGAGGGTGTACTTAAAACTGTATTCCAGCCATCCTTCGGCAGGCCGGGGACATATGCTATCCAGAGATTCCGCAGCCAAGTCCAGGACCCAGCGGCAATCGATGTTGTCTGCCACGACCGCCATCTCTGCCTTTTCTCTCCATCGGAAGCGTGAAAGTATGTTCATCATGGTCCTTTTAGACATCCCCAACTTTTTTAGAAAGTCTCTGTCTGTCAACCTGTCTTCCAGCGACCTGTATAATTCTCTTGTCTTTTTCTTTGTCAAGCCTTCCACCCCCTGTAATTCCATTGACTTGCCATTATATCATTCCTCCGGACCCTCTGCCGGCCTGTTCTCCTCACGTAATTATAAATCGGCTTTCTGGCTAGTATTCTATCATAATCCCTTTCTGCTGCATAGGTGGTCAGATACAATAGAAAATAGGGATTATCAGAATATTATAACTTCCCGCGTGACGGTTGCATTTTCAATCGATTTTTGATATATTTTTAACTAGTAAAAAACTATCCATATTGCCAATATTTTTTGAAAAGGAGAACAAGAAATGTCGAACTATGTTCAAAACTGTATCGAAATGTGCAAGAAAAACAACCCGGGTGAAACTGAGTTCCATCAGGCCGTTGAAGAAGTATTGACTTCTCTCGCTCCCGTGTTCGAACAGCATCCCGAATACGAAGCTGCCGGTATTCTGGAGAGATTGGTAGAGCCCGAGAGAGGGATCACCTTTAGAATTTGCTGGACAGACGATGCAGGTAAGGTCCATGTAAACAAGGGCTATCGTTATCAGTTTAACAGTGCTATCGGACCTTACAAAGGCGGGATCCGTTTTGCTCCCAGCGTTAACCCCGGAATCATCAAATTCCTCGGTTTCGAGCAGATTTTCAAAAACAGTTTGACCGGGCTTCCCATCGGTGGAGGCAAGGGCGGTTCGGACTTTGATCCTAACGGCAAGAGCGACGCGGAAATCATGAGATTCTGTCAGGCGTTTGTTACTGAGTTGTACAGACACATCGGTCCTGAAACAGACATTCCCGCAGGTGACCTGGGCGTAAGCGCAAAGGAAATCGGCTACATGTACGGCCAGTACAAGAGAATCGTCAACAGATTTGAAGGCGTTCTTACCGGTAAAGGTCTCACATGGGGCGGACTCTACGGCAGAACAGAAGCTACCGGATTCGGTATCGTTTACTATGCCAACGCTATGTTGGAAGCATGCGGCGAAAAGCTTGCAGGAAAGACTGTAGCAATCTCCGGATTCGGAAACGTTTCCTGGGGTACCGCCAGAAAGCTCAATGAGCTGGGCGCTAAGCTGATCACCATCTCCGGTCCCGACGGATATATCCTGGACGAAGCAGGGATCTCCGGTGAAAAGGTTGACTACCTTCTGGAGCTGAGAGGAAGCGGCAAAAACATCTGTGCTCCTTATGCTGACAAGTTCCCCGGATCCAAGTTTATCCCCGGGCAGAAGCCATGGGTTGTTAAGGCTGACCTCTACATCCCCTGTGCAACACAGAACGAGATCCTCATCGATGATGCTAAGACTCTCGTTGCAAACGGTACTAAGTTTGTCTGCGAAGGATCCAACATGGCATCCTCCAACGAAGCAATAGCTTACCTGCAGGAAAACGGCGTCACAGTCGGACCTTCCAAGGCAGCAAACGCCGGTGGCGTAGCTTGCTCCTGTATCGAAATGGGACAGAACAGCGGCAAGACCGTATTTGCAGCTGACGATGTGCATAAGCAGCTGAAGACCATCATGGTAGGTATCCACGATGCTTGTGCTCACGCTTCCAGACAGTACTACAACGGTGAATATGACCTGGTTAAGGGTGCCAACATCGCAGGCTTCCTGAAGGTAGCAGAAGCTATGATGGCTCAGGGTATTGTATAAACCCAAAATCCACAAAAATATAGATAAATTTTGGCTCTATGTCAAATGTTGGGGTGGGGCCTAAAATCCACAAAAATATAACAAGTATTTTTTCTAACGAGCAGGCTGACTGCTCGTTAGTTTTTCGATCCAACATGAGCATGTAGGAGTAATT